>CBFDCK010000001.1:0-85161 GCA_965603285.1 uncultured bacterium
TGTGCTTGGGCTCGGTTTCTGGTTGTTGAGTAGTCAAGATTATGTACAGATCGATACCATACAGCTTGTAGTGTTGATTTTCCTAACTATACTACTGTGGTTTGTACTCACCCAGTTGAGTTTGCCACTTTCGAAATTTATCGCATCCCGAGCCGGAGGAACGTTTTCGTCATCGCTTTTCCAGTTTGGGATGCAGAAACTTGAAAAATTCTTGTTAGCTGTAGCGAATTATGCAGATTTCTCGGCTTGGCAATTGTTGTTTGTTACAATCGTTGGTATGTCTCGACAGCTGGTTGGTATTGGGTCTTATGTTTTCCTTGCTAAAGCAGTCGGTATTGAAATGTCGTTCATTGATATGGGATGGATCCGTTCAATTGTGTTATTGGCCGCATTTCTACCTTTTTCGTTTGCAGGTGGTTTAGGCGTTCGCGAGATTACCTTGGTGGCAGTGCTTTCAACATTCGGAGTCAGCGCAGAGCTCGCAATCGCATTCTCGTTGCTGCTCTGGGCGCGTGGCTTTTTACTTGGTCTAGCGGGAGGACTTTTGGAGGCTATTCATTCTTTACGGGCAAAACATGTTGCCTGATCTACATCCTGGCGAAATTGTCAAGTTTAAGCTTCAGGATAGCGAAAACATATCTGCATTGAAAATGACTAACGGGATTTGTACTTCATGACAATGCCGAATTTTTTAATCATTGGTGCGGCAAAGGGTGGGACCACGACGCTCCATAATGTGCTCGCCCAACACCCTGATGTCTATATGTGCCCGGTAAAAGAATCTGGCTTCTTCTGGGCTTATGGAGAGGAGGTTCGTCTGCAAGGACCTGGCGCTGAAAGGCTCCGAAATCGATTGATCGACGATTTAGATCGTTATCAGAAACTATTCGACAGAGTCACTAACGAGATAGCGATCGGCGAGGCTTCTGTCCGCTATCTTTCCACTCCAAACATACCCGAAGTGATTCATGGGTTCATTCCGGGTGTCAGGCTTATCGCGAGTTTACGACAACCAGCCGATCGCGCTTTCTCCGCTTTTTACCATAACCTGCGTGATGGAATTGAGCCTTGTAATGACTTTGGCGAAGCGATTGCTCAGGATCAAAACGGGCTGCGTGATTATTGGGTAGTTTGCCGGTATCTTAACGTTGGATTTTATTATCAATTTCTGAAGCGATATTTCGGTATATTTGACCGGAATCAGATGCACATTTCGCTCTTTGATGATCTCAAAGAAAAACCATATGAGTTAGTAAGCAGCCTATATAAATTTCTGGATGTAGATGACACATTTGTGCCTGATCTATCTCACCGGCATAATGTAACAGGAATTATCCGAAACCCATTATTGAGGGCAGCGTGGGCTCGATCAAGTAAACTCCGTGCTACCATCCGCCCCCTGTTCAAAGACCGGATGCGGCATAATATCTTTGAATGGGTGATCCGATTTCAGGACAAACCGCTCTTCTCACCCGAACTGCGATTAGAATTAACTGATTATTACTACGAGGACATCAATCGTTTACAAGATCTGCTTGATCGAGATTTGAGTCATTGGCTTGAGCCGATCCAGCAGCTTTGATCTGTAGGTGTATTTGACTATGTTGTTAGTATCTACCGTTCGGCGGCGTTGTCCAGCTAATGCAACCTCCGGGTTTATCTACGCCATAGATATCCAGAATCAACGAATATTACGGCGTTGTTCCATTATTGAGACTGCATACAGGGAGGTAGATACAAACCCGCGCGGAGGTATGCGCGGCAGCAAAGGAATGGCTGTTCGTGACGACCAGATCGCACTCTCAAACGATTCAATGATCTGCCGGTATGATCCGCAGTGGAACTTGCTGGGGGTTATTACTCATCCTTCCTGCGCTGGAATCCATGATATTTTATTTGAGGGTGACACATTATTGGTTTCCTCAGCTCGAAATGATATGGTGATGCAATTTGATATTTCAGGTGAATTATTGCACCATTTCTACATGCGAAAACCATCTCCTGCAACAGATGCATTGAAGTGGAAGCCACCTATCCTTTTAGGGGGAGACCAAATTCGTCAGGGAGTGATTGACTTCCGAGATCCTCGTACACACGAGAAAGAGACGTTCGACAGAGCGCATGTTAACAGCGTTTGTGTTTTGCCAAACGGTGATGTATTGATATCTATGGGTTTCGTCTTCGGGGTGGATTTCGCAACTTTGCTGAGATTGAAGAAGCAGCTTGTCAAATGGGGAGTATGGCGTGGATTTGTGGCTGTAAATCGCCGGATGCGCAATGTGTTTGAGAAGAATTCCAAAACCATGGACGACAATCTGATAATTAAGCCTGCTAAAGCCCAATCGGCTGTAGTGCGAATCTCCTCTGATGGGACTCGTTCACTGTGTTTTGTTCTGCCAAACGTTACAGCACCAAGTCACAGTTTGCACACTTTGCCGGATGGTACGGTTATTTACTTGAGCACCACCGATGGGTCAGTTCTACACATTGATCCCCGGTCGGGAGATATACTATCTTCCACTAAAGTGACAGATGGTTTTCTGCGTGGAATTACAACACTCAATGACCGGACTCTTCTGCTGGGTACAAGAGGGGAATTACTGACGTATGATTTATCAGCTAAACGTGTTGTGAAAAGGATGAAAATACCCACAGATTTAAATGAGGCCGTTTATGATATCAAGAGATTACCCTCTCATTATTCCATGCCCCCCCTTTCTTTTGAAGAGCATTTCAAAAAAGTTGTGGGATATGAAGCAAAAAATTTGATTTTGAATAACAAAAATAGTGTTATATATAACAAATAGGTTCTTTGTTGAAAAATTTCGAGTTATTTCAGGGGACAATCCTTTCTATACTGTCGTGTCTATGTGGATTCGAACAATTATCATTGCAATATGCACTCGTTAATACCGATCAACCGCCGGTATTTATCATGCTCAATGTTCCAATGCTCTGAGACAACCTGAATACACGGATCAGATAAAGCCTCTCTATTCTCGATGGCTAATTCACTCCACCATTCTTCATCAATATATATATATGAATAGCCGTTTTCTAAAAAACCCTCGATTGATGGATCTGCGCGTAATTGCTCCCATTCAGGCAGGATTTTTCGGATGCCAGCACCGGCTCTAGTGAACCGTCCCGTCACTGCAGTAGCACGCCATTTTTCGGAGTCAAAAACCAGATCGTTGTAGGGCAGGGTGTCCCAAACGTCGCTTGCTATCATAGCATCCAGCCTAGTTATTCCTGATGAAATGATCGGTTGTGTGGCTGCGGTTAGGGATATCCCGGCGATCACAATGCCCCCAAACACCATTAATGAGAGGCTGGTAACTCCAGCGAATTTTAGAAATTTGGACCAATAGCCAGAATACTCCCAAATAAGGAATACAAAGAATATTATCCAAATTAATATTGCATATGCTGAAAGACGAGTGATATCACGCTCCGACCGATAACTCAAAACAATAGGAGCCAGGAATCCAATCCACGAGCTCAAGATTAGTACTCCATTTATCCAGTTTCCCTCCTTGAAACGCCGCCAAGCCCATATTGTGATCCATGGTGTGAACAGGATTATGGGACCGATTTCGAATAGTGCAACCAGCACTTCTAAGGGCGAATAAATTCTTAATGGGCTGAGATGCGCGGATATGATGGCAGGAGGCCAACGAAGTGAAAAGCCTGCGAATGAGAAGCCGTCGACCACAGATTTAATGGCCGCGGGGACGGGTTTCTCGTACCCCAGAATTTGTTTGCGGAGAATCTCGGTGATGCTTCCGCCTTGAAAAATAGCGAAAGGTATGGACAGCAGCAAAGCGTAATATTCGCTCCTCATAATATATGTCCCACATCGTTTCCATAAGTAATAAACAGCGATTAAAACACCGCCTGTAAAATACAAGACATAACTGGATTCAAAGGCAAGAGCCCAGAAAGAAAAGAGAATTGCGAAGATTATGAAAGAATAGGTCCTGTTGCCCCGTGAGGCAAGCAACCAAACCAGGAGAAAGATTAATATTGCTAGAGCCGGAGGACCGGCTTGTATTGTTAAAAAATGAGGAGGCATTATCCCATTAAGAAAGCCGAAGACAAATGGAATTGGAGGGCCTCCGTCAACAGCCCATTTTTTTGTTAATGCTAAGAAAAATGGCGCCCCCAGTTTGGAACTGGTTTGTGCTAATGAAATCTTAGAACTGGCTTCGATAAGCAGTGCTGGAGGTAGCAATAATAATAAATATCGCGTGCCAGTTGCCAATGTCAGGACAACTGCAAGAATTGCCCCTCCAAACTCGCTTTTCAGATATCTCACCCCCAGTAAGTAAGCCAATAATACAGTCCAGGCGCCTACTAATGCTTTGCTGAAATCGAACGCGCTCCACGGGAAAAACCCGCCAAGCCGCATCAGACTGGCGCCAAGTAATTGGAATCCGTAATGGTATGAAAAATAGAAATCAGGATTCATGTAGAAATGGGGCGGTATATCACCTGTAGCCATGATGGATATTATGGACAGGTTCTTATGATCATCGAACAATCCCAACCCCTTTCCAATTTGAGTGAAGATATAAATTAAGAGCAGTCCGACTAGGAGCAGTGACCATACTTTAAAGTCCCTCCAATCAAGAACAGGTCTTTCCCCTCGCCATGCGAAAGCCACACCTATTACAAGCACCATAAAACCAGCAAGAGTGAAGGTTATCATGGGTGGAAGCCAATGACCCAATAAATTTGCGAACCACAAATAAGAACAGAGACCTAAACCAGCGCCAACAATTAACCGTTCGCGCCTTTCCATGTTGAATGCGTGTCTGGCTAATAACCAGCCGCCGATTAACCAGACTAATGTGATCCCTAACCAAGGTAATAGCTGCAGTGGGTTTCCGTCTCGAAACCAATACATGGTAATCTCCTATTTATTCCCATCCGATTATACTATTGGAGATCTCTAAGGTTAGTATCAATAAATAGAATTGTGCTAGAATTGTTTGGGTTGTTCCGGAGTAAAAATTTTGAAACGCTTTTTGTTCTTCTCAACCGATCTTGGTGAGTGTCATAAATGCGAATTCTATTATTGAGTTACGAGTATCCACCTATTGGAGGGGGTGGTGCAAGGGTTGTAGCAGGCTTAACGAATGAATTAGCATGCCAGGGTCACAGTGTGGATTTAGTTACTATGGGTTTTCGCGGTCTGCCAAGATACGAAAAAGTGGATGGAGTGAATGTATATCGGATTCCATGTTTGCGTCTCCAGGAGTCAATTTGCCGGCCCCCCGAGATGGTGACTTATCTCATCGCAGCGTTGCCTGTATTGATCCGCCTAACTAAGCGCACACAATATGATATAAACCATACCCACTTTATTTTCCCTGATGCACTTTTAGCTTACATGTTGCGGAAGCTTACTGGTTTGCCTTACATAGTCACAGCACATGGTTCCGATGTTCCTGGCTACAATCCAAATCGGTTCATACATCTGCATAAGGTGCTTAAACCTATTTGGAGTTTAGTCGTGGAGAGTGCCGAGAGGATTGTCTCACCGAGTAACAGCTTGGCGAGGCTGATAGCGCTGCAAGAGCCCTCTACTCCAGTTGAAGTGATCCCAAACGGCATTCGCGTTAATCAATATGATTTCTCAAAGAGAGAACAGAACCGCATCTTAATCGTCAGCCGTTTCTTTGAACGTAAGGGTGTCCAGTATTTTCTAAAGGCTCTTGATGGTCTGAGCATACCTTTTAAAGTTGATATTGTTGGAACCGGACCCTATCTTCCCACACTTAAAAAAATCGCCAACACGGTAAAAACAAGTGCGGAGATCGAATTCCATGGTTGGATCGACCAAAAAAAACCCAAGTTGCAAGAGTTATTTGAACAAGCCAGTATCTTTGTAATGACTTCAGAATCCGAGAACTTCCCGATGGTATTGCTTGAAGCAATGGCTGCCAGCCTGGCAATAATAACCACAAAAAGTACTGGCTGCGAGGAAGTGGTTGGAGAGGCAGCATTACTGGTTGCACCAAAAGATGCTGAAGCTATTCGGGCGGCATTAATAAAACTGGCGGGTAATCCCGATCTGAGCGACCAATTAGGGAAAGACGCATATAGAAGGATGGTTCAAAATTTTGATTGGCCGGTAGTCGCTGAACAATATGTCAAAGTCTATAGTCGAGCCGAATGAAAAGCCCACACACACAATATCTTTTCACATTGTTCCTGTGTTTCGTTGAGAGGATACTTTTTACCAAAGACTTCTGGCGGTTATAAGACAATCGCAACTTTAATTATTACCAGATTGCAGGAGGTATTGACAACATGCGAGTATGTTTGATTTCGGTTGAAATCTTTGCATGGGGAAAATATGGAGGATTTGGACGTGCCACACGTTTGATTGGTCGTGAGCTTGTAAAGCGCGGCTTGGATGTGACTGCCGTCGTTCCGAGGCGTGAAGACCAGCGCCCAGTGGAAGATTTAGACGGAATCCGCGTCTTGAGCTTCCGATTCCCGGATTTTATGACAGCAACAAAGCTGTTCCGGGAAGCCGACGCGGATATTTACCACTCCCAAGAGCCATCATCAGGAACTTACTTGGCGATGAAAGCGATGCCCGATCGAAAACATATTATGACATTTCGTGATCCGCGCGACCCACATGACTGGGGGGTTGAGCTGCGAATGCCGTCTTTGAATTATCCTCAAGTATTGGCAAATTGGGTGTACGAAGATAACTGGCTTGTCGACAATGCTGTACGACGTGGTGATGGGTGGTTTACGATAGGTCGTTATTTAATTCCCAAAGTAAAGGCGAAATATAATTTGAAAGCCGATCCTGTGTTCTTGCCCACACCGGTAGTCGTCCCGGATACGATAAACAAGTCTTCAGACCCCACGGTGTGTTATATGAACCGTTGGGATAGGCGCAAGCGACCCGATATGTTTTTTGAGTTAGCCAAGTCTTTCCCAAATGTCCGATTCCTTGCTGTTGGGAAAAGCCGGGATAAAAAATGGGAAAATGAATTACGAGATAGATATAGTAACCTCCCAAATTTGGAGATGGTTGGTTTTATTGACCAGTTTTCCAGTGACAGGCATTCGAAGATCCTCGAGACCAGCTGGGTTTTTGTGAACACAGCAGTTCGTGAAGCCCTGCCGAACGCTTTTATTGAAGCTGCAGCTCATGGGTGCGCCATACTATCTTCGGTTGATCCCGACGGTTTCGCTTCGAAATTTGGTTACTATGCATCTGACGATGACTTCAAAAAAGGACTGGGGGTATTGTTAGAAAACAACCTATGGAGAGAACAGGGCGAACGCGGTTATGCCTACATTCGAGATGTATTCGAAGTGAATAAATCTATTGACCGGCACTTGAGAATTTACGAAGAATTGACCGGGCTTTCCCGCCCAGAAATTTCCTGCGATTAGGGTGGTAAATGACAGCCTTATTGGTATCCACTGTTAGGCGCCATTCCTCTGCGACAGGCCCTTCTGGATATTTGTATGTTGTTGATCTAGATCGTAAACGGGCGGTTCAGCGCAGCATGATTATCGAACCACCATATCACGAATTTGATACGAATCTACGGGGGGGAATGCGCGGTTGTAAGGGGATCGCTATTCGTGAAGACCAGGTGGTTATTTCGAACTATTCGGTTATCTTCCGCTATGATCCAGAGTGGAACTTAATCGGAACTTTTACACACCCAGCCTGCGCCGGGGTTCACGATATTATGTTTCAAGGTGAAACCTTATGGGTGACCTCATCACGGACCGACATATTGATGCAATTTAGTTTATCTGGAGAATTACTGAAGCACTATTATTTGCGCGAACCATCACTGGCATTAGAGGAATTACGATGGAAACCGACGCTTTTGTTACAGCCAGACCAGATCCGGAAGGGATCAATTAATTTTCTAGATCCTCGAACATACGATTTTGGTGAATATGATAGGGCACATGTTAATAGTTTATGCATCTTACCGGATGGCGATCTTCTGGTTTCATTAGGACTTATTGTAGGAACAGATTTTGAAACCTTGTTACGTATGAAAGATCGATTGATCGAGTTGGGTATATGGTCTCAAATGATGGTTGTGAATCGCAGGATTCGATCTGTACTGGGAATAAAAAAGGATAAACACACCGATCTAATCGCACTCCCCGTTAGGGGAAAATCTGCAATAACACGGATCGCCCGTGAGGGAAGTATTTCATTGTGTCTTGAAATCCCAAAAGCCACAGTGCCTGGTCACAGCCTGCTGCTGTTACCGAATAACACTGTGGTCTATTTGAATACTACTGAAGGAACAGTAATCAATTTCGATCCAGAAACTTGCCAGGTTTTATCTACAACCCGGGTGGGAGAAGGATTCCTGCGAGGGGCAACTTCATTGAACAACCAGACGCTGCTTTTGGGAGATAAACAGGATTTGATAATGTATGATATTCGTGTGAATCAAGTGGTCGATAGAATAAGAATTACAGCTGATTCGAAAGAGGCAGTGTATGACATAAAAGTACTACCGGCTCATTACGACCTGCCCCCTAATTCGTTCGAAGAACATTTTGAAGCATTAATGGGGTTTAGTGCCAATTCTTTAATTGAGAGTGGACAAATAACAGGGATCTAAATCATCACCTTAAATTTCTGGTGCTATTCGAATTTTTGTATTTATAAATCTATCAGGAAGGGAGCGCATTTGTAAACTGCCACTTTTACAGATGGTTTAGTGTGGCGACGTTTGAGTTCGAGCAATAGATTGTCCCACTGGTGATATATTTCCCCATTTGGGAATATTGTCCTCAGCTCTTCCTCGCTTATTCCTTGAGTAAGCATCAAAAAATCGAGCGATCTCTTTTTTATCATATTGCGTCCTGATTTGATCCGATAAAGAAGTGTTTTGAGATCCCGCATTTGGAAATTCTTCAATCGACGCAACATCCGCGTTCGCACGGCACTCTCAAGGGGGAACAATTCATGATCCCCAACCCCTATTGGACAGGCGGCTAGCACTATTCTTGAAGCATCTCTCTTTGCTTGATGCAGCGGCCAAAAGCCTCTATCATAAGCGAATTGCAGATCCGTATCGAATGGATACATATCTGCTACAACTAAATCCGCATCTTTCACGGGTTGAATACGGTATTGTTTGGATGCGAACTCAACTCCTTGCCGGTGCGCGATATTTTTGTCTCCTGCAAAAACGGCTGCAATTTGCCGTCGCTGGTTCAATACCACATTGACGATGAAATCTAGGTGGACTTGGGTTGCGATTTGTGCGATTTCATTCCCGAACTCAGTATCTAGAGAACCTGCTCGACGATCAGCCCCTCTCAGATGGTCGTGCAAGTATTGGATAGTCTTGTAACCAGCAACCCCTGGAACAAGGATTTTTGACCCGCCAGAAAAACCTGCCGCGGGGTGAGGGTAGATACAACCTATGCCGATTTTCAAGTCGCTTTCATAGACTTCTCGATTGATATAAAGGGGTGTTCCCTTGGATGTCGTCCCCAAGAAAATAAGATCCTCGCGGCTGTTGTGTGGTTTGACACGTATTGAGGATGGAATATTGGGTCCAAGTTTGCGCCTGATATCATCTCCAGTAGCCGGTTTATGAGCCCCACCGCCCACGATAATCGTGATCGCCTCATTGGGAATGCCGGTATTAGCTAATTCTACAAGCACGACATCAATTAGGATGTCTGCTGGAGTAGGACGAGTGAGATCGTCGACGATGATTACCGCGCGGGCGCAATTTTTGGCCAGTTGGTTTAAAGTTTTACTTCCGATAGGATTTTCAATTTGCTCTTTAATCGATGTGTGAGAAAGTTCCGGTAAATTTTGGTCACCAAGCACATTAATATCCCACGAGTCTGGAAATTCTAGTGTTATTTGTTCGTCTTTATACCAGGCTGCTGATAGGAGCTTGATTTCTTTCATATGGGTTATGCTCAGCAGATTTTAAATCCAAGCAATTTGATATTCAATAAAAAAAGTAATGCGGGAGGCACTCTTTCTTGGTCGTTCCTCATGGTGGGTAAATGTATTTTGGACAGTTCTTGGGTGTAGCTCGCGGGACCAATAATTGGATGCGAACTTCTTTTGAAGTGTATATTGGTTTGTAGTAACACAATACAGGTCTGGTGACCCATTTTACCCAAGCGTTGTTCTCCTCGGCGAACATATCTGAGCGGTCTTGTTTTTTTCTTGAAAGAGGGTTGCTTACGATCAGAGAAAACCTTTTGGCAGCAAGGTCCTCGTAAAACTCCTGGAAATATACAAAATTATTAGCCATTGCCTGTTCTATAAGCAACTTCTTCTCATACTCCGAAACCAACTGTACATCTTGAATAAAATCAAATGTCAGCAGTTGACGTTGGTCAATAAACAGAATTTCCCCTTGGATTTTAGCTTTCTTGACTTCTGTTTGGATAGTTTCCAAAGCGTTAGTGACTATATTCTGCGGTGGTAATTGTAAAGGCGCGGCAGTGTTGAAAGCATTCCAAGAAGGTACAAATATTACGAGGACAAGTACGCCCTGAGCCCATAAAGGCCATTTGGAAGGGAAAATTTTATTCACACCCTTGAGCATGAGACCGGATAGGATAATCAATGTAACGAGATACAAATCTAGGTTGTGAAGGTTATTGCCTCCCCCAATCTTCACGCTGATGATGAGACCAATCATTAAGAATGCAAAGGCAGATCCAACGAAGGTGAATTTTTGTATCCAGTTCAACTTCCATTGTTTGCTTACAATTAGCCAAACCATGAGAGTGATTAATGGAATAGTCTTTGTAATGATACCCAGGATGATTCCTTCGTTGTAGGTTGCGTTTGGGAGCAACCGGAACCACAAAAGAGGTTGGGAGAAAGAAGACCCCGTGGTTAATTCTTGGGGTAAGATGAGTTGTGGGTGAGCGATTACTGCGGCCGCAAGCCCAGTAAAGGAAATTATAGCAATTGGCATAATTCTGCGTAAAGTATCAACAAACTTTTCACCTTTATTAATATTAATCGTAGAAAGAAGAATCAATACAGTCCATGTCACAGGGGCAGCAAACCAGGTGTACCGGCTGGATGCAGCATAGAAGCTAGCTAGCACAACACCAAGCATTGATAACAACCATCGACCGGGATGCACAAATATCACTATAAGTAAGGCACTCAATACTAAAGGCGTGTATATCGGTCCTTGGGTGAGGAAAAGAAACACCCAGAGTGAAAACATCAATTTTCCTTTCCCACCTAATGTGCCCCATCTGGCTATCAAAAACCCCAACAACATATACGGTATGGTCCATAGAATTGCATCCCAGAGCCGGTGGAGCCAAATCGGTGTATCGGGAATTAGAAAGATGGATCCCCACAGCATATGTCTGCCTGGGGCGTCAAATGGGATGGTTAATTTACCGGGAAATGTGTAGCGATCACTGCCAAAATAAATCGAATAATCGTAAAGACGGTTGCCCTCCGACCATGAGAGCGTAAATGGGTAGTTAGTTACATTCGTAAGATAGTCGCCTATTACGAATATACTGCCGGTCAGGAGCAGCCCTAAGAAAAAATTGGTGCGAGTCAACAAATGTGATTCCGAGGCAGATGTCACTAAAGCAAATAAAAGGCTAGAGGTTAGAAGCAGCATCAACCGGAGGTAAGGGCCGGTGAATATACTTCCCCACTCGGTATAGAGGAGCAAATAGGCTGGAAAGACCAGTGCTGCGATCGCGATGGGCCAGCGGAATAATCCGAACCGTTCGCGTAGTTTAATCAGAGGCTGTTCTTTCTTTTTTAATTTCTCTGGATTCCAGATAGCCAGAAGGATAATGAGGAATACAAGCAGGTCGAAAACCGCCAGGCTGAAAAAAGCTATCCCCCATTTAATGGTTAACTTCCCCAGGAATGGTCCAATTGATGGAGCCAACAAATAAAACTCCATCAGAGCACGGTATAGAATAAATCCTATAGTGAAACTGCCTGCAATTTGTAACAGTTTTTTCATAAATCTACCTGACGAATTATACAACAGGTGATTTATTTGGTTGTTGTTATTGATGATTGAGCTTAAAATAGTCTTGGTAGTTTTAAGACTTGCTTCTTATCTATAAGAATAGAATTGTTTATTTAATCCTCTTGAATATGCGAATCCATGAGTCGCTCCGGCATTGCACCTGAAGCGGTGTGGGCTCCAACTCTTCAAATTTCCCAGTTGAAAGAGCATCTTTATGCCATCCATGGAATGAGCGTTGTTCTATCAGCACAAAATCGGTTTCCTCAAGCCATCGGAGTGCAATTTCCTTATTCCAAAAACCCCATTTATGCAGTTGTTCAGTGTCACCCTCTATTTTAAATGAGTAACCATCGTTCAACTGTGATGGATAGATTTCTATACCAGGCACATAGAGAAGTGGCACAGCCGACAATCCACCCTTCCAATAAACTTTTGATCCTGGCGGGATATGGTAAGCTAGGTATTCCCCAGTCTCACTGTACGAACTGATTACATCTCCTGTACAGTCGTAGTTACTCCCACCCCCTGCAAATAATCCGGTAGGTGTAAGGAGTGTTCCCATAATTAAGAAAATTACCATAGCCAAATAACCAAATGATGGGACGCTTCTTGTAGACGCACCAGGTTTCGAAGGATTCCGACGAAGGAGGATAATCCGTGTTCCCAGTGCAAAGAAAATTACCAAAATGCCGACCCCAAGGCCAAATAGTATTGGGATAAACCGGCGAAGGGCTGCATATTCAAAGTTGAACTTGTTGATTAGAACTGCACCCAAAGGTACAAAACCCGAAGCACGACTGGAAAAATCAATCAAAACCCTTGGAATTTGAATGTTAAAAAGTGTGTCGCCGATGTCTTCAAAAGCGCCAAAACCAATTCCCGCACAGATTACCAAAATGATCGCTGCAAGAAATACTTGGTACCACAATGGCAATTGTCTTCTCCAACTGGAAAAGGAAACGATTACAAGAAGTACACCGAGCGTTGAGAAATAAGCAATATAACCATCAAGACAAAACACGCAGTAGTCTTGACCCAATGCAGCCCACAGATGAATGAACAGCAACACTAAGAAAAGGCTTAGAAGGAATACAGACGCACGGAAGTGATTAGAACTCTTCCACTTTGATTTTCTCGGCCAAAGTAAACATGCGGTTAATGTGCCAATTAAAGGTACGAAATGAATACGCAGGCTGTAAAGGAAGCTTAACAGGCGGTTCAATAAAGTGACTTGCGGGTTCCAGATATCAGTTATTTCTATGTGATAACGGTACGGATCTAAAAATGGGGTAATAACTTGAGGTAATCGTTTTGCCCATATTTTCAGTATGTCTGGCCAAAAGAGCAAATGTCCCAGGGTAACGGTCAATGCAGTTACAATTGTTGAGAGTATTCCAGCTTTGACACCATGCTGCCAAAAAATGTAAAGCAGCAATAATGGCAAAACGGGCAGCATGTTGATGCGGGTCATTAACATCAATCCGGCAAGCAAGGACCCCAGGACGATCTGCCATAAAGGTCGTCCATCTCCAAGCACTAATACAAGTATCCAAACAAGCATGCAGGCAATTAAAACTTGTGGTACGGCAACGCTGTACATCTTAATCAAAGAGGGATTTATTGCGAACACAAAGACAGCGGCGGCGCCCCACCACTTGCCCCCGAAGCGGTTTGCGATTATCAAAATTCCCAACAGCATCAGTCCAGCCAGTAAGAGGGAAAAATAGCGTGCAACCCCAACTCCTGGTCCAAACATGTATTGGACGTAACCAGGAATAAAAAAGGACAACGGCATGTGGTTGCTCCATGGACCGTAGTCCTGGTAGATCGAGTATTGACCTGTTACAAAGAGATATCCTTTTGAAAGGTATGCGCCTTCATCAAGCGCAGATTGCTGCGTGTGAGAGTAAATCCAACCCTGGATCAAGAATAGAATTCCTGATAGCAACGCGATCACCTCGGGCATCCAGGATGAAGAGGAAATGCGCTTGAAATATGAACGCTGGTTGCTTGCTGATTTCAATTCTTTGTTTTCCAATTTAATTGACATGCCGTTGTTCTGATTCATGGGTTAAATCTAATTGAAGGTTCTATCACCCATTTGGGATATGATGTGAGGGGTCAGAATTATGGACCCAGAATGCGCTTAATTCCATCTCTCTTTTACAATCAAAGAGCAATATGGATTGCTCCTCTTATTATTGGTCATATATTGGAATAAATGCAATATCGTATGAGGAGTTTTGAGAACGCACTGGTTCATTGAGATGCTACCATATAGATTTTGGCTGTCAAGTTATGGATTATTCTTGTATCACAAAGTCAGGTATAATCGCGAGCACCATTGTAAGCACAAATTTCATTTAAGTGTGTAATTGGCTTCCCAGCAAAATGAATTTTTCGCAGAAAATCAGATCGCTATGGTATGGCGACACGCCAGCCGGGCGGAATACTCGTCGAGCTATAAAGATTATTGTAATAATCGGACTTTTTATTGGTCTATTTTGGATTGTACCTGTTAGAGAAGTCATATTTGCACTTGTAACAGCTGACCTGAGATATCTCCTGCCGGGTTTGTTACTGGTTTTACCGAGTGTATATTTGGGGGCTGTACAGCTTAAATTATTAATCCGAAAGCACGGTATAAATTTAAGCGTTACCCAAATTCTGGTTATAAATCTTACTATAAAGTTCTACCTGCTCTTCCTTCCCGGCACTTTGGTCGGTAGTGGAATGCGCTGGTATAAGTTCTCTCAAGCGGACGGTAAAGTTGCGGAATCCTTAGTTGCCATTGTATTCAATCGTCTGCTTGAGACTTTTTTAGTTGTCGCCCTTGGGCTTGGTTTCTGGGTGTTGTCTGGAGAGGATATTTTTCAGGATAAAGGGATTGGATTGCTAGTATTATTATCCGTGACCATCATTCTTTGGTTTATTTTGACGCGTATGAGCTTGTTGATGTATGGATGGTTCAAGTCTCATGACTTTAAAGTGCAGCGCCCATTTTGGCAGAACTTGTTATATAAATTTGAAAAATTATTATCAGCAGTGTCAGCATATGCAGATTTTTCGGCTTTGGAATTATTCTTGGTTGTTACCTTTGGTATTGTACGTATACTATTGAGTATTGTCTCATTCCAATTATTGGCGAAGTCCGTAGGTATTGAGCTTCCATTCATAGACATGGGATGGATCCATTCGGTTGTAGCGATGACAGCGTTGCTGCCCTTCTCGATTGCTGGTGGTTTGGGATATCGTGAGGTAAGCCTGATCGCCATGTTAGGCACATTCGGAATTAGCGCCGATCTTGCTCTAGCATTTTCGTTTTTAATATTTACCCGCAACGTTTTGCTCGGTCTAATGGGGGGCGTATTGGAAGCCGTGCAAACTATTCGCGTAAGACACACTTCCTAAATTGTTATAGATTAAAATTATTTAGCATCGATTGCAGGCTTAATATCCAGCACTTTATAATCAAGAGTTTGAAATACTACTGGAAATGGAGATGCATGGTTAATCGGGGCAACCCAGAACCTCAAAGGATAAACGCTTGAAAGCATAATGACACTTTCATTATCCATGTCCTCATAGAGAGTGCGCAACGCCTGAATTAAAAATGAACTCGTACTGATCCCAATCGCTTGCGGTTCATAAAAATTGTAACCCAGGGATTCCATGCGCGGCACCCAATCTTCAACAAAACTTCTATCCCAGAGTATCGCAGCCCCATCTTTGTAAGTGGTAAAGACTGGTCTCTGGGAGTGCGCTCGAAATTCGCTCCAATTTGGATCAATTAAAAATACATCTTCTATTGAGGTATTCTTTTTCGCCCAATCCGCAATTTCTTGGATTTGTGAATCCGGAACGCGAATAAAGTGGGCAAGCGCAATTGAATCCGCCTCTCTAGAAATGAAGAACACCCCAAAAGATAGGACAATAAGGACTACTATATTCGACAATCGAGTTGGACTACCATCTTTAAGGACAAATCTCCAAAAAGGACGCCATAACACTGCGATTGTTATGATCAGCCACAGCGACACGATTAAATTAGTGAAGTCAAAAACCTTCTGCCAAAAGATACTGACAAACAAAAGAATCACATAAAGTTTTTTATAGGGTGTATCAAGTTCAATCAGGTATGCAATGATCGCGATTATCGATATTCCGGTGAAAGCAAACCATAAATCAGTAGCGCGAGCCGGGTGCAAAACCAGCATTGTTGGAGATCTCATTATGTATGCAGCTACGAAGGCAACTAATATCCAACCCAAACTCACTAACAGCCATATCATGCCATGTTTATAAAGCTTGCTCAATTCTCGCCTATTGAAATATAGTACTGTTGCAGACATAAACATAAAGCCAAAGAATACATAGAACTCTGGAGGATTCCAGGTGAGGGGATAGAGATGCATTGGGAAGCGAGCCTCACTGGCGAGCAGCCAAATTTCATTGTTTATTGTGCCTATTCGATAAGCGGATGCTGATAGCATGACTGTGGGGAATATCAGGATTGCAAACAGAATAAAAGACCAAACCCAGTTTTTCCAATCTGACCTGTAGTTTTTATCCAATAAAAACACTGCTGCAAAGTAGACACAAGCGTATGCCCCATACATACTGTTAAGAGTAAAACCGATTGCCAACCAAAGAGCCCAATAATAAGGACGTTTTGAATAGAATGCAGCTATAGCGAAGAGAAAAAAAGAAATAGATAAACTAGTTTGTTCGAAATAACCGCTAACTAGTGTCCCATGACCTAACAATGAAATTGGCCACAATGCAAAGAATGCCATCGCACCAACCGCCGCGAGCTTGCTTCCTGGATTTATGGTCATAGCCAATTGTGCGGCTGCTATCAAGACCAGAGCTCGTGCTGCTAAAAATAAAAATGTGAGTAAAATCTCAATGGGTATGTAATTGGCGAGTACCGCAACCAACCGCCAAATCGGAGCCGCATAATGAACGAGGGTGGAGACGAATGGATCATTAGGAAAAAGTGCTGGATTGTTGATCGATTGTACGAGAGGTATTGTTATGGCTTGATTGCCATAATAAATTCGATAACCCGTCATGAGTAAAGATGAAATAAACAGGATCAAGCCCTGTAACCACAATGGGAATTTCCATTGTCCTAATGTGGAAGGCTTTTCTTCCTTAACAACCAATACAGCATTTGCAGTCACACTTGCCGTCCCGGGATGGTATCTATTTACGGTTTCAGGTCTAGCACTTTATAGCCTGCAGTTTGAAAAACAACCGGAAACGATGAGGTATGATCGACTGGAATAACCCAGAACCTGATGGGATAACTGTTTGAAAGAGCAATGATATTCTCATCGTCCAAGTTCTCATACATGCGGGTCAATGGTCTAAAGCCGTCAGCTGTACCAGATTCGTCTGTTTTCTCAAAATTGAAACCGAAGGATTCAATACGCGTCACCCATTCACTAACAAAACTCCGTTCCCAAAAAATAGCAGTACCATCTTTCCAAGTGACAAATACAGGTCTCTGGGAAAGCGCTCGGAATTCGCTCCAATTTGGATCTATTAAGAATACATCACCTTTGGAAGTATTCTCTAACGCCCAATTTGCAACTTCTTGAATTTGCGACTTTGGATATCGAATGATTGCAATAACTCTATCTGAATACACCTGAATCGAAAACGTAATCAGCCCCAATAACATAACAATAAGTACCACAATATAGGATAGCCGAGTTGGATTGCCTTCTCTCAAAATCAACCTCCACAGTGGCTTCGAGATTACTCCGATTGTGAGGATTAGAAATATCCATTCCATTAAGAAAGTGAATTCAAAGAACCAGAACCAGAAGATACTGAAAAAAAACAGGATAATAAAAAGCCGTTTATTGGACATGTTTTTTTCGATGAGGCGCGTAAAAACCGCTATCATCGAAATTACTGCGAAGGCAAACCATAAATCCATACCACGTGCTGATTGCATAACCAGCATCGCTGGCGACTCCGTTATATATGCGGCTACAAAAGCGAAAATCAGCCAGCACAAGCTAACCGCCAGCCATATTATGCCGTGTTTATACAACTTGCTCAGCTCTTTTTTTCCGAGATATATCACGATTACAAAGCATGAGATAAACGCGAATAAAAGATTGTATTTGAATGGTTTCCAAGTAAGCGGGAATATATGAAATGGATGGCGTACCTCACTGACCTGCAACCAGAGTTCTGTATTTACAGTGTCGAGACGAAATGCTGATGCTGTTTGTACGATCGTGGGGGAAGCAAGGACAAAAAACAAAAATCCTGGTACAACCCAAATTTTCCAATTTGATCTGTAGTTGGTATCCAATAAGAACAGCGTTGCGAAGTAGACACAGGCATAAACTCCATACAAAACGTTTAGATTAAAACCAATTGCAAGCCAAAGAGACCAATAACAAGGACGCATCGAATAAAACGCAGCGGTGGCCAATAATAAAAAGGCAATGGATATACTGGTGTGTTCGAAGTAGTTATTGACCAGAGTTCCATGACCAATTATTGGAGTAGGATACAGAGCAAAAAAAGCCATCGCCCCAATTGGCGCTAGCCTTGAGCCGGGATTTAAAGTCATAGCTAGCCGTGCTGCTGCGACTAAGATTAGTGCCCGCGTTACTAAGAAAAGAATTAATAGTAACGACTCTAGGGGCACATAATTTGAGATAATCGCGACTACCTGCCAAATAGGACCTATATAATGAACGAATGTGGATACGAAAGGATCATTAGGAAACAGTGATGGGTCGTTCATCCATTGGACGTACGGGATCTGCATTGCATGATTGGCTGAGTAAACCTGATAACCTGAAATGAGTAAAGAGGAGAGGAAAATGATCAAGCCTTGCAGCCACAATGAAAACCTCCATTGTCTGATTTCAGGTAACTTGATTTTGTCAACTAATGTGGCGTTCAAGGTCATGTCTATCATCCCGGGAAGTTTAGATTATTTTGGAATGAGGTTTAATACCTTAAAGTCATGAGTCTGAAAAACTGATGGTAAAGATGATGGGTGGTCAATGGAAACGACCCAGAAACTGATTGGATAATTGTTTGAGAGAATTGTAACATCTTCATCATCCATGTCTTCGTATAGACGACTCAATTGACTAGAACCTTTAGTTGTACCCAATTGATCAGTATCCATAAAATAGAAGCCAAAAGATTCTATACGCGTCACCCATTCACTAACAAAACTTCGTTCCCAAAGCATTGCGGTACCATCTTTCCAAGTGACAAAGACAGCTCTCTGGGAAAGCGCTCGGAATTCTTCCCAATGCGGATCTACTAAAAATATATCTTTTGAAGAGGTATTTTCTCTTGCCCAATCCGCGATTTCCATCATTTGAGAATCAGGAAGTCTGATGATATCCCCGACGGCACCTGCCTTCGCTAGATTTGAGATTCTAAACACAGCAAAAAACAGGACAACTAGCACAACAATATTCGAAAGACGAGTTGCATCCCCGTGTTTTAGAATAAATTTCCATGTAGGGTTCCAGAATACTCCAACAGCGATGATTGCCCAAATATAAATCGTTATAAGAGAGAAGTAAAAAAAATTAAGCCACATGAAACTGATAAAGAAAAAGATTACATAGAGCCGCTTATGATTGGTTTTATCATTAATTAGATAGGCAAGAACAGCTATCATAGCGGTGACGGCAAAGGCAAAAAACAAGTCCGTACCGCGCGCTGGATGCATTATCAGCATCGCTGGAGAATTCACAACATAAGCAGCTACAAAGGCGTAAATCAGCCAGCATATACTGACAGCCAGCCAGATCATACCGTGTTTAAACAACTTGTCCATTTCCTTTTTACTACGATATAGTAATATGGCGTAGCATGAGATAAACGCAAAGAAGAGATAAAAACGATAATACTCCCAGGTAAGGGGATAGAGATGAAAGGACATGCGTACCTCACTAACCCGCAGCCAAAGTTCTTTGTTTACAGTATTAATTTGAAATGCTGACATTGTTGGTACGATCGTGGGGGATGCAAGGATGACAAATAAAATTCCTGGCAGAACCCAATCTTTCCAATTAGACCTGTAACAGGTATCTAAAAGAAATACTGCCGTGAAGTAAACACAGGCATAGGTTCCATACATAATGTTGAGATTTAAACCAATAGCAAGCCAAAGAACCCAATAAAAAGGACGCTTCGAATAAAATGCAGCGGTGGCCAATAATAAAAATGCAATAGATAAGCTGGTGTGTTCGAAGTAATTAATAACTAGAGTTCCATGACCTATTAAAGGAGATGGCGAAAGTGCAAAAAAGGCCATCGCTCCTACTGATGCTAGCCTTGAACCGGGATATAAAGTCATGGCTAATCGTGCTGCTGCGACTAAGATTAGCGCCCGCGTGACTAGGAAAAGAATTAATAATAATGACTCTAGGGGCACATAATTTGATATAAAAGCGACCACCTGCCAAATCGGACCTATATAATGCTCGAAAGTGGAGACGAATGGATCATTAGGAAAAAGTGATGGGTTGTTTATCCATTGGACAAACGGAATTTGCACTGCATGGTTATCTGAATAAACTTGATATCCTGTAAAAAAAACAGAGGACAGGAAAATGATTAAACCTTGTAGCCAAAACAATAATCTACTTCGCCATTCCATATCAACCTTTACCTTGTCAGATCCTTTAGCTTTTTTTCACACTTTCTATCTCAATCTCGAGCAAAGCTATTATTAGACGCATATTTTATGCAAAACAATGTTAAGGACATGGTATTAGCACTAATCAATGTCATGCGTGTACAAAGCGTACTTGTGGAGGGTTAAGGCTTTCGTTTAAAAATACGAATATGAGTGTTGTCTTCGCAGTAAACGGTAGGTTGCGTACTTTCCAGCTCTTCAAAGGCATAAGATTTTAAACGTTCTCTGTACCACTCATCGTAATAGCGTTGCTGCACTAATACGAAATCCGATTCGTTTATCCATTGATCAGCCAGCGGCACACTCCACCAGCCGTATTTTAAGAGTTGATCCGGGTCACCATCATATTTATAGGAGTAGTCACCATTTAACTGTGGTGGATAAATCTTGATCTCTGGAACATATAGTAAAGGTACAACAGAGTTGCCCCCTTTCCAGTAGACTTGTGCCCCAGGAGGAATAACGCTGGCGAGATGTTCGCCGGCTGCTTCATACGAAGCGATGACATCCCGATTGCAGAAAAAGGCATCTCTTTCATCCATGATATCCACCACAGGGGACAGAATTGATCCTATTAGCAAAAATATCAAGAGTGCCCAGTATCCGTAGACTGGAAAGGTGCTTTTATTATCTTTTGAAAATATCTTTCGAAGATGTGGGGAAATTACCCTGATTACCAGTGCAAGTAGTAAGAGCAGAAGGCCTATCCCAAATCCCGCAATTGTAGAAACTACTCGGCGTGAAGTTTTAAAGTCGTAATCGTAGGTCTTCTTCAGATAATTTCGGAGGGGCACAGTCCCTGAAACTTTTTCTGGGAACTCAAGGATTGATCTTGGGATTTGTATCTCAAGGATTTGTTTGCCTATTTGTTCATAAACCCCGAAGCCTACAAGAGTGGAAATGAAAATGATCAACAATATAATGACCAATTGAAGCCAAAGAGGGATTTGTTTTCGCCAGGCGGTGTAGGTTAACGGGATGAGCAGAATTCCAATTGATGAGAAAAAAGTCAAGTAGCTTGATAGACAGAAAACACAGTAATAGCTCCCAACCGATGACCATGTGTGTATAAGTAGTAATAGTATGAATAAGGCACATAGAAAAACAGCAGTACGCAAATCGGATTTCTTCTTAAACCCGCCCTTGATTGGCCACAGCAGCACTGCGATCAGCACAGCGATCAAGGCTGGAAAGTGATTGCGAATAGACTGCGATAAACTTAATATCTGATTCTCCTTTGTAATGACAGGGTTCCAAACGCTTGGGAAATATGTTTGGGTTCGCCATTTGTTCAGGAACGGAGTAACTGAACGGGGTAGTAAAAGCGCCCATACTTGAAGGATGCCGGGCCAAAAAAGCAGATAGCCAAAAATGACGGTCAATATACCCAGTGAGGCAGCAATGAATCCATTCCTTCTTCCGTGTGCCCAAAAGACATATAGGATTAACAAGGGCAGCACTGGCATAAGGTTGAGCCTGGTTATTGCCATTAATCCGGCCAATATCGATCCTAAGGCTATCTGCCAAGTTGGACGATCATCTCCTATCACAAGAATAAGAGTCCAGACTAACATACAGGCGATCAAACCCTGAGACACGCCAAGGCTGAACATCTTGATCGCTGAAATATTTATCGCGAAAATCCAGACAACGGCTGCTGCCCACCATTTTCCACCCAGACGCTTTCCCAGAACCCATAATCCCAGCAGCATCAATAATGCCAGTGCGATTGCAAATCCTCGACCTGTAAGCAATCCAGGCTCCAGTAAATATTGGATTGAACCTGGAATCAGGAATGACAAGGGCATTTTATTGCTCCAGGGACCGTAGAACTGATACATCGAATATTGACCGGAAACGTAGAGTAATCCCTTGTACAAATATGTGCCTTCATCTAAAACGGAGGGGAGTAAACGAGCGTATTTCCATAACTGTAAGATGAATACGATGCCCCCCAGAAGCGACACTACTTCAGCCAACCATGGGAGAGAGGCTGTAGAACGTAGAAATTTGTGTAACATAAACCACAAATTGCCATCATGTTCCAATTCTTGGATATCAGCCTGTTTATTGGGGGTCATGTTTTGTTAGAAATAGCTTTAATTGTTTGGTAGTAATAAAGGACTTGAACTTTCGGAATTCTCGAAAAGTTTGTAATTTAAGTCTTCACCCTTCCTGCTTATCGATGGGGGAGTTCGTTCTGGCCCATTCCCAAATAAGGTACATAGCAGCAGTGACAAAGCCTAATCCAAGCGTTTTAAACAGGTCTTCGATTGGCCAGTAGAACCCAGTGTAACGCCCCAAATACCATGGTATGAACCAGGCAAGGATCAATAAAACGCTGATAAAGGCACGGCGCAGCCACGGATCATGCGTACGGCGGTGTTCCACAATGTCCCAGGCTGTCAGAGCTGCACCCAAACCTGCAAAAGCAGCTCGGTACCTTGGGTTATCCCACATATCGCCCCCACCTCGGAAAGCGGCAATCAGAATGCCGCCCCACACGATCAGGCTGATAATAAATGTAAAACCATGATCGTCTTTTTTGCGGGGAGCACGCAGCAGCGCGTAAATTAAGAACGGCAGGATCACGGTCCAACCAACAGCACGCCAGATTGCGATCCAATGCCAGATCTTGGCTTGGCTGCCTGCAACGATTGCTGCGGGCAGAAACGGCTGAAGTACCCCGTATGTGAGCAGTAATGGGAGATGTGTCCATTCTGGAGTGCTCCTGAACACTTGCTGCATCCAGCCAGAATCAAGGCGAGTAAGGTGGGCTTGAAATCTGGCAGATTTGCGAATCCAATACTCCAATACAGCGATCGGATTCGTCATGCCATCTGGTGCAAACTGCTTCAACGCCAACCACATTCCAGCAGAGATGATGACTGTAACACCGATGATAAGCCAAAATAACTGCTTTGGTAGGATGTGATCTTTCAGGGAGGCTTTGTTTAGAGGAATGGCTGCTAGCGCCAACATAAGCAGTAACAATGCCGTGTAAGGTGGAGAGAGGGGTAGGCATAGCAGTAAAGCCACCAGCATCCATCTCAGACCAGACCATGAGCGCTCCTGAAAGTAGAGTATCAAACCGTAAAAAGCGACCATCGTCAGTGTCATTGTGAACGCTTCGCGCATTTGGGAACTGCCTAGCAGCACAGCTTCTGGATAGAGAGTCATTATCAAGGCGGCAATCCATGCTTCAGTTTGACCCCATGCACGCCGAGTGAAGGCCCAGGTAAAGAGAACCACCAGGGAGGACACTGCGGCTGTTAAGACGATAATCAGTACGGGTTGGTGCTGATCTGTACCCAAGTAGCGGTAAAACCAAGCGCTCAGAAATAGCATCCCCCCATATTGGTCATATTTTCGATTATCTCGAAATGCTCTCCAAAGTGGCTTGTTGGAACCTGCCAGTTGATGGGCTGCCTGGTCGCGTTTACTCGCGTCCGCCATCACATAGCCAGCTCTCTCGTGGGAAGAACCGTGCCCCATCACGGGCAACGCGACAAACCAGAACACTCCTACAGCCAGGCGCAAAAGAGCTGCGGTGATTATTAGAATGCCCAACAAGCGTGGGAGATTCTCTCCTCTGAGCATCCACCAGCAACACACAATTATTCCGGCAGCTATCAAGACGGCTCCAAGAAATGACGCCCAGCCAGTAACCTCTGTGAACCCGGATGAAATCCAGGTCAGTGCCGAGGAAAGGAGCAGGCAAAACAGGATGGTAATGAGCCAGAACTGCCACCTCGCTAGTGGGGATTGAAGCCTCTCTTGGTTATTAATTGTCATACTGAAATTTCCATGTGATCGGTTATCGTTATGGACTTTCTCTTCTAAATCCCATCCAAAATTCGCTCGGCGCGAGCCTTCCAGGTGTATTGGGCGGCGTCCTTTCTTGCCTGGATTGCCAACTGCTCCAACCGGTCGTGGTTGGAGCGCAGATTTTGGATTTCGCCGGTCCAAGCATCCACATCATCAGGTGGTAGGAGGACGGCGTTTTGCGGGTTCAGCACCTCTCTTAAAACTTGTAAGTTGCTGGAAAGTATAGCTCGACCGCAGGCCATGTACTCAAAAAGCTTCATGGGACTCAGATAACGGGAAATATCGCCGCCTGAAGAAGCAGCCACTTTGTGCTGGTAAGGCATCATCAGAACGTCACAGGCGGCTTGGTAGAGAGGCAATTCGGCGTTAGGCACAAAACCAACCAGGATAATATTGTTTAATCCCATAGATTGAACATCGCCTTCCAAACGTTTGATTTCTGCCGGTTCGCCTCCAACCAGCAGGTAGGTAATGTCGGGAGTGCAGGTCGCCATTTTTAGGAGCATGCTCACACCTCGGCCGCGATATAAATGCCCGGTGTAACCTGCCGTAAAACTTTCGGGTGAGAGAGTTGAATCCCTTAATTTGCTCTGGGATAGCAACTCGCGGGCGTCGGTGGGACCAGGCAAGCCGGCATAACGGTCTAGATCTACACCGTCTGGGGCGATGATAGTGAATGGAGGGATAAGCGGTGTGTTGAATTCCTGTGCGAGGTCTTGCGCAAGGGACAGGGTTATCACGACCAGCCTGCGAGCCCCTGCCCCTTTGAGGAAGCGGCGAAATAACCTGGTGCCGAAGGACCCGTGGGGGAAGTCGTGAATTTCAAAGATCACGGGATTTTTAAGAGTGCTGGCAAGAGCGGCGACCTGGGGTAAGCGTGTGTAGATCAAATCCGCCCCCCATCGTCGCGCCCAATGGATAGCCTGTAAACTGAAGTCGTAACGGCGCAGGGTTGGTCTGGCGGGAAACCATGTAATTGGAAATTCTGCCTGAAGACCATAATGGTGAGAGAGTGTATCCCAAGAGTGCATTAAATTGGGTGTGTCGGCTGGAAGAGCATCGTGGACTTGATTGCTATTATTATCTTCGACCGGGACGGCAAGGTGCACATTGTGACCGAGGTTGACCATCGCCTGAGCCATTTTCATCACCTGGATTGTGTTTGCGCGCCGAGCTGGAATCTGGGTTGGAGCGATAACGGCAATTTTCATGTCTGGGCACGCTTTTTATTCATTAAGGAACGTATCTTGAATACGTAAATAATTGAGTTTGCTATGTAATACCCGGACAATAATACCGCGCTCGCTAGATATCCGAATCGAGGTACCAGGAGGATGACAAAAAACACTTTGATTCCTGCCAGCGCCAGGTTGACCCTGGCAGGAAAATCGGGATGCCCTAAGGAGAGCAGCACCGCGCGCCGCCAGTAGAATGTATTGGAAACCAGAAGACCCAATAGCAGGATAAGTAACGCTGGGTATGCCGGCAGGTATTCGGGGGTGTAAATATAGCGTATGACAAGCGGACCAAGGAATATCAGACCAATTGTAGCCGCGAAAGTGTAACTCCCCGCTAAAATGGAACCCTGGCGCATTATGTAGCGTATATTCCCCCAATTTTTCTTATCCGCCTGGCGAGAGATTTCCGGATATGTGGATTGCGTTAATGGGGTGACTGGTAATTGAACGATGTTTGCAAGAGACAGAGCTAGCTTGTAATACCCTGCTTCAAGGGGAGTGCGGAAAAATGAGACCCATAGAATCTCGCTATCTTTAGTCACCAGGCTAATGGTTGCGCTGATATTCGTGTTTACGGCGAAATGAGCGAGTTCGCGATATTTATCCCTAAGTAATCTTATTGGGACTATCCACCATTGATAACCCCATTGGCGCGTTGCAAGAAATACCGCTGCTAGGGTTATACCAATGGCACCGATTATCTTACCGATTAAATACGAAAACAGGATTTCCTTCAGACCGCCTTGCGCTATATAGGTAATGGTAATTAAAGATAATGTGATGACGCTCTGCCCAATGTTTACGGTCGCTATCCGGCGAAACCTGTCGAAAATTTGTAGAAGACCTAATGAACTCTCTGTTATGAAATTAGCGGGAATAACCAGCCCGTAGATCATAAATAGACTGGTTGTACTCGGGTCCTTGGCGAGGTATTTCGCGCCGAAGGGTGCCAGCAACAGAATTAAACCAAATGCAAAAATCGAAGTAAGCATCTCGAAAATAGCTGCAAGCTTAAAAACCGCTGCCGCACGCTGGTGATCGCGAGCTTCGGTGTAGTATCCGACGTATTTTACAACCAGCTCGGACATTCGAAATGATGCAAGTTTATTGACGACGCTCACGAACAGGATGATTGCACCTAAAATACCAAAGTTCTCCACACCCAATAGCCGTGCCACCAGGATGCCCTGCAGCATGCTGAGTGCGGCGGATATGCTGGTGGAGCTGAAGAGATACCCCGAGTTCTTAATTAAGCGGCGTATCAGTGCATTTTCGAAAAAGTGATGGAAGTGCTTGCGCAACCAGTCGTTTAATCGTCGCGGCATAACTGAGGGAGTTTACAGGAAAAGAAATGAATGTTTTTCTCGTTAATCCAATACATTTATAGTCAGGTAAAACGAGTTCGGCAGAAACATTATTCAGTATCCACAAGTCGGGTCCAGGAGTGTTCGGTACGGTACCAGTCAACTAGGTTCGTAATGCCTTCGAGCAGTCCAACCCGCGGTTCCCAGTCGAGCAATTTTTTTGCTTTTTCTATGTTGGCCCAATTTGCGCGCATATCAGCAGGATGGGCGGGTAGTTGTTCGACAAATGCGGTTTGACCAAGGAGTTCTTCTAAGATGTGAATCAACTCGTTTATTTTTAGAATCTCGTGTCCGCCCAGGTTTATGATTTCGTAGCCCAGTGGTTTGAGACCCAGGATTGTGCCGCGGGCGATATCGTCGATGTAAGTGAATCCGCGTGACTGTTCTCCATCTCCGAACAACTTTACTTTACGCCCTTCGCTGATCCACTGTGTAAAGCGGAACATGCTCATATCTGGGCGACTTGCAGGTCCATATACGGTAAAGTAGCGAACAACGGTGACGTCAATCCCGTAAAGATAGTGGTAGGTAAAAGTAAGTGCTTCGGCGCTTATTTTACTGGCAGCATAAGGTTGGAGAGGCTTGCTGCTGTCAGCCTCTTCAGGTGTAGGCAAGGGTGCATTTGATCCATAAACGCTGGACGTAGAGGCCATGATAAATTTAGGGATCTCATATAGACGAGATAGCTCCAGCAAGTTGAGGGTGCCGGTCACGTTTGTATTGATATAGAGCCAGGGATCTTCCAGCGCTTGGCGTACACCTGCACGGGCGGCAAGGTTGATAATGGCGTCATATGACTTTATTCGACCATTGTGTGTAAAATCTGCACATTCGAGAGCGTTTTGGTCGCTGATGTCAACGTGATGAAAGTTAAAATTAGGGTGATCGGTTAGATGTTTGAGACGCCAGTGTTTCATTCTAACATCATAGGCGTCATTGAGGTCGTCAATACCTGCAACGAAGTGACCATCTTCGAGCAGCATTTCAGTCACCCGGGCGCCAATAAATCCTGCCGCACCTGTTACTAAATAATTCGCCATTAGGTTTCCTTGTGTTTGGATGTGGGGGAAGAAATCAGTTCTTCTCTCCAGATTTCCGTTTACAATTTGTGAACTTTCGGATTACCTTGTCCAATGTCACCGATAGCGTTGCGCGTGTCTACGATAAGTTCGGCTTCTCGCAATATGGCTGCGTAATCATAGTTGCTGTGGTTTGTGATTATTACCACGCAGTCGACATCCCGCAAAGTCTTGGAGAGGTCGGGTACACTGGTTTTTTCCCAATCATCGTGCTGCAGCTTTTTAATGTAGGGATCGTGGTAGGATACTTTTGCGCCCTTATTTTCCAACAAAACGATCACATCCAGGGCAGGAGATTCACGCAGGTCGGCTATGTCTGGCTTATAAGCAGCACCTAAAACCAGAACATGGCTTCCTTTGAGTGGTTTTCTTTGCTCATTCAAGGCATCTTGGATTTTTGCGACCACGTATATGGGCATGCTCGTGTTGATTTCTGAAGCCAATTCAATGAAACGGGCTGTGTAATTTAGCGTGCGCAATTTCCAGGAAAGGTAAAGGGGATCAATGGGAATGCAGTGCCCTCCCAAACCCGGACCGGGAGTGAATTTCATAAAGCCGAATGGTTTAGTCGCAGCAGCATCAATTACTTCCCACACATCTACTCCAAGTCGATCGCACATCATCGCCATCTCGTTTACCAATCCGATGTTGATCATTCGGAAAGTGTTCTCGAGAAGCTTTACCATCTCAGCTACTTCTGAGGAAGAGACTTGTATTACAGTTTGCAAAGCTTGTGAATACCAAGTTGCAGCGACTTCGCTACATGTGGGGGTAATTCCGCCGATTATCTTAGGAGTATTGAGCGTGGTCCAGTCCTTACGACCGGGGTCTACCCGCTCTGGAGAAAAAGCCAGGAAAAAGTCCTCGCCGGCGATTAATCCACTGGCTTCTTCGAACTTTGGTAGCAGAATTTCACGCGTTGTGCCAGGATAGGTGGTTGACTCAAGAACAACGATCATGCCGGGATGAATGTGTCTGGCAAGGTCTTCGGTCGCATCCATGATGAATGACAGGTCTGGATCGCCGGTTTTTCGTAAAGGTGTTGGTACGCAGATGCTGACAGCTTCGATATCCTGGAGGACACTGAATTCTGTGGTGGCATTGAGTTTGCCGGATGACACCAGCCGAGCTACCTGTTCGCTGGAAACATCCTGTATGTGACTCTCACCCCGCATGATTGAATCGACTTTATCTTCAGCGGTGTCAATTCCTGTAACCGAGAATCCGGTCTCGGCAAAGACCACCGCCAGAGGTAAGCCTACATAACCTAGACCTAGGACAGCAATCCGGGCTGAGTGTTCTTCTAATTGGTTTTTTAAGGTTTGTTGGATCGTAGATGACATATGTTTCCTTTCTGAATTTGGGCGGAAACCTTGATGGACTAAGGTTTAAAGTTTGCTAATTCTTCTCTCATTGCTGTTGCTCATTTTCATCATGAACTTTATGGATTGTACTCAAAATAATCTGATAATTGATCACCCATTTTATGGTTTAGGACTTCGATCTGGTCTTGATTTAGATAATCGACAAAACCTCTTACTTTACCTTTGCGGGTTTTAAAAGAATTTTTATCTGCCTGGTCACCTGGTCTAAGGATACCAGTAGAGAATTCGCCTTCAGTTTCCATCCGCTGCATGTTCTCAAAAGAGGCGAAATTAACTGCTTCACTGATAGCAGCATCTTGTATCGCTTTTAGACCAAGAAAATCCATGATTTTCCGTAATTCTTGATTGGGATTACTCTTAATATCTTCATAGCGTACAAGTAAAAAATTTTTCGGAATGTAACGATTATCGGCCCATATATTGTAATATTTAAGGATGGTGTCAAACCCACCATTTCTTCGTTTGATAAAACCCGACAAATCACCTTCAAATATAGGTCTTCGTGTTTCATATGGGTTATCCCCAAACATAGAGCCCCTTTTTTTCATCTCGAAATAGCTGGAAACAACCACGTCGCGTGGGTCGCGAACCAAAAAAATCACGTCCTTGTCCTTATATCTGACTTTTGACTCCTCTAATTCATCGGGTGATTTAAGCATAGGTCGATCATCGTGTATTAATGTTATTTTCGGAATATCGGGTTGAATTCTTGTTTTCCAGTTTAAGAGTAAGATTTCTTCCGTTTCTGGAAGCGAAAAGTGGTTTGCTATGGCGCGTCCGATCATTAACCTCATCCATGTGCGACCACATTTTGGATAAGAGATCAAATAAACGTCGGTATTTTTGTGCGCATACCATCGCAAAGCACGCTTTGGAATTAGCGACCTAATCCTTATCCTGGTATCAGGTGAGAGCTTATCGTAAAGAGATCTGACTGAATTCATATTCGATGAAGGTTGAAGCGTCCTAGAACATGTTCAGTTGCTTGGGTTCTTCTTTAACTTGATGTGCCAGCTCCTGATACTCGGGTAATTCACCAGCCTGGCTGATTAGTTCTGGAAGCTTCACGAAATCCGCTTCGATCGTGGGTCTCAAGGACCTTTGGTGCAAGGCGGCAGCAGGGTGGTACATAGCAACGATCAATCGCCCTCTGACGCGTATAGATTGACCGTGTACCTGACTGATCTTGGCGTTCGGAAGATAGTATGCCATGGAATAGCGACCGAGTGTGACGACAATTCTGGGGTTGATGGCGAGAATTTGGCGTTCCAGATATTCGCTGCACGCAGATAATTCTTGAGGTAATGGATCGCGGTTTCCTGGTGGGCGGCATTTGATGACGTTAGCGATAAAAACATCCGAACGTTTTAAATTGATACTGGAAAGCAGTTCTTCCAGGAATTTTCCAGCAGCTCCCACGAACGGTCGTCCTTGTTCGTTTTCATGAAAGCCGGGTCCTTCTCCGATAAAAATTATCTCGGCATCGGGTGGACCTTCTCCAGGGACAGCCAGTTTACGAGAGTAATGTAGTTCACATTTTGTACATTGCGCAACTTCTTTGCCAATCTGCTCTAATTCCTGTGCTGCTTTCATGATGTGCTCCTGCGCTCGGTTTTCATAATTGGCAGATTATACAACTTAATTTGGTGTGTTTCTATACTGCATAGAAAACAAGATGCTTATTTTATTTAATTGACCAGCTCACTGTTAGCGAGCTGAGCTCCTAGTGTCTCCTCTAACTCAGAAGCCGTCATGATCAGCGCGTCTTCATTATTGTCGCGGTAATATCTGACTCTGCGACCGACAACAATAAACCCGAAACCGCGGTAAAGTTCCTGAGCCATGATGTTATTTGCACGCACCTCCAAAGTAGCCTGATGGGCGCCCTTTTTGACAGCATCCTGAAGGGCAACTAATATTAACCGCTGGGCGATGCCCTTGCCACGATGGTTGGGATGGATGGCTAAGGTGGCGATGTGGACTTCATCCATGATCAACCAGGAAACAATTACTCCGACGACTTGTTTTTTCCTGCCCGGTGTATTCGCTTCGGCTACCCACAGAGTTGAGCGAGTATTGTCGTTCAGTTCATATTGGAAAGCCTTTTTCGGCCAAGGCATGCTGAATGAAATACGGTCAATCTCCCCTACCTGCTCTAAATCATCCTTCTGCATAGGGCGAATGATCAAAGTATCGGCATGTAGAAAAATACTCATCCCGGTATTGGTTGGTTGGAATGTAGATAGATAGGTGATAAAGAAGCCGGGTCATCAACTTCACCTGCTTGCCAGCGCTGCCAGGATAATTCTGCCAGGAATGCTGGGCGGCGCAATGATTGAGCAGGGGAAGCCAAGATGGCGTGTTTGCAATTGTCCTTGAGCAGCTGCCGTCCATCTTCGGTTAGTTCACCACAGACCAAGGTCGGTTTTTTAATACGTTCGACCAATTCATCTGGGGTAAGGGTTGCGATTTTTCCAGTGGATTTTCGCTTCCCACCCCGGACTTCATACCAGCCTGCCGCTAACCGGCTGCGACCGGCTTGAAGCACGGCTACGATCGGTAAATCACTCGCGGGCTGAGCGATGGCTAACGCATCCAGTGATGGAACACCTATCAAAGGGAGCCTTTGTGACAGGGCGATCCCCTTTGCCAGAGCAAGACCAATCCGTAAGCCGGTGAATGATCCGGGACCGAGGGCGACCCCCAATGCTCCCAGGTCGGATATCTTCAACCCGGATTTAATAAGTGCGCTATGGACTGCTGGAGCTAATTCAACGGTATGATAATCCATGCTCCTCCAGACGTACTCTCCGATGACCCGTGTGCCATCGTACAGGGCTATACCCACAGTACGAGTTGATGTGTCAAGGGCTAATAATAGGAGAGGTGGAGGTGAACGCATCAGTAGGCTCCAAAAACCTGTTTGCGAAAATTGTTCAGCAATGTTTGATAACGGGTTCCGAATGCCGTAAACATCAAGTCGCGCTGGTCATCATCAATCCAATGAAATGCCACTGATAAGCGCTGCGCTGGTAAAGCGTCCTGGATGCGGTCTGCCCATTCAACCACCAGCGGTCCCCTCGCTATGAATGAGTCGATATCCAGGTCTTCGGCTTCTGTCGCGCTGTTAAGGCGGTAAGCATCAAGATGAAATAAACTGCCTCCATCAGGTCTGCGGTAGACGTTAACCAGCACATAGGAAGGGCTTGTGACAGGATCGAGCGAACCCCAACCGGAGGATAAGCCCTGTACCAGAGTGGTTTTTCCGGCTCCAAGTTCGCCAATTAAACAGATTGCGTCCCCCGGATTCATCAGGGCTCCTAAGTGCATACCCACCCGCCGGGTTTGATCTGTGCTGTGACTAATAAATTCGAGGGATTGATCATCGAGAATGGGCATGATGTATGGATTATAAGCTGTGAAGCGGAAAGCGTAAAGAAGGAGGTGGGATGATGGATGATGTGTGTTCGAATTTCAACTCAATGAAGGCAATTTGATTTGTGATATTTTCCTGATGTTTCAGGATAAAATTTCTAGATGAGCAAGCGAGGCAGCTACACGTTTTAGTCCCAACTCCTCAAAAAAGATATCTACCACTTCATCACCATCATCAATGCGGCTATTCAGCACCATGCCATCACCCCAGATGGGATGCTGAACCTGCATCCCAGGATGGAATTTCTGCTGGTAAGCCGATTTGGAATCAGGAGTGTTGTCAACAGCGGCGCTCCAGCGTGTGGAGCGGTGAAGGGGTGTCCTCCTGGGGCGCGGCGAAGGACGCGAGAACCCTGCATCTTCGATGAGATCATAGGGAATATCATCCAGGAAGCGTGATGCGTCTACAGATTCGGGGTAGCCATATAAACTGCGATTTTGCGCGCAGACTAAGTACAGACGATCCATGGCACGTGTAATACCCACGTAAAACAGGCGGCGCTCCTCCATCATTTCTTCTGGGTCATCGAAAGAGCGGCTATGGGGAAGCGTGCCGTCATTTAAACCTACAATCAAAACGATTGGAAATTCCAGACCTTTCGCAGCGTGCAGCGTCAGCAGTGTGGGTACGTTCATCGTTCCTGTGAGTGTGTCCTGGTCTGAAACCAAGGCAACTTGTTCGAGAAAGGCAGTGAGTCCTTTTTCGTGAAATTCGGCTGCTAGGCGGCGTAATTCCATCACATTTTCCCACCGGTCACTGCCTTCATCAGTTCCGTCATCTATATAAGAACGATAATCCACATCCTCCAGGATTAGATCAATAAGAGCTAAGGGAGTTAATTTGGATTTTTGGTCGCTCCACTTGGCAAGTAGCCCCCCAAAATTCCTCAATGCTGCGCCGGCTCGCTTTGAAACCCGCTCTTGATTTGGAGCTGAGGGGTTTCTTCCCAAATCGAGAAGCAAATTACCAGGGGAAACAGCGCTTGTTTGGGCTTGTGTCCGCAGTGCAATGGAGGATTTGTCCCCGATTCCTCGCCTTGGAACATTGATAATTCGAATCAGACTGATCTCATCGTCCTGATTGTGTACCAGTCGCAGGTAGGCGATCACGTCTTTAACTTCGCGACGACCATAAAAGCGCTGGGCACCCACTAGCTTATAAGGTAAGTCAGCTCTCAGGAAAGCCTCTTCCAGAAGGCGGGATTGAGCGTTGGTGCGGTACATAACGGCGAAGTCTCCAGGTTTTGCGATTCTTCGAGCGACCATGTTGACGATGGTCGTGATCACAAAAACCGCTTCCTCCCGGTCGTCGTAGACTTCATGCAGGACCACTTTTTGACCCTGTCCGCGAGAAGTGAATAAAAGTTTAGGGGTGCGGTATGGATGGCGGTTTATGATCGCCATGGCAACATCCAGTATTGCCTGGGTGGAGCGGTAGTTTTGTTCCAGCAGTATCACCTGGGAGTCGGGGAAGTCCTTCTCAAAGCGTAAAACGTTGCGGTAGTCGGCGCCTCTCCAGCGATAAATGGACTGGTCTGTGTCACCTACAACGAAAATATTGTGATGAAATGTGACTAGGTGTTTAAGCAGTGCATATTGGGCGAAATTTGTATCTTGAAACTCATCTACCAGAATATGCTCGTAGAACCGGGCATACTTAGTACGTACCTTTGGGAATTCTTCGAACAGAAAGGCGGTCCAAAGCAGCAAATCGTCGAAATCGAGAGCATTGCTGGCCAATAGTAATTTCTGGTAGTTTAGATAGACCCGTTGGACGATCTCGTCCCGGAAGGAGTTGATGGGGAACTCATCGGGGAGCAGTAAATCATTCTTGGCGTTTGAGATCGAAGCATGAATGCCCGGAGCACGGTAGCGCTTTTCATCCAGGTCCAGGTCTCGAATGATTCTCTTGACCAGTCCTACCTGGTCGTCAGCATCGAAGATCACAAAGTTTGATTCGAAAGGCAGGTTTTTAGCTTCGCGACGCAGTATTCGAGCGCAGGTGGCGTGGAAAGTACCTAATGTCATGCCCTGTGTTCCCTGCCCGATCAGATGAATCACTCGACTTTCCATCTCGCGCGCAGCTTTGTTTGTGAAGGTGACTGCCAATATGTGTCTGGGTCTTACCCCTAACGCGCTGATCAGGTAGGCGATGCGGTGGGTTAAAACGCGCGTTTTTCCCGACCCGGGACCAGCCAGCACGAGCACCGGTCCTGGACCTGCGATCACAGCCTGCTGTTGTTGGGGATTGAGACCGGCAGTAAATTCCATGTGGCTGGTCATTATAGCATAGGCAAAAACAGCGTTTGAGAGCAGTTCCAGGTATGAGGGGAGCCTATTTTATACGTTGTCAAACTGGTCGCTCTGGGCTAAAATTATACATATGAATTGGGGTATAGCAGGACATGAATGGGCGGTAGACCTTTTAAGGGAACATGTCGCCCAAGATCGGATGCGTCACGCTTATCTATTTACTGGCTCTCAGGGGACGGGTCGCCGTACATTGGCTTTGCGGTTGGCTCAGGCAGTAAACTGCGACCAACCTCCTGCGTCTGGCGTACCCTGTTTAAAATGCCGCTCGTGCGAACAAATTGAACACATGACCCATCCCGATCTGGCAATCGTCGAAGCGGAGCGGATCGGAGGGACATTAAAGGTCGACCAAGTTCGTGAATTGCAGCGCAGCCTGACGTTAACTCCTTATGAAGCCCGTTACAGGGTGGCAATTCTCCTGCGGTTTGAAGAAGCTCATCCCAGTGCGGCGAATGCGCTGTTAAAAACTCTCGAAGAGCCCCCGCCCAAGGTGATTTTAATCTTGACTGCAAGCAGCGTTGAGAACTTGCTGCCCACAGTAGTTTCACGCTGTGAAGTGCTCCGCTTGCGGTCTCTGGCTTTGAATGAGATCAGCCAGTGGCTGGAGGACGATTGGGATCTTGGCTCTGATGAAGCCGACTTATTGGCGCATATCTCTGGTGGAATACCGGGATATGCGCTGCGGTTGCACAAGGAACCGGAACTTATGGAGAAGCGTACGGTTTGGTTGGAAGACCATCAGCGTATGATCTCCTCTGGTCGAGTTGACCGATTCGCATATATTGCACCCCTTATTTATCCCAAAAACCCATCAAAGACCAGAACTGAGCTGCGAGACAGGTTCCTGATATGGATTTCACTGTGGCGTGATGTGCTCCATAAAGCGATCGACACCTCTGCGTCAATTTCGAACCTCGACCAGGGCGAAGTGATCGCGGGATTGGTGGAAGCGTTTGGCGAGGATAATGCACGCAGCATGGTATCAGCGCTGCAGCGAACATTGATCTTGATTGACAAGAATGTGAATACGCGCCTGGCAGCCGAGGTGATGATGTTAGATCTGCCATATCGGAAGGTTGACCCATCTGCGGGGAAGACGCATTTTCAAGGACAAATCGGTTAAACTCAAATTCCATTAATGGAGAAGACGTTTTTTTATGCATCAACGGTGTAAAATGTACTATATGGAAAATACACCCAACAGCGCTGTAGAACACAGCGTCAGAGACAACACGCGAGGAGTCTATGCAGGAAATTGATGAAGGAATTTATTACGAAGATTCATTCTCGGGAGTAACATTAGGTGCTTTGTTTTTTTCTCAAGGCATGATCCTCATAGATGCTCCACTGAGAACAGAGGATGCTCGCTCATGGCGCTCAGTGTTAATGAATCGCCATGGATGGTCAAACCGATTCCTCGTGAGCTTGGATTCTCATCCGGATCGAACGTTGGGTTTGAGGGCGATGGAAAGCACTATAGTAACTCATCAGGAAACAGCCGAAGTGTTTGACGGTCGCCCTACAATATTTAAAGGTGAAGATGTAAAAACTGGCGCTGATTGGGAATTCTATAATGAAGTGATTGGGATGCGTTGGGTGGTTCCAGGTATAACCTTCAACCAGCGCCTCACCCTTCATTGGAATAGCTCGGAAATTATCCTTGAGCACCACCCTGGACCTACTGCGGAATCGATTTGGGTTGTTCTACCTGAAGAACAGGTGGTTTTTGTGGGAGATACGGTTGTCCTCAACCAGCCCCCATTCTTAGCGAACGCAAACCTGGAAATATGGGTTGAAGAATTAGAGCTGCTACTAAAATCTTACAAGGATTATGTGATTATTTGTGGTCGCGGAGGTCCTGTAAAAAAAGAGGATATGCATGAGTTGAGAAAATTCTTGAGAAATGTAATTCGGAGAATGGAACGGCTGGCAAATAAAAAAGCCTTACCCGAAGCTACTAAAAAGATGGTACCTTCTTTGCTCTCGAAACTCTCTTTTTTAAGTTCAGATCAAACGAAATATACTAAGCGTTTGCAATACGGTTTGTACCAGTGTTATCTGCAGCGATATTTCCCATACGATGCTCTTGATCAATCCGTTTGAAGACCCGAAAATCAATGAAGGTTAACTTGTAGCCGTTATTTATGTTACTCCTCGCAATGGCATTTCATCCAATTCAATATGGCTGATTATTGGTAAACACAAAAAAATATGCTATCTTCTAGTTACCTCCCTATTTACAAGCTCACTCGTGGTGAAATGGTTGAATCCGTTCATTATGGGGCTGTTGCAGTAGTTGATGTCAGCGGCAATCTGGTTGCCTGGTATGGCGATCCAAATGCCGTGACTTTTTTGCGTTCATCCGCAAAACCATTCCAAGTTATGCCTCTTTTTGAGCACGGGGGCAAGGAAGCCTACGATCTGACAAATCGAGAAATCGCAATCATGTGTTCATCCCACTCCGGTACAGACGAACAATTTGATTTTGTGCGATCAATTCAGGAGAAAACAGGTGTTCACGAGTCAAATCTCTTGTGTGGTGTCCATTATCCTTTAGATGAAAAAACAGCTGAGGGGATGCGTATGAACAGCGTGCAGCCCACACTTAACAGGAATAATTGTTCAGGTATGCATACCGGTTTACTCGGGTATGTGATGATGTTGGAAGGGTTCTCGCCTCAAACATCTGAAGGTTTAACCTATATTGATCCCAATCATCCTGTGCAGGAGGAAATCCTTACATCCTTTGCAGGAATGTGCAACATATCAGAAGATCGGATCGCGATAGGGATCGATGGTTGTTCGTTGTCAACCTTTGGTGTGCCCTTGCGAAATGCCGCCTTGGCATACGCCAGGTTGTGCGACCCAGAAGCAGGCGAGGTCTTGCCCATCGAAAGAGCTTCTGCCTGTCATACCATTACTGAGGCGATGACCTCAAATCCGGATATGGTTGGCGGACCTGGTCGTTTTGATACCCGCCTGATGGAGGTTGCTGCCGGGCGTGTAGTTGCTAAAGGTGGGGCGGAAGGCTTTCAGGGGGTGGGCTTGATGCCGGGTGTTATGGGCTCAGGTTCACAGGCGCTTGGTGTCGCCATAAAGATATCGGATGGCGATGCACGTGGGTCTGTCTGTTCAGCGGTCACGTTGGAGGTTCTGCACCAGTTAGAGGTACTGTCCCATGGAGAAATGGCTGATATGGCCGAATTTGGTCCGAGCACACCCGTTTACAATTTGCGGGACATTAAAGTGGGACAGGCTCGTCCCTCCATTGCGCTTGAATTTGCATCTGGATAAAATGTCTGTCTTCAGTTCAATTTAAATATGCAGCCCAGCGAATTTGCCCTAGCAATCCACAAAAGACTGCTTGACACCTATGGTATTCCAGAGTGGAGGAATCCCGTTTCACCTTTAGATGAATTGGTCTCAACCATTCTTTCCCAAAACACGAATGACACAAACCGTGATCGCGCCTTCAAGTCTTTGAAAGCCCGTTTTCCTACTTGGGAAGCGGTAAGGGATGCGGATGAACATGAGGTGATTGGTGCTATACGAACTGCAGGTCTTGCCAACCAAAAAGGACCGCGTATTCAAAATGTACTCCGAGGAATCACAGCCCAACGCGGTGAATTGGACTTGGATTTTCTAGAAAAACTTTCTACGGAAGATGCCTCAGATTGGTTGAGGAGCTTCAAGGGAGTTGGACCGAAAACAGCAGCGATTGTGCTTCAATTCTCGCTCGGTAAACCAGCGTTTCCGGTGGACACACATATCTATAGGGTAACGGGGCGCTTGGGATTGCGCCCCCAGAAGATGAACGCCGATAAAGCCCATACTTATTTGACAGAACTCTTTCCCCCGCAATCCTATTATGCAGTCCATCTCAATATAATACGTCTGGGTCGTGAGGTTTGCAACGCTCGCCGCCCAGATTGCGAATTCTGTCCTTTAAACGATCTGTGTGAATATTACAACACTAAAAGCAGTGAGAAAATGGCTGATGTTCTTCTCAATCAAAATCACCGGGAAAGGGGTCAATACGAGAACAGATAGAATTGTGGAAAATGGAATTGTAAAAAGAGGCCGCGAATTTACGTGCCTATTATTGTCGAATTTATTAGTCACATTTGTTATGAACAAAATCATCTGGAACATATGATTTTTGACAATTATCGAAACAGGAAATTCCCTGTAAAATATGTACAGGTTGAATTTCAGGGTATATCTCTGATGTTGCTCATCGCTGTTTCCTCCTTTGGCGAAAGCCTCCGCCTGGTCACCTCCATTTCCCAGGCGGAGGCTTGATTTTAAGTAGACGGAGTACATGAAACGTATCGCTCCTTTAAAAGTAAAAGCGATTGTCCTAGTGTTTGGAATAACACTTGCAGCCTGTTCGACATCTGGAAAAACGCCATCAGGAATAACAAATCCTGACCTGGTTGCGGAAGCCGAAGTTACATCAGCAGTTAACCAACAGGGCGCTCCGCTGACGACCATGACTGCAGAGCCAACGTATAGATTGAAGGAAACATCAACTCAACCCCCAAATATAACGCTGGCGACAAATAATACCCTGCCGGAACATGTGGATTTACGTTCATTCCAGGATGACCTTGTGCGGCTGTATGAAAAGGCAAGCCCTGGAGTTGTATCGATCCGTGTTCTCTCCCTGGATGGGGGTACCCTAGGTTCCGGTTTTGTATACGATAAGGACGGTCATATCGTCACTAATTATCACGTCGTGCGGACCGAATCTGATGTGGAGGTGACTTTTTCAACGGGTACTAAGACGAACGCTAGAATAATTGGAGTGGATCCGGATTCAGACCTGGCTGTATTAAAGGTGGATATACCATTCCAGGAGCTTGTCCCGCTCCCTTTGGGTGATTCTGACGAGGTAAAGGTTGGACAATTTGCAGCAGCTATCGGCAACCCGTTTGGATTGGAAGGAGCGATGACGTTCGGTATCGTTTCCGGAACGGGGCGTATATTACAATCCCTATCATCTGCATATGGCAAAAGCAGCACTTCAGTGGTTGAAACCATCCAAACAGATGCAGCAATAAACCCAGGGAACTCCGGAGGTCCGCTGCTTAATTTGGACGGTGAGGTGATCGGTATCAACGAATCGATTGCCACAAGTGGGGCTGACCGACATTATTTTGGAGTCGGTTTTGCGATTTCCATAAATTTTGTTAAGCGGATTGCTTCAGCATTGATCCAGGAGGGAGAGTTCATCTATCCATATTTAGGGATTTCAAGTGTCGATGAACTGAGCATTTTTACGCAGGAAGCTTTAGGTTTGTCGCGTTCGAGTGGTGTTTACATCACCGATGTGATGCCGGATGGACCGGCTGACCAGGCTGGACTTCAGGCGGGCACTCAGGAAACGGATGTTCAAGGCGTCCGCGCGGGTGGGGATTTGATATATGAGATTGACGTTCATCCTGTAAACGACTTTAATGAATTGATCAACTACTTGATAAAAAATAAGAGTCCAGGAGATGAGGTCGAATTGACAGTTCTGCGGGGAGATCAAGTGATTAAAATTGTAGTCATTCTGGGCAGACGTCCTATCGAGGAAATCGAAGAACGCTAGAAATTGATCTTATAAAAGTAGAGAAATGTGGAGTGCATGTCAATCCAAATCCGATTTATGTAATGGTTCATTCAAGGTATTATTTCTATCAAACGGTAAGCGGTCGTTACCGCGTTAATTCAAGTGACTCAAGGAGGTTAAGGTACCATGATAACTGACCGAGATCTAAGAGAGTTGTTGAGCTACGAGGCGAAGCACGCTGTCCTGAGCGTATACTTAAATACCGATCCGGTGGATGGGAGTCCTGAGACATTCAAACTCCATTTGCGTAGTATGTTGAAGGAAATCGATCTACCCGAAGATGTCCTTGCAGTGACACGGTTTTTTGACTTCGAACACGATTGGTCTGGAAAGAGCGTCGCGGTTTTTTCCTGTGCGCCGGAAGAATATTTCGAAGCCTATTCATTGGCAGTTGCGGTGCGAAGCCGGGTGCGGACAGATTTGCGACCATATGTGAAACCGCTAGCTGATGTTTTTGATTCATACGGCGGATACGGTGTCGTATTGGTTGATAAGCAAGAGGCGCGCCTGTTCTACTTCAACCTGGGTGAATTGCAAGAGCATAAGGACGTGACGGGAGAGAGTGTGCGCAGGACGAAGCGGGGCGGCGGTTCGCAATTTGCCAGACGGCGAGGAGGTACGGCTGGGCAGACCGATTATGTTGATGAGTTAACCGAGCGGAACATCAAGGAAGCGGTTGATAGTGCGGCTCGATTTTTTTCAGCGAACAATATTCGGAGGGTCATGATTGGTGGCAGCGAAGACAATGTCGCCCAATTTCGAAGCTTGCTGCCTAAATCCTGGCAGAGCCTGGTCGTAGGCGTTTTCCCAATCAGTATGACCGCCAGTCACAGCGAAGTTCTGGAGTGCGCGATGGAGGTCGGTGCAGAAGCGGAATATCACCGGGAAGCTCTGCTTGCCAATACCGTGGTGACAAACGCCGCCAAAGGTCGCGGGGGCGTGATTGACCTTGAGGATACTCTAAATGCGATTCACGAGGGTCGCGTACAAACGCTGCTCATCAGAGATGGCTTTCGAGCGCCAGGGGGGCAATGCACGAGCTGCGGTTATTTATCTGCTGGGACCATTGTTGTGTGTCCATACTGCGGGGGCGAGGTGGACCAAATTCCGGATGCCGTCGAACTGGCAGTACGTCGTGTTATGCAAACGGGCGGCGAAGTCGAAGTCCTGCCCAGCGACCAGGATGTGGGTGAGTTTGACCAGATCGGAGCTTTATTACGCTATTGATCGGTTTGGTTATGGGTATGCTGTACTTACCAACAGGGGCTGTCTAAAAAGAGTGATTAGACAGCCCGCTTTTCTTTCTTAAATGTGCCTGGCAATTGCAGTCAGTCACTTGCGATGAAAAAATTTGGTCAGATTTTAGATGCCAGTATTATCAGATTGGGCGAACCCTGCTGGTGGGGTGACTGGTCGTAGTTGCCGTATGTATTGTTTATGATAAAACCAGCGTTTTGAATCTCTGCCAGATAATCTCTGGTGGAGATCAGGTTATGCTTGATCTGAGTGCTTGATCGTTCGATCCCTCCATCCGGCAGCAGGTGGTCGTAGTGCCATTGGACAGTGATGAAGTGATCGGAGCGTTCCCAACTGCTGCTAACCTGAACCGGTTCACCATCTAATGGATGAGGGAAGATTTCTTCCACTTCGAGTTCGCTGCGCTCAGGAAGATGCTTGAGAGTTGTGGGATTCGGTAAACTCAGGGCAAACACACCATCTTCATGCAGGTGAAAACGTACGCCTGAGAGGGTGCGACGGCGGGTTTTGTTAGAGAAGGAGCTGTATGTATTGCACGGCGCAATGATCAAGCTGAAATGAAGGTCAAAATGGAATGCGGCAGTGTCAGCCTGCAAGATGTGCGTGTACTTTTTTTGGTCAGGCGTAATACGGCTCCGTAGGAGAGCTAACACACCCCGCTCGTTGTCAATTCCATAAACCTGTCTCCCGCTTTGAGCCATAGGCAGCAATACCCGTCCAGTCCCACAACCCAGCTCCAGGATGGGACCAGTGGACTGTCTGGCGAGTTCCTGCCAGAAGGAAATATCTTCTGAATAAAATCCGAGGTGGATGTTTTGGAGAGAGACGGACATCTAATATCCCGGACATCTAAAATCCTTGACGATTACAACCAGTTAGCATTATACTCAATCCGCTCGGGGCGTAGCGCAGTCCGGTTTAGCGCACCGCGTTTGGGACGCGGGGGTCGGCGGTTCAAATCCGCCCGCCCCGACTTTTATTAATTCCCGCGGGGTCTAGTTGTTCTTATCAAATCATTTTAGGCATCGTTTCATCATCTGGGAGTATTGAGGGATACTAATGGCAAAGGTTAAATACGATGGTGTCGTGGTGGCAGTCCATTATTCGTCCGATAACCAGGTGGATTGGGTGCGCACCTTTTTACGGCGGGGTCCTATATTTTCGGATCGCGTCATGTTGGATCGCCAGGCTCTGGTTGAGCATTTGGAATCCGGCAAGAAATACATGGTCGGAAAACGGGTGCCTTATATGGCGGGCTTGTTCGAGGTTTCCGAACCGCTACGAGTGATCAAAACGGAGGACGATTTCGTTCTGGTTACGGGGGACAGTCCAGCTAAGCAGGACAATTTGGAAGGTATCCCAATCATCTAAAATTGGGACCTGGCTACGGTGTTAAATCCATTTCTCTCGATTATTATTCCAGCACATAACGAGGAAAACCGCCTGCAGAGAACGCTGCAGCAGGTGGGTGAATTTGCGCAATCCCAAAACTACTCTGTTGAGGTCCTGGTTGTAGAGAATGGAAGCCAGGACCGCACTCTGGAGATTGCACGAACGTTTGCGATCGAACGCCCTCAATTTCATGTCTTCCACATTGATGAGCGCGGCAAAGGGCTGGCTGTCAAACGAGGGATGCTTGAGGCGCGGGGTGAATATCGCTTCATGTGTGACGCCGACCTCTCGATGCCCATCAACGAGATCAAACGTTTCATTCCTCCAGTTTTGACCGAGTTCGATGTCGCGATCGCCTCGCGGGAAGCCCAGGGCGCAGTGCGCTACAACGAGCCCTTCTACCGGCACATAGGCGGACGGGGGATCAATGCCATGATCCGCTTACTGGCTTTACCGGGTTTGCATGATACACAGTGTGGTTTTAAGTGTTTCCGTGCTGATGTGGTCGATGATTTATTTGGACACCAGACGATGGTAGGCTGGTCGTTCGATGTTGAACTGCTTTATATCGCCCGCATGCGCGGATATCGAATCATTGAAATCCCAATTCCGTGGTATTTCAACTCCGAGACCAAACTCAATGCAATCCAGGACGCAGTTATTATTGGTCGGGATGTCCTGACTATTCGGCGCAACGCAGCAAGCGAAATCTATGATCGCTCACTACCTGAAGAGAGAGATTCTTAACCTGCACGCAGTTTAACCTGATTGTAGCGGAGGGCTGCGTTTCAGAATTAAATTCCGTCACCTTCATATTGACAGACTATCAGACTTTTTGTAATTGACCGAATGAGAAGAAAATTCCCCCTAGAATCTCTCCCCGCAAAACCTGACCTTGGTTTTGAAAGCGCGCTGTGGTCATCCGGTCTGGATAAAATTGCCGGGATAGACGAAGCCGGGCGGGGGGCGCTGGCGGGTCCGGTCGCAGCGGCGGTATTGCTGCTTCCAGCGGATGATAGCGTTGCAGACCGATTGGAAGGCGTGCGCGATTCGAAGGTAATGACTCCTAAGGCACGTGAGTACTGGGGGGAGTTAATTATGGAAACTGCCCTGGATTGTGCGGTCGGATTTGCAACTCATAAGGAGATTGATGAAATTGGAATCCTGCCTGCTACCCGTTTGGCGATCGGGCGCGCGCTTGGCCTTTTACAATTTACCCCACAGTATCTCCTGATCGATTATATTGAGTTAAAGGAGTACTCCATCGCTCAAACTTCACTCGTCAAGGGAGATGCGCGCTCTTTGAGCATTGCGGGGGCTTCGATCTTGGCCAAGACGAGTCGTGATGACATGATGCGCCAATTTGGTGATCGTTATCCGGGTTATGGATTTGCAGCCAACAAGGGCTATGGAACGAGGACACACCGGGAGGCTCTGATGAGCCTGGGAACGTGTCCAATTCATCGGAAGAGTTTCAGATTACAGGGAATAAGGGATAAGGGGTAGCGGATCGGGGAGAAGCGGATTGTCTTTATACCTTATCCCATAGCCCCTGACCATTCCTGCCCAATATATTAAGGAGACGATATATGACTGATAAAAAGATAGGTCGCCAGTATGGTCTTTGGGACAGCCCAATTTCTCCCATTAGTTTGGCACGCGTGATGAGTTTTGGGGATGTTGCTTGGGATGATAGCGGTAACCTGGTGTGGTTGGAGATGCGTTCTGACCGAGGGGTTTTGATGGTGCAGCCCCCGGATGGTGAGGCGATGCGCGAGCTTAACAGCGAGTTCTCTGTGCGTGCGAAGGTGGGATATGGTGGTGGCGATTTTTGCGTCGGGCATGGAAACGTATATTTCGTAGAAGCGGGATCGGGGAGAATTTACCGCCAGCCCTTGGCTTCGGGGGTTGCGCATCCAGTCACCCCGGCTTTCGGGAGTTCAGCTTCGCCAAAACTCTCACCGGATGGACGCTGGTTGATGTTCGTGCGTTCGTATGAAGAGCAGGATACGCTCGAAATTGTCGATGCAGGTGGGAAATACTGGCCGCAGAAATTAGTCAGTGGTAATGATTTCTACATGCAGCCCGCGTGGCATCCTGAGGGTCAACGCATCGTATGGATCGCATGGAATCATCCCAACATGCCGTGGGATGGGACCCAACTGCACATAGGAAAGCTGCAGGTGGACGAGGGCTTTCTACCAACTCTGATAGAAGAGAAAACAGTGGCAGGAGACGTGGAGACCTCCATATTCCAGCCTGAGTTTTCCCCTGATGGTCGTTATCTTGCGTACGTAAATGATGAGACCGGATGGTGGCAGCTCTATTTGTACGATCTATCCAGCGGCGAAGTACGCCAGGTTACGGATGCTCTGGCTGAACATGGGCATCCCGCCTGGATTCAGGGATTGCGAACTTACAATTTCGGCTCAGATGGCACGACCTTGTTCTTCCTGCGCAACGAATCTGGTTTCATCTACCTCTGGCAAATCGACCTGTCCTCCGGTAAAGAGCAGCGACTGCTGTTGGATGGCGGATATACATTCCTGGATCAGATCAGCGTGAGAGAGGACTACCTGGCGCTGATAGCTTCGGGTGGGAGGCAGCCTCCTCGGGTTATCACCTATCGACCGGCGGACGATGGATCCAGCGGTGATACACACGTTTGCCGGCGCGGGACTTCGGAGGAGCTGCCCGAGGACGCTTATTCAAAACCGGGGGCAATCGAATGGCTGGGCATGGATGGGGGAACCGTGCATGGCCTGTATTATCCACCTCATAATGAACGTTTTGAGGGGGTGGGAACTCCGCCTCTGATTGTCCGTATTCACGGCGGTCCGACCAGTCAAACTCGAGATAAGTTCAATCTAACAGCACAATTTTTCACCAGCCGCGGTTACGCCGTATTGGAGGTGAATTATCGCGGCAGCACCGGCTACGGGAGGGTGTATCGCGATAAACTGCGGGGCAATTGGGGGGTTTATGACGTAGAAGACGCTGTCAGCGGAGCCAGACACCTGGTAGAAGGGGGTTTGGTGGATGAAAATCGTTTGACGATCATGGGAGGCAGCGCCGGTGGTTTTACAGTGCTCAAGGCGCTGGAGGACTACCCAGGGTTCTTTACTGCCGGCATCTGCCTGTATGGAGTTTCCAACCAGTTCACCCTGGCTTCTGATACCCATAAGTTTGAAGCTCATTATTCAGATTCGCTGCTCGGTACGTTGCCGGAAACCTCTGATCTTTACCGCGAGCGCTCCCCCATCTTTTTCGTCGACAAGATCCAGGATCCAATCGCTATCTTTCAGGGCGAAGATGATGTGGTGGTGCCGCGCCTCCAGTCGGACGAGGTGGTGGAATCGCTGCAGAAGCGGGGCGTGCCGCATGTGTACCACGTCTACCCGGGGGAGGGACATGGTTTTCGGAAATCCGAGACCATTGAGCATTTTTATAACGAGGTGGAGAAGTTCTTGCGGCAGTATGTGATTTTTTCTTGATGTTCAAACTCTCGTACGAAACAATGAGATTCTTCACTCCATTCAAAATAATAGACCGGGTCGTGTCATTCCGTACGCAGTGATGAATCCCTGCAGCGATGGACGTATTGCTGCCTATGCTGGTATGAAATAGCGATATGCCTCAGGTTTTTCTTCACTCCTCTGGGCTCCGTTCAGAATGGCATCCCATAACTTTTATATTGATAGTGTGCCAGCATCAAAATTGTTATACGGTGGTTTATCCGGCTGGTGGTGTGATGTCCGTCGATTCGTCAGCCGTTGACTCATCTCCCCCCTCAGGTACGATTTTTGAACCGAACATCGAAGCGTAAACCCTGGTAAAGACCGCTCCGAAGAGAAATATCTGGGCGAATATATAAAATGCGATCAGCAGAACGGCTACTGCTCCGGCGGCCGCTACAGCAGAGGTAATGTTGCTGTAAGTGAAGTAGATCCCTAAAAGCCAACCGCCCAGCGCCATTAAAACTGCCGTCACGATTGAACCCACCCCCACATCTCCCCAGCCAATATCGACATCAGGTAGATATTTATAAACCAGAGCAATCGAGATGGTCATCAACCCAAAAACAGCGATGAGAGTTATGAAAGAGACCGGGCTGCCTAGGTCAATATATGTCTGTAAGAATGAAACGATGATACTGGCTACCGTAGCAACTATCATCAAGAAGCCTAAGCCGATGACCATCAGGAAAGCCATCAGGCGGCTTTTTATCAAGGTAAGCGTCTCTTGTTTTTCAGCAACCGGGACCTTCCAGATCGTGTTGAGGGCGTACTGCAGTTGGAAGAATAGCATCGAGGCGGCGAAGATCAAGGCGATGTAGCCGATCAGGGTTGTTAAAGTCGAGCCCCCAGTCGTAGTTTGTGAGATACTTAGTACGGTCTCTTGAATATACTGGGCTGCTTCAGCACCTAAAGTGTTTTCGACCCGCTTTATTATTTCACCGACCAGTGCCTGTACGTCGATGAACAATGAGGCGATGGTGAAGGCGATAAAGATTGCCGGAGCGAAGGAAAATAGGGAATAGTAAGCCAGCGCAGCCGCTAATGTGCTCGGTCGTTCGGTGACCCAGATGTGATAGAGCTCCTTCAGGAATTTGATGATTGATTCAGATTTACTCATCGCGCTCACCTATCTTCTATTTGAAAAAAAATTATAAAAACCAATTCATGCCGTTTCGATTAGAAAATGCATCCTACCTTCACAGGTGCAACGCACTTATTGTACTAGACTTCAATTTTAATCGCACTTGATATGATCCGGTGTGGTGATATCCTCATCGAGATAGACTCGATTGGGTAAATCATGCTGTTCTCATCCCGCCATCTTAGTCGTGGTCTATGAGTTAAGTTCCCGGCGTGAGCACACCTACAGCACCGGCGACGGCCTCGATCCTAAGCGGCGTCTCGCCCCACAACTCGCCGCCCAGATGGATGAGCTGAGGTGGGTCGGTTTCGATAATGTAGGGTTAGATGTGTTACTGCTTTTGCTGGTACGAAATTGTGGCGCGTTATGGGGATTCTTCGCTCCGTTCAGAATGACGATAAGGGGCACGTCTCTTCGGAGATGCTAATGACAGGCAGTAAAGAAAAATATCCATTAGTTGTTCATTCCATCAAATTATACTTGTCGCTAGCTATCAATTAGTCGAGGTTAGGATTGGTGGAGTTCCCCTGGTTGATCATATCCCCGGTATGCGTGCCGTATGGCACTGCCCCCCATTGATCAACACAGATACTTGCGTTCCAACAGGGTCTACAATCCGGGGATACCCCTGCACTGGGTTAACCCTGGTTCGCAGACCCCTCAATCGTACACGTCCCCATAACTTTTCGTCACAACAGGTTCTATGCCCTCGGCGCTATGTGGTGGAGTAAACCTCAAGGGTGCCATAGATCTCCTGTTTAGAAAGCTAATAAAATTTCGCTTCGGAATCTTCCCAAGGATTAGATCACGTAGTACGCAGCCGGAAAGCCATCACTACGGCTGCAATTCCGCCGAAGATGAATGTAAAGCCCAATACCCACGGCAAAAGAGCAACTGCGATCACTGTGTTGCCCAGCAGGATAATGCCGAAAATGATACTCAGCACACCCAGGATACCGACACCCCAACCAGCACCACTGAAAGCCTGGACGAGGTTCACGATACCCATGATGATTCCGCCGATGCCTAGCATAATGATGGCCGTCGCCGATACCACAAACGTGCTCCCAACGGGGTACTGGAGGATATAGATTCCAGCCAAAATACCGATGATGCCGGCGAACAGCTTCCAGCCCCACATTGAATGATCAAGGAAGATGCTGACGATAAGAAAAATCCCCTTGATGAACCAGTAGATACCCAGGACAAAAACCATGGAAACCATTCCCACCCCGGGTTTCGCCAGTAAAAGGGCACCCAGGAGGATGGCGAGGATGCCTTCAATCAGGACCAGCCACCAATGCACTTGTCTGGTTTCTAGCTCTAAAGCTTCTTCTGTCATTGTTGTCTCCTTTAGTATAAAAATTTCATGGATTGAAGTTGTGCAGCTCCACCACGCGCGCCTTCTTATCGAGCGATATTAGAGAGCGTGCAGCTTGTTGGAACTTAAAAGCTTAACCTATTATAAATGAAAAAATAAAGTTGGGGAGAGTCGAATTTTGTGCTATCGAGACCGCTGTAATTACACATACCCGCAGGAACTGCCGAAGGTGGAACATGGCAGTTCTGCGGGTATAAATTGTACGAATTGTTCTGCGAGAGTTCGCGTTGGTTCTGGAGGGTGGACTATTCCTCTGCGTCGGCGTCTTCAAGCGCCTCGCCGACACCGGCCAGCGTTTCTGTTGCGCCCAATTCGGCTGAGCCTTCGGCGACTTCGGCTACCCCTTCCACAGCCAGGTCTTCGGCGGCCTCGCGCATACCCTTGGCTGCCGCTACCTCAACCATACCTTCAGCAGTCAGTTCGGCGCCGGCTTCCCCAAGTTCATCGCTCCGGACGGCAATACCGTCGGCTACGGCGAGTCTAGTGAGACCCTCTGCTATCTCGTTGGCGCCCAAATCCGCTATATCTGCGCCGCTGGCGCTTATAGCGGCTGAAAGCGCCCGCGTAGCGCCGAAGCGCAGTATTGTGTCTACGGACAGGTCCTGCAGTTCATCGCTTTTAGAATCAAGAAAAGCGGACATCACCGGTAAACCCAAGATGTCTGCCACATCCCCAACAGCTTCAAGCTGCCCGGCAATAGAGGCTAACTGCATACCTAGCGCCAGGTCTTCCTCGCTCATTGAGCCGACAATTGCGCTCTGCACGGCGATATCATCGGAGGTTGCCAACAGGTCGGCGCCTTCGGAAATATCGGTAATACCGGCAATCCCCACGACACCGCTCAGCACTGCGGCGCGATCAGCAATCGCCATGGCATCTATGCCGCGCGTGACGTCGCTGGCGCCAGCAGCCAGGGCTGCCCGGCTTGCCATCCCTACATCAGCGGCAGCATCCAGAGTCTCCATGCCCTCTATGACTTCTTCGATACCCTCTTCTGCCATCTCTGCGCTCGCGGCTTCGACGGCTTCCGTGGTTTCCTGCAATTCATCCTTATACTCATCATTCATGTCAGTTTCTCCTAAAAAAATTTTTATAACTAATTATCTGAACCAGTGCTTGGTTCTATTCTACCGCAGGTTGCCGCTTACTGAGATTAACTATTTAAGAAAATTCTTTACCAAACCCACTGCATCTGCGACTATTCCTGCGCCACCAGGTGCTGCACCTTCGGTGTAGGCTTTATTTCTCATTCCCCTTGATTATCCTGGCGTGGTTTTCTAGTTTGTCCCGGTCCGTGATCATAAATTCAGTGCGCTTGATATGGATGCTGCCCTCTTCAGCCAGGCGATACAGCACCCGGCATACAGTCTCGCGAGTGCTTCCAATGCGAGCTGCCATTTCATCTAGGGTCAAGTCACGAGCCACATAATCTTCCACCGCATCGCCATAACGATCCAATAACAAGTTCGCCAAACGACCGGCGACCGGTTGAAAAGCCAACACTTCCACCATCTCACTAGCTGTCTGCATACGCGTGACCATCTGTCGAGATAACTCCCAGGACATGTGACCATTACCCAGTAAATAAGGTAAAAAATGGTCGCGTGACCATAAATGGATGCGGCATGCTTCCCCCGCAACAAGCGCAACCGGCATTGGAGTAGTATCCAAAAAGAATGCTAACCCCTAAAAAGTTTCCCCAGGTCTGATTGTAGCGATGAGCAGGCTGCGACCTTCGAATGACTCTTTAATGGCGGAGACTCTGCCATTCTCAACGATAAATAGATACGGCCAGATATCCCCATAATGGGTGATCCATTGGTCCTTTAGATAATTGCGCGAGATAGCCAAGCCAGCCAGGTTGGCTCGATCGCTGTCACTCAGGTGGGCATAAATGGGATTCTGTGACAGCAGTTGGGTTACTTTCATATATTATTCCATTATAAGATCATGCAGCATCCAACAATCGCTGGGAGTATGTGTGATCCCTCTTATCCTGCATTCGGGTTGCTTTTTATAATGCCTCTAAATTTGCGTTTAGGCAAAGATATTTTACCTGGTTTGTGATATTTATTACATAGGTTATTGATTATACCCAAATCCAATTCTTATTTCCCCAAATTCATCCTATGCTTAGGAGGCATAAAATGCAAGCAACTCCGCAAAAAAACCGTACTGTTATGGCTATCATCGCCGTGGTGATCGGTCTACTCATGGTGGCTGTGATTCCCTTTATAGTACAGACGTCCCTGGAAAGAGTATTAGTCCATTTGATGGCACATATTGCTGCTGGCAATCCAGCTTTCACCAGTGGGCTTACACTCTTCGATTTCTTCTATCCTGTCTGGCGAGCCGTCATCTTTGTGGCTGGCGTGACCTTACTGGTCATCGCGACGCAAATCAAGAAAGGAGAAGAATGGACCTACCCCCTGTCTATGGCGCTTTTCGCCCTGCCAGCGATTGGCGGCATGTTTATGTTTTTGCCCTATATCAGCTTTGTTTCCGGCTTCCCACTGCCGATGGTCATCTCGTTCATTGGATTAACGGGTTACTGGGCATTCATCTTCCTGCGTAAAGCCGAGACAATGGTGAAGTGGACGCGCTTCGGTGCACTGACCTTCATCGGTATGTTGTCCACCCACGCATTTACCATTGGTATCGGCGCCCAACGCACAATGTGGACCCGCCCTGGTCATCCCTTATACCCGGATTTTACATGGTGGCTGTTCAACTGGGTTGGCGAAGTAAACTGGGTTGCGGTCATTCTACTTTTCCTGTCTATCCCACTGCTGGCCGTTGGCAGGCGTAAAGGCTGGTGGCTGGCCGTAATCGGGACGATCTCAATCCTGATGATCAATATCCCGACGCAATTCTTCCGTACGAAAACGCTGGACTATCTCTACGGCGCGATTCTTGGCATTGGTGTGTTGGTCTTCCTTATGGTGCCCTATTTCAAAAAACACCTGCTCACAGTCGAAGCCTCTGAAACAGATGCAGAGGCGGCAACAGAAGCAGAAGAAGAAATAGAGGCAGGAGAGACGACATAATTAGTTTGAACGAAACTTACAATCAGTTGCAAAGACTTCCCACCGGAACGTTTCTGCACTAATAAGGAGTAGTCATGAAATTCTTAAAAAACAACAATAGATTTGGCGCAGTCCTGGCTGTTGTTGGCATTCTGACCGGGTTGCTTGCTCTTTATTTGCTCGTCAGTATATACAATATCAATATCGAAGGGAAAATCGCCGATGGGCGTCCAGATGAAGCCATTACTGTGCAAATCGTTTTTGCCATGCTCGGTTGGTTGGGTGCTTCCGCTGGAGCGCTCTGGATTGCAGTACTGTATGGCTTCCTGAACAAAGCAAATTGGGCCTGGTTCTGGGGCACGGTCGCGGCCACCGTACAACTTCTTGTTGGCTTTTTCCCGATGATTCCAGCTGCCAGCATTGGTTTGCCCACGCCAACGATTTGGGTATTCCTGATTGCATTCGTTTTGTGGTTCGGGATGCTCTTCATAGGCGGGGTGGATCTGAAAATTATTGCGCTTGCTTTCGTCAGCGGCTTGGCTTATGTGCTGACCTATATTGATGGTGTCGGTGCGATTTCACGCTTCCAGACCGAATCAGAAGGTTTTGTGAACGGTATGTACGCTATGTCGCAAATGGTCAATTGGTGGGGCGCGGCGGCCTGGGCTGTCTTCATCTTTGCGCTGATCAAACGTAAATCGTGGACCATTCCCATGGGTGTCTTTGCCGCGTCCATGTCGATGTTTGGCGGCTATCCCGTCGGACTGACAGATGTGATCGCCATTAAGGGAGGCTTCTCCATGTTTCTGGTTGCACCTATCGTCAGCACAGGACTGCTGATATATTTGTTGCTGCCAGGCACGAAAAAGATGCTCGCTGAATGGCAAAACAAATAGGGAACTGGCGGAAAGAATAAACGGATCGTCATCGATCAAGACCGCTGCACATCCTGCCATCGTTGCGATGCCGATTGTCCGGTCGATATTGCACCCATCCCAGAAAATATGCGCAGCCTTGAATGTGTGCAATGCCTGGAGTGCATTGAAACCTGTACCAGTCCCGATGCCATCGATTTACGCCTGGGCTAAACTTCTTATTACCCATGCGGTCCCAATATTATTGGTGCAACCTCCATCTTTGCCCATCCCGACGATGAGTTATATCACTCCGGAGGCACTCTGGCGCTGCTTGTCAGAAAGGGTGCACCAAAGACATCTAAGCAAATTGAGCAAGTTTAGATTCAACTTGTCACTTGTCAAAGACATAAAGCCCGCGCTGTGGTAAATTTGTACAGGCAACGCAGCGTGGGCTGCTTTTTCGTAAAAGATGTGCATAGGATGCACAAAGCAAATCAATTCTGTGTTGTTTGAATATCCTGCGGACTTCTGGTTACTTTTCGTTTGCACTGGAGTGAACTTTATGCAAGCAATCAAAACTCGTTTTACCTACCTGTTCCGCTCCACCCGGGGCTTAACGTTGGTAGCCATCGCCATGGTAGCTCTGGTAACCGCGATTTGGGGTACCCTTTCTGGTCCGATGGTTGAATGGGGGGTCAAGGATATCACCGTCAACCTGCTCAACATGGATTTGGTGCAAGCCGAGCGCGAAGGTCGCATCATCATGCTCTACCACACCATCGCCATGACCATCATCGCCATTGAAGTCTACTTCATGACCGAAATGTTGCCAATGAAGCGTTATGAGCAGGTAATCATCAACGCTACCATTACCGTTGGCTATCTCACTGCGCTCATTTTTGGATTGGTCTTTGGGTATTTTGGCCATAACTTTGTCTTCCACGGGCTGTTCCTTGTCGGTCAGTCGCTGGTCTTCTTCGCCGGCATCCTGCTGGCGGCGGCGCTCTGGCCGTGGAAAAAAGATTACCGGCTGGAAAAGGAATCGCCCTTCACCCACACCAAAAGTGGTATTGATCTGGAGCGCACGGCTTTCTTTGTAATGGTAGTCGCCACACTGCTCTCGGCTACCTTTGGCGCAGTGACTGGCTCTTACTGGGGCAACGGTCACGAGACCTTTTTAGGCGAAGATTTGATCCGTGTCCCTCACAAAACCGCGTTGCAGAAAGCCATAATCGGTCACCTGCACATTATGTTAACCCTGGTTGCTGTAGCTATCACTCTTATTGTGGGGCGCTGGATGAAATTCCAGGGCATCCTCCAGAAAATTGCCATGCCCTTGATGATTATCGGCACCATCATTATTACAATGGGAGCCTTGTCGATCGTGTGGTTGACCTGGGCTCACACTACGATCTACTTTGGTTCGGTTTTTGTGATGTTGGCTGCGCTGTTGTTTGTGATCTTCTCTTGGAACAAGTTGATCAAAGAAGGCACCGCAGATATCGAAAAACCCAATTTCTTCAAAAAAACAGGTGCACTTTTGCATGATCCGCTCAAATTCGGCCCCGGTTGGCAGATGGTTTTCATGAACTTCGTTGTCAGCGGTGTGGGTATCTTCATGGCAGTCAAATTGGATGAGATCTTCCGCGTTTGGCCGCACCGGGATGAACGCATCACTCTTTCCGGGCACTGGCACATCCTGGCAGCGCTGATCGCCACCATAATCCTCTTATACTTCGGTGATCTCTCCGGACTGAAAGGTAAGGTGCGCAAATGGTACGGGTGGATAATTATCATTATGTCTGACCTGGCATTTGCCTCTGCGACCATCTTTTCTATGAAACGCTTGTTCGTTCCCGAAAGTGAGCAGCAGTCGTTAGTCAATACGCTTATGTTGCTGATGGATATGGGATTAGCCCTGGTGCTGTTGGCACTGGCAATCTTCATGGGCTGGCGATTATTCGATCTGTTCAAGAAAAATGGTCTTTGGAGCAAAGAATTAGCTGCTGAGAGAAAAATCAACGCAGAAACTGAGATAGAGGAAAGCAAACGCAAACTGGATGAACTCCAGGCAACTCTTGAGGAGGTATCCAAATGAAGCGCCTTATCTTCAGTTTACTATTAGTTATTTTACTGGCAACCGCCTGTGGACCAGCCCCCAGCGTCAGTGCCATTAGCCCACCTTACGTGGATACAGGCATCGATCCAGATTCCTGGGCAACCGTCCCGGCTGGCGAATTCCACTACGGGCAGCACGATCACATAACCATGGTGGATTACACTTACCAGATCATGGTCACAGATGTAACCGTCGATCAATACGCCACCTTTCTTAACGAGGCCATAGCATCTGGCGATATCAGCATCGGTGAATTTGAATTAGAGGCCGGGGAAACCATCTGGACCGAAGGTGGAGCCGGTGGCTTTTATGAAGGCGATCCCTTCGATGGCTACAAACACGAAGAGGAAATCAAGGCTGGCGATAAACTCTATGTACCTCTGCATGACGAGGGTCTGCGTCTGATATTCGATGGACAGACCTTCTCCGCTATCCCCGAATACGCCAATCACCCTATGACGCTGGTCACCTGGTTTGGCGCCAACGCCTTTTGCGAGAATTATGACTGGCGCCTGCCGACCGAAATCGAATGGGAAAAAGCCGCCCGCGGTACTGAGATAGTGGATGGTCATGGTCTGCCCTTCCCCTGGGGTGAGGAAATCCACGGCAATAATGCCAATTATTACTCTTCTTTCGATCTGTTTGAAAGAATGTTCGGTAAATTGGGCAACACCACCCCAACCGGTTTCTATAATGGTCAAACCTACGAAATTGGCGAAGGCAGTTACGAAACACTTGATTCACCCAGCCCCTACGGACTGTATGACATGGCTGGCAACGTCTGGCAGTGGATGGGTGATGACTACCCAGACCAGCACTACCGCTACATGCGCGGCGGCAGCTTCTATACCTACGAAGTTGACCTGCGTGTATGGAAAAACAACAGCGCTGGTCCACAGTACTATAGCCCAGCATTGGGATTCAGGTGCACACAGAATCAGTGAATTGGGACCAGGCAACCAGGCGCTAGCCTCATTGCCAATCGATGCCCGTAGCCTTGTTAAGGAGCGCTTTGTGAGTATCCTGAAATCGAAATTTCGCCTGTACTGGTCGCTGATCAAAAGCTTGCAAACTGCCCTGTTGCTGACAACTGGGCTTGCCGGCTACATGAGCGCCCGCTGCCCAATCTTCAGCATCTGGACCATCTTAGGTGTGGCTGGCAGCCTGTTCCTTGTAATCAGTGGCAGTACTGTCCTCAATATGTGGTATGACCGCGATATAGACGCCAAAATGTCGCGCACCTGCACCCGTCCGCTCCCGGCAGGGGAAATCCCACCGCAGGAAGTCCTGTTCTTCGGGTTAACGATCTCGATTCTGGGTGTTGGTTGGGCTTTCGCAATGGACCCACTCTTTGGAGCCATCGTCTTTGCCGGGCTGTTCTTCGATATGTTAGTTTACACCATCTGGCTCAAACGCCGCACCTGCTGGAGCATCGTCTGGGGAGGTATCGCTGGGGCAATGCCCGTACTGGCAGGTCGTGCCCTGGGGTTGGGCTATATCGACTGGGTCGGCATCGCGCTCGCGCTGGGGATCCTTTTCTGGATTCCCACCCACATCCTAACCTTCAACATGCGTTACCACAAGGAGTTTCAGGCTGCAGGCATCCCCACTTTTGCATCCACCTACAGCTTCCAATTCACCCGCGTTACGATCGCAATCTCCAGTGTGCTGGCTGCCATGCTAATGGGGTTTGCAGCCTACGGCATCGGCATGAATTGGGGATACCTGCGCTTGATGGTCGTACTCTCCAGCGGTCTGCTGGTGCTGGCCGTGGTCAGTATGATCAAACCCTCTGAACAAGTGAATTTTGGGCTCTTTAAATACGCCTCGCTCTATATGCTCGGCTCAATGTTATTAATTACATTGTAAGTTCTGGTGGGAAATCTCAGGCTAGGAAAGAATATCTATCTTGGATCGAATTTTTACTGCTGATGAGCGGATTGCTGGCGGTGGTCGTGATCTGCTTCGCCACACCTGGATAGTTGGTAACCTTCACGTTAGCCTTTATTCATGGCATAGTAAGTATGCCGATCTTCTTGTTGTCCATCATCCTAAGCCTGCGCATGTATACACCCATCCCCAAGCCGCTTCTGGCGTTAATGTACATCGGGATTGGCGGCAGCTTGTTCCTTGCGAGTCTCCATTATTATAAACATATCTGGGTGACAGAGAGAGGGCGGGTTAAGGACATCGCTGGTATGTCGCATTGAACGCCGTATTTTTTTGGTGAGGCGGGGATTTCCGGTAGGGACGCCGGAGAGATCTTGTAAAAACTCAGGCTCGTTTCTGACGCCAGGTCAGAATGTACTTGTAAGCTTCAGCTGTCAGGGATGGCAAAATAAGAAGGGGGATGATCAACTGCCATTGGGTCCAACCCAGGGGGATGGTGTTGAAAATTGGCTGTAAAAAAGGAACGTACACGACCAGCAGGATCAATATAAACGAGGATAGCACCGCCAGGTTCATATAGCGGTTGGTAAAAACGCCGATTTTGAGAATTGGGTAGCGCTCTGAACGGGCGGTGAAGGCACGCAGCAGTTCAGAGAGCGAGAGCGTCACGAAGGCCATCGTCATGGCGAATTTGGGCTGGTTGGGATAGAGACGCAATCCCATCATGTAAGCTGCCAGTGTGACGGCAGTGATAGCTACGGTCTGGATGGCGATACCGTTGCGCATAGAGCGGTTGATGATGGGCTCCTTCGCCGGGCGAGGGGGTTGATCCATGATGTCCGGATCGCCTTTTTCGGTGGCGAGGGCTAGAGCTGGTGCGCCGTCGGTAATCAAATTCAACCACAGGATCTGCAGAGCAGTTAAGGGAGAGGCGCCAACAAACAGGGTGCCTAGGAAAATAATGGCGATCTCCGCCAGGTTGCAAGAGAGCAGGTAGTAGACGAACTTGCGGATGTTGCTGTAGATCACACGCCCCTGCTCGACGGCGTCGACGATGCTGACGTAGTTATCGTCGGTCAGTACCATGTCGGCGCTCTCCTTGGCGACATCAGTTCCAGTGATACCCATCGCTACACCGATATCAGCGCGCTTGATGGATGGGGCATCATTGACGCCATCGCCGGTCATGGCGACTACCTGTCCATCCGCGCGAAAAGCCTCAACGATGCGCAGCTTGTGCTCCGGAGATACGCGTGCGTATACACCGGTGTGTGCGACCTCGCCCTGCAAGGTGGCATCGTCCATCTGGTTCATATCGGGTCCGGTGAGAACACCCTGTCCGGATTTAAGTAGACCGATTGATTCGGCGATGGCGCGTGCTGTTTTTGGGTAATCGCCAGTGATCATAACGGTGCGAATGCCGGCATGGTTTCCCTTTTCCAGGGCCGAGGGTACTTCAGGACGCGGTGGGTCGATCATGCCGATCAAACCCACAAAAACCAGATCCTTTTCCAAGGAAGCGACATCATCAATCTCAGGCGGTTGTGGGGTGATGCGATAAGCCATTCCGAGCACCCGTAGCGCGTCCTGCGTCATCAGATCATTCGCGGCCAGTATGCGCATACGCTCATCCTCATCCAAGAGGGATGTGCGGTCATCCATGCGCTGATATTGGGTGCAGTATTTCAGCACGATGTCCGGCGCACCCTTCACGGTAATTGTGTAGCGCTCGCGCTGTTGGTTGTCATAAAGTGGGGAAATGTCCTCCGGTCGGGGATCCTTAATTTGGTTGATTGTCAGCATACGTTTGCGGTCCGAATCAAAGGGAATTTCCTGAACGCGCGGATATGCGCTGTTCAGGTCTTCGGATCGCGCTCCGGCTTTGACTGCCGCCACGATCAGAGCGCCTTCGGTTGGATCACCTACCATGCGGTAAGTTTTCTTGTCTTGGCTGGTACCGCTGACCTCTAAACCGGCGTCATTGTTCAGAGCGGCAACCCATAAATTTGTTAACGCTGCCGGGTAATCTGCTAGGTTGATCTTCTTCTGGTTGTGTAAGAATTCTCCGGTTGGGGTGTAACCATGTCCACTAATGGTAAAAAACTCACCATTGACCCACATTGTGGTGGCTGTCATTTCGTTTTGGGTCAGGGTGCCGGTCTTGTCGGAGCAGATGACAGTGGTGGACCCGAGGGTCTCAACAGAAGATAGGCGCCGGATTAATGCATTGCGCTTGATCATCTCGCGCATCCCCAGGGCCAGGCTTATTGTAACCACCGCGGGCAATCCCTCCGGAACGGCTGCGATCGCCAGGCTGACCGCGATAAGGAACATATCGAGTGGGTTGAAGCCGCGTATCCAGCCGACCAGAAAAACCAGGGCGCATACGGCAATCGCCGCCCAGCCGAGCGTTTTCCCCAATTGATCCAGGCGTCGCTGGAGAGGCGTGGGTTCCATCTCCACGGACTGCAGCATCTCGGCGATTATGCCGATCTGGGTGTTCATGCCGGTGCTTATCACGACACCCTTACCGCGACCATGATTGACCATGGTGCCCATGAAGGCGGTATTTTTACGGTCCCCAAGAGGAATATCCGACTCGAGACGTACGGTGGCGTCTTTCCGCACAGGCACGGATTCGCCTGTCAGGGCGGCTTCCTCAATGCGTAGATTGACTGCTTCGATCAGGCGCAAATCCGCGGGGACGTAATTGCCAGATAACAGAAAAGCCAGGTCACCAGGGACTAGACCGCTGGAGGGGATTGTCTGGTGCGAGCCATCGCGGATAACGTGAGCTTCGGGAGCTGCAAGCTTATGCAGCGCTGCCAGGGACTGTTCAGCGCGCCGCTCCTGGATGATTCCCAGCGCGGCGTTCAAGATTACAATTGCCAGAATCGCGGCTGCCTCAATGAAATCCCCCAGCAGGGCTGAGATAACTGCCGCAACGATCAGCAGCATCACCACAAAATTATTGAACTGCTCCCAAAGCATCTGCCAGAAAGTTGTGGGGGGAGCTTCAGCAAGCTGGTTGGGGCCATATTGCTCTAAACGGTGCTCTACCTCCTGGGATGAAAGGCCGCGTTCCTCCAGCGTCCTTAATTCAAAAAGCACATCCTTGGCTGCCAGGGTGTGCCAATCATTCCCGTGTTTATTGGTAGAGATTACTTGTGGGCTAAATTTCTCAATCGTCATGTTTATCTAGAAGTAATTGTCATCAGATATTTTGGTTGAATGCTAAGATTCTATGGGGAATCCTGAGACGTGTAATTCTCCTTTCCCAAATCGTCTGGTTCGCAAGTTTTATTCTAAATGGAATACCATGTAGCTTACTGCGTGGGTTCCAAGTCTATTAAATGAAATCATATGATTAATTACCGGAAAAACCGCCCCGCATTGTACCCCACGATTAAAAATGTGACCACCTGTGGGATAAGTGTTATGACAATCGTCACTGTTATTTTAAGACAGCCCTAACTATAATCGGCGTACATTCTAAGAGCAAGTGTGCGAGTCTAAACGGTTTGCTAACTACCAGCGTCCAGATATGCTGATCAGGTATTGTGTATGGGGTGTAAGAATGTGAACTCGCATAGAAATTATGAGCGACGGAGATTGTGTTATGAGCTATGAAATTGTCCTGGTTCCTGATAATGGGACAAAAGTATCCATAGAAAACGGCAATCTGAACGTGCCCGATAATCCAATTATCCCATTCGTAGAAGGGGACGGCACAGGCAGAGATATCTGGAAGGCTTCTCAGCGTGTGTTTGATGCAGCTGTGGAGAAAGCTTATCGTGGGCGGCGAAAGATCTTTTGGATGGAAGTATTTGCTGGGGAAAAAGCTTTTTCTAATTATGGTTCCTGGCTGCCCGATGAGACCATAAACGCTTTTCGGGAATTTCGAGTGGGGATTAAGGGACCTCTGATGACCCCAATTGGTGGGGGCATCCGCTCGTTGAATGTCGCTTTGCGTAAGGCTTTGGACCTGTACGTCTGCCAACGACCGGTGCGCTATTTTGCAGGTGTGCCGTCGCCAGTGAAGCATCCGGAATATGTTGATATGGTGGTCTTCCGCGAGAACACGGAAGATATCTATGCCGGTATTGAATTTGAACTTGGAACCGCTGAAAGCCAGCTTTTTAAGGATACTTTCAGGGAGCAATTCCCGGACGAGTACGCCAAGATGCGCTTTCCGGATACAGCTGGGATCGGTCTCAAGCCGATTTCAAAGGAAGGTACGGATCGCCTGGTTCGAGCGGCAATCCAGTGGGCGTTGGACAATGGCCGCCGCAGCGTGACGTTGGTACACAAGGGCAACATCATGAAATTCACGGAGGGTGCCTTCCGAATGTGGGGCTATGAGTTGGCTGAGGTAGAGTTTGAAGACCTGGTATACACCTGGAAGCAATGGGAACGCACTAAAGACGAAGTGGGTGAAGAGAAAGCTAACGCCGAGCAGGATGAAGCCCTCAAAAATGGAAAACTGCTCGTAAAGGATGTGATCGCGGATATCGTTTTCCAGCAGACGATCACCAGGGCGCGCGAATTTGATGTACTGGCGACCATGAATTTGAACGGCGATTACCTCTCAGATGCGTTGGCAGCTCAAGTGGGCGGAATTGGCATTGCTCCCGGTGGAAATATAAATTACATGACCGGACACGCAATATTTGAAGCCACGCACGGCACGGCGCCCAAGTACGCTGACCAGGATAAGGTCAACCCGGGTTCGGTTATCTTGTCTGGGGAGATGATGTTTTGCTATATGGGCTGGACCGAAGCCGCGGATATAATCCTCCAAGGGATGGAGGGAGCCATCGCTGCCAAGACCGTTACGTATGATTTTCACCGCTTGATGGACGACGCCTCGCTTCTTAAATGCTCGGAGTTCGGCGACGCTGTGATCAAGCATATGTAGGTTTGGTTTTTGATGGTGGTAAAAATTTAATTGAGCCGTTTTCCTTAAAGGGCAGGTAAGTCACAACAGATAGTCAACCTTAACCAGCCGACCAACCTTAATCAGCTGTCCGGGCTCCCACGACCGGCGTATCCATAAGACAATGACAATAGAAGCCGCATTGATAGAATAAAGCCCCCCGGGAATGGGGGGCTTTTGCAATACTGAGGAGGACAAGCGCAGTGCGATGCTTCTGTAATGAAGTTTCTAAGCGATGGGGTAGTAGTGTCAGCGTGCCAGTCCTCTCAGTTATCGCTAAGGTGATGGTGTCGGCGTGACCGTGGGTAGGGTCTCCTCTGAAGGTGGTTCTGCGCTGCCGGTGGAAGCGGCAGTCGCATCGTCAACTGTGTTCGGTGCACCGCCGAGCACCCAGCGCTCAAAGATATCTATCAGTTCAGGCTTGAGCGCCTTAGTGGGGGGCATGGGTCCACCGGCCTCAATCTCTTCACGGTGGATCATACGGATCAGGTTGCTGGTCAGATCACCGGGAATGACGTTCGGAGCGTAGTCGCCGCTCTGCATAACCTCATCGTAGGTCGCCATGAAGTACTCCCCGTTCTTCTTGCCGGGGCGGTGGCAGGAGATACAGTAGCGTTTGATAATTGGGGCGACGTGCACTTCGTACGAAGGCACCTCGTCGGAAGCGAGCTCAGGAATAGCGGACGCTTGGGCGGCTTCTGCGGGGATTTCGATACGGTCGTCCCAGGTATAGCGCATGAAAGCCACGATTGCTTCGATTTCTCCCGGACCAAGCTCTCCGGCGTACGCCTTGCTAAATGGGGGCATCCCCAACGACCCTTGTCCGAATCCGATGATATTGAAGAAGGTTTCGTCGCTGCGAGTGTACATTTCATCCTGACTGCTTATGGACTTTACTTCAACACCTTCTAGACCTTCCACACCTATAATTTCACCCCCTTCACCATCAGCGCCGTGGCATTCTACGCAGTAGAGACCGTAAAGTTCTTCGCCTGCTACGATCTTCTCGGAAATTGTGCCGGCAAGCGTGCCGCTCTCTTCCTGTGCTGGTGTGGTCACAACCGCTACGACTGTCAGGGCAACCATTCCAATTACGATGACTGTCATTATCGAGATGGCGAGTTTTCGTTTGCGCCAGAAGCGATTCGGGTTGCGATCGAAAAATGGTAACAGGATCAGCGCCAGAACGGCTATTGAAGGGATAATTGCGGTTCCAACCCATTCGAGTTGACCCGGAAAATATTTGAGCATTTGGAAGAGAAATAAGAAGTACCATTCCGGACGTGGAATGTAGGATGTATCGCTGGGGTCGGCTTTCGGTTCTCCGGCAACGCCCACGAATATAGCCAACCCGATCAGCAGCACGAAAAGACCAAACGAGACAATGATGTCCTTGTATACGATGTCAGGGTAGAACTTGACACCCTTCTGCTTCTCTTTTTTATACTTCTTGTAATACTCTTGCTTTTGTTCTTCGTTCACTGCGATGCTCCTCTAGTCGTCCTCTTTGGGGATGGACGAAATTCCTAGACGAACGATCAGATACATATGGATACTGATGGTCAGAACGAGTACTGCGGGCAGGATCCAGATATGCGCAGAGAAGAAGCGCGCCAGGGTTACAGCACTGATATCCATGCCGCCTCTCAGCACCCTCATAATGAAAGTGCCGATGAATGGTACCGTGGCAGCGATCTCGGTGCCAACCGTGGTGGCCCAGTAGGCGCGCTGATTCATGGGCAGGAGGTAACCCGTAAAACCCATCCCTAAGGTTACCAGTAAAAGAATTACACCTGTGACCCAGGTGAGCTCGCGGGGATATTTATATGCGGCGCAGTAGAAGGTTCGCAGCATGTGCATAAATACGAAGATGACCATCAGTGAAGCACCCCAGTGGTGTATGCCGCGAATCAGCCACCCAAAGTCGACGCCGTTCATGATGTAAAGGATGCTGTCGGCAGCATGGTCTGGAGTAGGAACGTAGTAAATAGTAAGAAAGATGCCCGTGATACCTTGAACCACGAATAAAAAGAGACTGGCGCTTCCGAGTGTGAACCACCAGTTCACTTTTGGAACGTCGCGGTCTAATACGGTGTCGTATACTGTTTTAATACCCAGGCGTTCGTCCAGCCAGTTGAGAACTTTTGCTGCCATGATTAACCTTCCACTATGCGGATGAACAACGTATCGTCTTCAACTTTTGTTTCATATTCGAATAGGGGACGTGGGGGTGGACCAGCGACCACCTCTCCATCGATATTGAAGCCTCCATCGTGACAAGGACAGAAGAAAATTTCTTCATCTTCAATCCAGTTCACACGGCAGGCGAGATGCGTGCAGATGTTGGAGTATGCTTTGACCAGATCTTCGGTCTCACGGTATATATAAACCCCATAACTGGACACCGTTTTTTCCCAGCCGTTGATTTTGCTGCGCGTAAAACTGAACAGGGTAGGAAGACCGATCGGGTAATTCTCGAGCGGTCCGGCGGACACCCATGCTTCTGATTTGCTGATTTTTAATGCGGGAGAGAGCAGATATCCGATTGTGGGCAGACCAATGACAACACCCATGATTGCTCCAAGCGCGCCGATGGTTATTTTTACAAATTCGCTGCGACTTATATGAGGTGATTTTGCCATGAAGTGATTTGCTCCTGTTTGGAGAGGCGGCTTTTGGTAAGTAAATAAATTATAATGGTATATTGCTTGTCTGTTATGAGGATATCTGGAACTATTAACGTATGAGTATTGTCACTTTCCATTGAGAAACGATAAATGCGATAATATTGGAGGATGGGTTTCAGGATGGATGTACTTGCGGCACTTGAATTGGACGAACTTAGCATTCAATTGTGCCGTTTCAACCCCGGCTAGTATTTTTTATTTATCGTGGATCACGAGTCGCATAAAAAATTCACAGGAGGCGCTTATGGCTCTTAAGAGAAATGTTGGCTTGAAGGGCTTAAGGTACCGCGGTGGTGGTCCGATGTTAGCGTGGTCGTTTCACAGGATTAGCGGGCTGCTAATGGTCGTCTTTGTGGGTACCCATATACTGGCTTCATTCTTCATGCAGCAGACCGCCAGTGATCTCGCGACCAATCTCAATATCATCTACGAGTCGCTGTATTTCCAAATATTGATTTATTTTGTTGTTATGTTCCATGGTTTGAATGGATTACGTATCCTGATACTGGATACCTGGCCGCAGCTCCTGGAATACCAACGCGAGGTGACCTGGCTGCAGTGGTTGGTTTTTATTCCCGTATACGGTTTAACGGTCTTCATCATGATCCAGTACGCCGCCAGCAGTGGTTAGAAGGGAGAAGGAGATGGCGACATGAGCACTCGAACGGCTCCTCAACTCGGTTTCAGTTTTGAATACTTGATGTGGATTTTCACCCGCATCTCGGGGCTGGCATTGATCCTGCTGATGTCATTTGGGATGGCAGCGGCGTTCTGGATGGGCGCACGCACCCAGACAGACGTTGGGACGTTGATGCGCTGGACATTTTTCCCCAACCCCAATCACGTGGTCAATAGTGATATACCCGACGTAACGCTTGGATGGGCTACCGCCTACTGGCAGATTATGCAGATACTGATTGTATTCTTCGCTGCCGCACATGGTATAAACGGGGCGCGTGTAGTGATCGAGGATTACATCGGGCGATCTTGGTGGCGACCATTCTGGCGCGGATTGTTGTTCCTGATCTGGATGTTCATTCTCATCGTAGCCGTATATGTTATTTTAGCTTCCTAACCACAGGAGTGGCTTTATGACCGAATTTCATCAATATGACATCTTAGTCGTAGGAGCAGGAGGTGCCGGTCTAATGGCAGCCTTATACGCTTCAAAAACCACCAGTACCGCTGTGATCAGCAAGCTGTATCCCACTCGTTCGCACACTGGTACTGCCCAGGGCGGTGTGGGCGCAGCCTTGGGAAATGAGGGGGAAGATCACCCCGAATGGCATACCTACGATACTGTTAAGGGCAGCGATTACCTGGGAGACCAGGATGCCATTGAGTTCATGTGCCAGGAAGCAGTGCAAACGGTCTACGAGTTAGAGCACATGGGATTACCGTTCTCGCGAACTCCCGAAGGTCGCATCGCTCAACGACCTTTTGGCGGTCACACCAACAACGTAACTGGAAAACCTGTGCCGCGAGCTTGCTACGCCGCCGACCGTACAGGGCATATGATCCTGCAAACCCTGTACCAGCAGTGCATCAAGAACAATGTCACCTTCTTTGACGAATTTGAAGTCTTGGATTTATTGATTGTCAACGGTGCTGCCGCCGGTGTGGTTGCCCTGGAAATATTGACCGGGGAAATGCATGTTTTCCATGCCAAATCAGTAATATTTGCCACAGGGGGGCACGGACGAATCTGGGATATCACCTCCAACGCCTACACCTATACCGGGGATGGAGTAGCGGTTGCCCTACGAAGAGGAATTCCGGCTGAAGATATGGAGTTTTTTCAATTCCACCCGACCGGGATTTATAAAATGGGAATTCTGATCACTGAAGGTGTGCGCGGAGAAGGCGGAGTCTTGCTCAACGATACGGGAGAGCGCTTCATGGAGCGCTATGCTCCCACTGCCAAGGACTTGGCCTCGCGTGATGTGGTCAGCCGTGCTATGTATATCGAAATGCAGGAAGGGCGCGGTATCGGCGGGAAGCGTTATCTATACCTGGATGTGACACCTGAAATTGTCAATAAATATGCCGCCGAAGATGGTCGCACACGTACGGACGGCTCTCCATACGTCGTAACGGCGGAGGAGATACTCTCAAAACTGCCGGATATCGTTGATTTCGCTCGCACTTATCTGGGCGTAGATCCGGTTTCTGAACCGATGCCTGTGCAGCCCACGGCTCACTACGCGATGGGTGGTATCCCGACAGATAAGTTGGGTCAGGTGGTAATTGACGAGCATAACACCGTTATGCCGGGTTTTTACGCCGCCGGTGAAGCAGCCTGCGTTTCAGTGCATGGAGCCAATCGTCTGGGCACAAATTCGCTGGTGGATATCATCATCTTCGGTAAGTATTCTGGTCTGCAGGCGGCTGAGTACGCCAACGGCGTCGATTTCCAGGAATTGCCCGCGGATGCGGATGATTTCGCCCGCCAGCAGTTGGATGCGATTTTGAATTCCACGGGCACCGAGAACGCTGCCGATATCGCTAACGAGATGAAGAGCGTCATGTTCGATCATGTGGGCGTCTTCCGCACAGAGGATGGGATGGCGCAGGCGCTCGAGAAAGTGCGCGAGCTGCAGGAACGCCTGAAGAACGTGAATAGTACGGACCTCGGCAGCACTTTCAACACCGAGTTGATCGATATCTGGGAGCTGGGTAATTTGCTGGATCTAGCGGAGGTCACAGCGGTCTCGGCGCTGGCTCGTAAAGAGAGTCGCGGCGCGCACGCCCGGGAGGATTATCCCAAACGGGATGACGCGAACTGGATGAAACATACCCTGGCATGGATAAAAGATGGCGAGGTTGAGCTAAGCTACAAACCGGTAGTGATAACCAAGTACGAGCCCAAGGAACGCGTTTACTAGGCTGCGGGAGACCCTTATGCAGGTAACACTCAAGATATTTCGTTACAATCCCGAAGAGGATAAGAAGCCACATTACGAAAGCTACAAATTGGAGGCCGAACCGACCGACCGGGTGCTTGATCTGCTGGAGTATGTCAAAAGCTATCATGACGGTACTCTGTCCTTCCGGCGTTCCTGTGCTCACGGTGTCTGCGGCTCGGATGCGATGCGCATCAACGGTCTCAACCGCCTGGCTTGTAAAGTGCTGATTAAAGAGTTGGGTGCCAAAAAGATCACTATCGAGCCGATCCTGGGAATGCAGGTCATCAAGGACCTGATAGTGGATATGGAGCCTTTCTTTGAGAATTTCCGCATGGTAATGCCTTACTTTGTAAACGACGAACCGCCGCCCAAGCGCGAACGTTTGCAGAGTCAGGAGCAGCGCGAGCGCTTCGACGACACGACCAAGTGCATTCTGTGTGCCTCCTGTACAACCTCCTGCCCATCATTCTGGGCAAACGAAAAATATCTCGGACCGGCGGCGATCGTGACCGCGCACCGTTTCATCTTCGACAGCCGCGACCGGGCGGGGGCAGAGCGTCTAAAGCGATTGAATGACGCCTTCGGCGTGTACCGCTGCCACACGATCTTTAACTGCACGGTCGCCTGCCCACGTGAAATCGAGGTCACACGCGCGATTGGGGAGGTGAAGGTAGCCATCGCTACGGGGAAGATTGATTGAGCTTAATATCACGCAAAGACATAAAGCACGCCGAAGATAATTTTATCGTTGTTGAGTGATAAATCCTATAAGTGATCCGCCGGGGTCTGTGACCCTGGCTTTCTCTTATTATGGGAGTTATTCGGGGATCGCAAACCCCCTACAAGCGTTTTTTCTTTGCGATATTTGTGGTTTTGCGAGGTCCTATCTGCTATAATTGCCATGTAAGCCCCAGTAGCTCAATGGATAGAGCAAGGTCCTCCTAAGACCGAGGTTGTGGGTTCAACTCCCGCCTGGGGCATCGGGTTTATAAGAACCACTCACGGATATCGTGGAGTGGTTCTGCGCTTTAATTTGCTTTGAATGTATATTCGCTCGCATTCCCATGCTGATTGATCCCTTACCAGCGTTTGCCTCTCCGTTAATTTTTCTCGAATTTTATCGGATATCGTCATTAGTTTTTCCATGATCTGTGGAGTAACGATAAATTTATTCTGGTTGGAATACCCCGTAGCTTGCTACGGGGGTTCCAACGTTTTAGCAAAATCTGTACCCGAAGGGGCAAAATACCGTAATACGCCGTCCGCTTGCGGCGGGGATAGGAATTTTGAAGATTTTGCCAGTTTATTTTTGGATTTTGGGTGAATTGGTGGTGACTTCACAAATTCTTCATCATTTACCTATGCATTCTTCAAAAGTGTGAATTAAACTTGTATCACTAAAAAACAAACCGTGATATCTGTACGCAGGAGTATTCGATGAAATCATCTTTACCAGATGATCAATCCGCTAATATGTTTTCCCGTATGCGCCATTCCCTTGCACCGAATGAAGTGCCCGTTGACGACCGGGGGCGTATGCGCATGGTGATGAACAACCTCATTTTGCATATCCACCCTTCTAAAGTAAATGTGCGCTCACTGCGTTTTACATATACATGGGGTTTAGGTGGGCTTTCAGTTATGTTAACCATGATTCTTGCGATGACTGGGGTGCTCTTACAGATGAACTACACTCCTAGCCCTCCCCAAGCTTACCTGGATATTATCAACATGAATACCAATATTTGGTTTGGGGAGCTGATTCGCAATTTACATCACTGGTCAGCTAACTTGCTCGTTGTTGTCTCGGTGCTGCATCTGTTGCGGGTGTTTTTCACCGGTGCATATCGCCCGCCCAGGGAAATGAACTGGTTGATCGGAGTGGCAATGTTGCTGCTGGTGCTGGGGGCTAACTTCACCGGCTATCTGCTTCCCTGGGATCAACTGGCCTTCTGGGCCATCACCGTTGGGACCAGCATTATTGAATACATCCCCATCATCGGACCCGGGCTCAACAGGCTGCTGCTTGGCGGGCCAGAAGTTGGCGCACCAACATTGCTCAACTTCTACTCACTTCATATCAGTTTCATCCCTATATCGATTGTTGCATTGATGTCCTATCATTTCTGGAAGGTGCGCAAAGATGGCGGTCTGACGATTCCCAAAAAACCCGGGGAAGATCTCCCCTCACGCCCTGAAAAGGTCACCACAATCCCTCATCTGGTGCGTCGAGAGTTGGTGTTTGCTCTGGTCTGGCTGGCTATTATGTTGTTTTGGGCCATGCTGGTCCCCGCTCCCTTGGAGGGTATTGCTAACCCTGATGTTAGTCCTAACCCTGCCAAAGCACCCTGGTATTTCCTCGGATTGCAGGAATTGATGCTTCACTTCCATCCGTTGGTTGCAGCTATTATCATTCCTACCTTGGCTTTGCTAGCCCTCGCCCTGTTGCCATTTTATGATTTCTCTTCCCACAGTGTAGGTGTTTATTTCCGGTCCTGGCGGGGTCGTTCTCTCGCTTTTTTATCAGTTGGATTAGCCCTGGTCGTTACACCTGTCTGGGTGTTATTCGATGAATTTGTTCTCAATTGGGCAGGCTGGCTGCCCAGCTGGCCCAGCCTGATATCCAATGGTCTCATCCCCTTCGCGGTTGTCTTGCTGGGCATCCTGCTTCTGGATGAGGTTATCCAAAAAATTTTCACGACTGACCATGAAGAACGCGTGTTGTTTTTATTCATATTCTTGTTTACAGCATTATTGGTGCTCACGACAATCGGAATATTTTTCCGCGGTCCGGGCATGGAGCTTTTTTGGCCGTGGGATATGCCGGTTCACGTGTGATGGAGGACAGTCAGTGTGGTGCCGACCAGGGTCTGGAAACTGTCTTGATCACCACACTCACCAATAATGAAGAGGTACTTATGTCGAAACAAAACAACGATGCATTGATATCCCGGAGCGACTTTTTAAAGACTGCCTGGAGCGCGGCAGGAATTATAGCCGCATTGGAATTCGGAGGGCTCTCTCTTTTTTACATGCAGCCCCGCTTAACCGAAGGAGAATTCGGGAGCATTGTCACCGTCGGTCCGGTGGATGATTACCCCCCAGGCTCTGTCACTCATATCCCGGATGGGCGTTTCTATCTTTCCCGGCTGAAAGATGGAGGTTTTCTGGCCGTTTACCAGCGTTGCACGCACCTCGGTTGTAATGTTCCCTGGGATCAGACGCAGGGTAAATTCACCTGTCCATGCCACAACTCGCAGTTCACTGCTGATGGTGAGTTGCTTACTCCCCCAGCTCCACGACCTCTGGATATCTTCCCTATCTTTATCGAAGACAACATTATCAAAGTTGATACTGGAAATCCAATCGTACGTCAAAACTTTGACCCGTCGCAGGTGGTGTACTCATGACTGATAAACAAATTACTGACAGATAAATTACTGACAAACAAATGACTGACAAACAGATTACCTCCCCCAAACATCCGGATATTGAACTCTTTGAAGTTCTGATTGGTCTTCTTGCTACCCTCATGATCGCAATCGGGGTACTGGTTTATTTTTTTGGTGAGCCGGACCGGCTGGAAAAAGCTCAGGCTGCCCAGCTAGGTTCTGAGCTTGACGATGCCATGACTCTCTACGCCGAGAATTGTTCGGTGTGTCACGGTATCGCCGGCGAAGGTATTGGTTCCATGCCACCCCTTGAGGACACTGGTCTGCGTGAATCCGATCCTGACACCCTGTTTAAGATCATCGGACGTGGTTTGTACGGCACATCCATGCCCGCCTGGAGTAAAGAGGACGGCGGTCCGCTCAGCGATTACCAGATCGATGAGTTAGTGGTTCTCCTCCAAAATGGGAACTGGGAAGAGACTCATGACCGGGTTGTCAATCTGGGGTTAGCTTCCTTGATCCCTTTTGTTACCGAACCTGATCCGGAAATTTTGGATGGGTTAGCTGGTATCCCCGATGGAGAACTGCTCACTCAAGGTGTCACTCTTTATGCCCAGGAATGTGTTGCCTGTCATGGCGCCGATGGATTGGGCACCTCTCTGGCGCCTGCCTTGAATGATCCTCAGGTGCGCGCCAAATCCGAGGATGAATTACGGCGAATTATTCTTTATGGCGTGCCCAGCACACTCATGGCTGGGTGGGAAAACGCTCTCAATACAGACGAGATAGATGCCTGTGTTGCTCTCATTACCCAATGGGATCAGATTCCCACAGGGGCTATCCCTGCGCCAGATATACCGGTTCCCGTGACTGAAGAATCCCTGGTCCTGGGGGCTGACCTGTATGCGGCTAACTGCTCGCGCTGCCACGGTCCCGATGGACAGGGAACACCGCGCGCCTCGTCTTTGAATGTCAAAGGTTACCTGGAGGAGACCAGCGACCAAGCCATCCAGCAGATCATCACACTGGGTGTGCCAGACACTGCCATGCCTTCTTGGGGTGACCGCATGACAGATACTGAAATAGGGGCAATTGTGGGTTTCATTCGCTCGTGGGAACCTACCGCACCGGAAGTGGCTGAACCAGCCCGCGGTGGAGGTGGTCCCTGGTGGAAAACTGAAGGCGGCAGCCTTGGAGGACGCTCTGGAGGTGGTCGGGGGCGTGATGGTAGTCATTCGCCATGAGTGAGCTGTCAGGTTGATCAATCAAATGAGACAGATGTGTATAATAGTCTTGCTCTTGATAGGCACAGGAAACACATCTCTTTACCGGTCTTAGCCACATATGCAAGAAAAGAATTTCTGGATATTGATGTCGATTTTGGTTATTGTTCTTAGCTCAATTTGTGTTTTGCTGGTTGGGTATATGTATTTTTACGTATTACCAAGCCCTAAAATTGCTGCGCCCACACCTATTGTTAATTCGACGAAAACACCAATAATCACTGCCAACTATGGGGAGAATGGAACCATATTCCCTACTATCGCGTTGTCCATATCCTCACCAACGCCAAGCATTACTGCTGTCCCCCCTACAACCACAACTGCAGCCCAATCCGGATTATCTCCCGAGGAATTCATCAGATCTTATTATTCTTTGATCAATCAACGCCAATATCAAACCACTTTCGCGATGCTTTCGGATAGTTTTAAGGATAGAAAACATTGCTGTAATCCAGATGGCTCATATAAATTTCGACCTTATGAGGAATGGTGGGACAGCATATCCGAAGTTAAAATAATCTCGGTTGATACAATAGGGTGGGATAATAGATCGGCGAAAGTAGTAATTAGGATCAGATACTATATGAATGATGGGCGCATCGTAGACAGCACCCACACATTCGATTTGAAAGCTGACCCCTTGAGAAAAAGCTGGTTGATAGAATAGCGCCTAATTGCCATAAACTTTCTTGAAGAAGTAATAAAACACAAAGGTAGAGGCCTACGGTTAACTGACAACCAGTAGTCCCTCTACCCCTGTTTACTCACAAAAAACCAAGACTGAATGTCTGAAAAAAAGTTATATTACACGAGACCTATGAGAGCGAGCAGCCAAGCAAGCAGCCAACTAACCACTGCAATGGCAACCGCTGCGATTATCGCACCGAGGAAACCATTTACCTTCATACCCGGCAGTATCTTGTCGCTGAGTAGCAGAACCACCGCTGCGATTATTAATAAAACTACTGCACCTAAGAATCCCGCCCCAACGGTAATTCCCAGAAGACCAAGCAACCAAAAAACAATAGCATTAACGATTCCGATCACTATCGCTGCAATGATTGCGCTTCCGTATCCGTCGACTGAAAGTCCGAGGTTAAGTTTACTAACGATCCAGATAACAACAGCTGCGACCAGGATCGCTATAATGAGACCGAGTATATCCATTTCAAATGCTCCTTTATAAAGATAAGTTAGTTGTAGATTTTCACGAGATCTATAAAAAATATTACACTAGTTAATCCGTTTTTCTGATAAAATATCGTCTCCTTTCCGGGAATTTGACCAGATCTTTGAGACTTTGCTGGTTTACTCCCAGATTCACATAGCGCCATTAATTCATATATCGACGCTCGTATTATTTACGTTGCCGGTAAGTTTGGCAACACCTTTTCTTAACCAGTAAGTTTAACACCATTTTTGACCCATAGTTACGATTGGTTCGTAAGTTTTTGTGGGCCAACTATTAAACTCACCTTTCTAAGCTCTCAATTTTGATTATTTTTCCCTCAACCACTGGAGAGCCCACTCGTGATATTCGTCCCAGGCTGCCCACACTGATCCCACCCAGTGATGGACACGCTCGGCGTGTTCTTCAGGAGTTGACGAGCCACGCACATCTGCGACTATTATCCCCCCCGGTCTTCGGGTGGTTCGAAGAACGGTATCTCCTGGTCGTTTTCGATCTGGCATGCAAACCAATCCGGATTCCAACCCAGCCGCGGGGTTGCATTGTGTTCTAACAACATACACAGACGGATCAAGTAGATGGCATTGGACCTCGGTCTGTGATCTTCGCAGTGCCGCAGAGCATAAGCGTCAACGCTCAGGAGGTGGATAGCTCCGTATGCGGTTTCGCTGTATTCTAAAGCCAGGATCTCTTGAAACAACCGCTGGCAGCCTTGAGTGCCGCCAGGCACAACTGCGCCGCAGCGTGTGCAGTATGCAATTGATTCTGGGTTCTCCATTGGCAAATTTGCCACTTGGTTTGGAATCACTCTGCAACCGCATTTCAATGTAGCAGCAAGAATTCTGATAACTCAACTACACGGGGATCAATAAGAGCATAATGATATGGTCTCTGGTGCATGACCAGGCAAGGAAGCTGTTGTGGTTAATTGGTCATTGAGATCCTTTCCAAAGGCCGTTGAAAGCCTGGTTGAGAGCCGAGTGGCTATAAAACTGGTAAGGTGTACTCTCCTCGTTTGGGAGTCGCCCGCTAATTTTCCTGTAAATTCAAGATATCTGAAGAGTCGCGTGGAATCCGCATTGGATGTTGTTCGTCCGATTCAACATTATTAGTTGTTGAAAATTTTTGGTCGTACAATGAGTTTATACGAACGAGTTTGATAAATGGCTCTTTAACTATTATGATTGTTCTGTTCATTCTACCGATTGAGAAGAGTCGGGTTGCCTAATTGCAGTGATCGAGAGAGTTGATTGTGTTCAGACAATCGTAGCCCCCAATATTACAAGTTATGATGAGATTGCTTGTCGACCTGCGGTCTCATCACGATGACACAAAAGATTTTAGATCATTGGATCCATCATTAAAGCGGGATGCGCGCTTGCTTCCATATGGGCTAGGATTTCTTCCTCGGTCAGTGCGTTCTCCTCGGTGGCGATCATATCCACAAATCCAGGCACCCCCGCTTCGTTCGCGAGCGTCTCCAGCACAGGACGCAGTTCCTCCCTCAGGGCGCGATTCATCCACACAATGCGCCGCCAGCCTCCTTCGGCTGAGATGAATTTATCCCTTTGCAAAGCCCGCTTGCTGTGACCAATGAAGCCGGGAACGGGAGCACCCGCTCCGACTATCTCATATAGCATCGCCCAGTCCATCCCGCTTGGCGTCATGCCATCGTATGTATGTTCCATTATCATCACACCGTTGGATATCGGGAGCATGGCTGTGATGCACTCGAAATCGCCGCATGCAGAGCCGGGGTCTTGCATCATGCTGTACAGGCTATAGGCTGTTAAGACACCGCCCGATTCTTGCTGCACGATCTGGTTGACACTCTCCCATTGACCGAGGTTGGCATCTATTAAACCGCTTTTTTTGACCGCTTTGTTAGGACCGACAGGGCGGATAATGACCGCCGCGCGCGCATCCATCCAGTCTACTGCACCGCAAACTCCGGGATGCTCCGGGCTAATGACGCAGAGATGCCCGCCAGCGATGGATTGACAAAGACTGCAGGTGTAGAAGGTATCTACGTCTTCATCAGTTAGGCTGATTAAGCGTTTATCCCGCTGTTCATAGATTGCTTGAGCTCTTTCTGTGATGATCGGTATTTGCGTCGGTTCGGTATAAATGGTGATCTGAACACGGCTGAGGATATTGCCAAATTCATTGTGATATCGAGCGTGTAGAATCTCTCCCAGGTGGCGTAAGTGTAGACCTTTATCAATGGCTTTTTGGGTGATGCGCAAGGTAACAATCGTCCGCTGCCCTCGATGTACGACTCCATCTACATCGTTGATCATCGTCTCGATTTGCCGCTCCAGGACTGGCTCGAAGTCCGGCTGCATCTCCCGCCCGCTGATTTCGATCAGCATTGCGTAGGATTGGTTGCCGCTCAAACCAGAATCCAGGTCTGGTCCGACAACCATTATCTGCCCGTCGATGATCTTTTCTCCCGTTTCGGTCAGTTCAACACCGGCAAGACATGCACCGCAGGCTTCATCGTGCACAACCTGGCCAGAGAAATCAGAGCTATATGCCACGGGCAATTCCGGTATTGGGACGTTAATCTGCAAGCCCCGCTCCTCGATGCCAATCTGGACGATGTCGGAGAGATCAACCCCACCGATGGCGGGGAGGTACTCAGCCGAAATCTCCCAGGTTTCCACAGAGGCTGGCAGATCGGCGTTACTCAGCAAAGGGCAGCCCAGGGGTGTGGCAGCCTGTGCCAGCGCCAAACGGTCAGGTGTCGGTTCGCCCAGCAGCAAGGTGATACCGGGCAACCGCTGGCGGGCGTAGCGCAGCGCATCTTCGGGGCTATCGGCATTGCCAAAGATCTGTGCCATACGAGCGATGAATCCCAGGGCACACTGCAGGTCAAAAGGCACAATGCCAGAATTCCAACCAAGCGGCAGACCAGCTTCTCGCAGAGCAGCGGTCAATATATCTTCGGTGACAAAAACCACAACTTTCCGTTGGGTCAGCGACTCGATTATCGTTGAAGCCGCTACAGCATCATCGCCCATTAGCAGTGTATAGCCGGAAGTCGAACCGTCGATGAACCCAATCCCCTGGTGCCGCACATCGGCATCGTCAGCCAAAGCTGCGGCGGAAAAAATATCGATAGAATCTGACATAATTACTCCAGGTATGTCACCCGTTCAGTATTTGCTGCCAGCACGCAGGACGCAGGTTAAACATGGGTACCCGTTTCTGGTATTCACGGTAGGCGTTGCCAAACTTACGGATCGCTTCCGGTTCCTCCACCAGCTTGATCATCACTACCATAAAGAGCATCTCTAACGGAGCGATGAACATGATAAAGGAGGGCGAGCCGAGGATCAAGGCCACCGACCAAGGGAAGAAAAGAAGCCCAAAGTGCATGGGGTGGCGCATACAACCATAAACACCTGTGATGACCAGTTTATTAGTCTCCAGGCGGGGAATATCGCCTTCACGGCCCATACGTGCCAGCAAACGACCAGTGTGCCGGCTGGCGCGCATGACGAGGCGCAGCAGCAATACCCCAACAACCAGGGTCACCAAGTGGAAAGCAGGGTTGACGAACAGTGCGTAGAACCAGTGCCAGTCCAGCCAGATTCCCAGAGCGCCGCCACCGATCAACATAAGTACCCAGATCAACATTCGCACCATGGCTTAATTTCCTCCCGATTTGCGCGCCGCCAGCCAGCCGATGTTCCTAAACGCACCGACGACGGGGTCTACGTGAGAGACCAGGATGTCAGCCCAGACCCGCGTTAGGGCTACGTCTTCGCCAAGCGCTGAGCCAAGAATCATGTCAGTATAGTAGGTTCCGACAAAGGAGTAGACACTTCTTTTTAGCACATTTAACGAATACTTGGACATCGCTTTATTATTCTCCTTCATTCTACAATCTTAATGACCGCATTCGGCTGCTCTAGCTCCCCATGTTTTACATGGATGAGAGTATCTTGCAATGATTCAAAGGGGAACAGACTTGTACCTATTTTTATATCTAACTCTCGATCGCGAATGATTTTAAATAATCCTTCTGCGTCACTTTTGGTTACGTTATAAAGGGTCTTTAATGAGCGCCCCCAAAAGTTTTGGCTATAATTATCAATGACAATCTGAGACGAACTTACCGGCGCCATCACCAGCGTCCCACCTTTCTCCAAGTGGGAGAGAGCAGGCTCGACGAGATTTCCTGCTGGAGGGAATATAATCGCAGCATCTAAATTGCAAGGTAATGGCTTTTTCGTGACGTCCGCGACCCAATTTGCGCCTTCTCTTGTGGCGCGTTCAATATTTTTCCGAGACCGTGTACTCACGTACGTTCTGATGCCGAACGATTGCGCAACCTTAAGTACACAATGCGCTGTGGGACCGAATCCGTAAAGCCCCAACTTGTCGCCTCTCTGGACCTCCGTAAGTTTAAATGCCGCGTACCCAGCAATGCCAGGACACAGCAGCGGTGCAATCTCGGTAGGTTCTAGCTGGATATCATTGAGAGGCAAGGCGTACCTCGCCGGAATTGTTACATATTCTGCGAATCCGCCGTGCTCGTCCCACCCTGTTGCTTTGAAATCCGGGCAGTAGTTCTCTCTTTGCGAGAGGCAGTATTTACACATACCGCACGAATTGTGAAGCCAGTAAACGCCGGCCTTGTCACCAACGTTGAAACGTTGAACACTCTTTCCCACCTCGTCAACCACTCCTACTGCCTCGTGCCCTAGAATGATGGGAGATTTCTTCAAAGGTAGGTCCCCCTCCGCGATATGAATGTCAGTCCTACAGACTCCGCAGACGTCTACCTTAATGCGCACTTCATCGTCTCGTGCATGGGGGGTGAGCACCTCGACGAGTTTTAGTGGTCTATCCTCGATTTGGGCTTGTTCTTCCAGTATCCATGCCCGCATTGTTCGCTCCTAAATGATGTGTGCTCCAGCATAACGGGCTTGAAAGGTCTCATCAAGACCTTCCCGGACTTTCCTCACAGCACGAGGGAGATAATCCAGAATATCTTGGGCTGTAATTCCATCTTCCCCATGGTCATCAGCTGCCAGATCTCCGGCAAGCCCATGGACGAACACCCCCTGTCTCACCGCATCCTGTAGGGGAAGTCCCAGACCGAACATAGCCGCGATCGTTCCGTTCAGTACATCCCCTGACCCAGCCGTAGCCATGCCGGAATTCCCACTCAGGTTGATGAATACCCTTTGATCGGGATAGCCGATAAGTGAATGGGAGCCCTTCAAGACAATTATTGCGTTCAGCTCCCTTGCAGTCTGCTGCAATATATCAACTTTATGGGTTTCAATGTCGCCAATACTCATCCTTGTAATCCTGGACATCTCGCCCAGGTGGGGGGTGAGAATAGTCTCGGTTTTCCGTTCCCTCAGGATTTGAAGATCCTCACAGACAGCCGTAATGCCGTCGCCGTCAATGAGCAACGGCTTGTTGATCTCCAGAGTCAATTCACGCGCCAGTTGCTTTGTTTCCGGCTCTAGAGAAATACCAGGACCAAGCACCACCATGTCTACTCGCTCTGATAATTCCAATAACTCCCGCTTGTTTTCGAGTGAGATACTTCCCGTATCCGTCTCTTTCTGGGGAAACATCACGATCTCGCTCCCCTTATTGGCGATAAATGGCGCAATGGAAGCGGGTGTTGCCAGGCGCGAATATCCTCCTCCTGACTTTAAAAAAGAAAGCGCTGCGAAATAGGGCGCTCCCAAGTAATTGGAAGCTCCTGCTATGAAGAGAACTTCACCGAAATCACCTTTGTGCCCAGTTTTATCCCTGGGGAGAAGCTTCAATGGGTAATTGATCGCCACTTTGAGGGTGTCGGTTGAGTAAAGGGATGGGGAAAAGGAGATGTGCGAGACGTACAATTTCCCACCTAATTCATACCCTGGGTAAAGCATATTCCCTATCTTTGGGAGACCGAAAGTTACAGTATAATTTGCCTTCACCGCCACACCCATGACTTTCCCTGTGTCGCCATGCACACCGGAAGGAATGTCAATACTCAAAATCGATTTTCCGCTCTCGTTCATCAATTCAATGACGTCCCGGTATATGCCTCCTACGTCTCGCGATAACCCTGTACCAAAAATGGCATCTACAACCAGGTCGCAATGCTCGACTTCGTCTCTCACCACCTCAATTGTTTCCACACTCCGCACTTCAATGGGCAGACGCGTTGCAATGTCGTAATTGAGTTTCGCCGCGCCTCTGAATTTGCCTGGATCGCCCAAAACAAACACCTTTACCACGCTCCCATAGGAGTGAATCTTTCTGGCAAGCATGCATCCGTCGCCTCCGTTGTTTCCAATCCCGCAAAAAACAAGAAAGCTCTTATCCTGGATGCCGAATTCCTTTTGCAGGACAAAGTACGCAGCGTGCCCTGCATTTTCCATCAGGAGTTCTTCGACAATGCCAAACTCTTCTATGGCACGCCTATCTAATGCTCTCATCTCAGAAACTGTGCTGATTTTCATACCTTGTAATACCTCTCTGTACTGGTGTCGCGGTCACATTAAATTTTTCCAAGCAGCTTCTCCAGTTTGTTTATAGTCATCACCCCTCTCTTCTAGTGAATCAACAATCACGTGATGCTCAATCAGATCAATTTTACGAATAGCGGTCGGTATTATTCGCTGTGTCTCGAAAAGGGTTGCCAAACGCATGCCGTCAGGCACAGATTCTACCAGCAGCACATTCTTAATAATCTCTTCGCCGTTCAGATATGCAGTTGCCTGACAAATCACATTGTACCTCTTTGCCTTTCAATGGCTCCCTCCAACCAGACGTTGTTAGGCGCGATGCCTGGTACAGGGAAAACCTCCGACAAAGCATGAACCTCGCTCAGGATGGTAGCCAATTCAGCTTTATCATCAGATGAACGCAATACTTGCCTGATCAGAGTACCAACCGTCTCCATTTAACTTACGCCAAATCCCCTGCTTGTCAAAGCTGGTGTACCCACGCTGATACCACTGGTGACCTTAGCTGATCGAGGAGCTGATAGGCGCTCAAATGCCTCACGGGTGGCACGATAGTATGGCAGGGCATTTAACCAGTCTTGCCAGATTCCCGGCACGCCACCGATAGACATAAGTACCCAAATCAACATACGCAGCATGGCTTAGTTTACTCCAGGATGGTGATGCTATCGGGTTTGTTGGGAACCAGACACAGGAACTCGAAAGGTTCCTCGCCGATGTTCTTATACCAATGCGGAACCTCTGCGGGAATGAAAACAACATCACCTTTTTGGACTGAAAAGGAATCATCGCTTATACCGATTTTTGCATGACCGTTGAGCACGTATTGTTCGTGCTCGACCAGGTTCGTATGTTTCGGCATCCCGCCGCCGGGCTGTATCACAAAGAGGCGCATGGCAAAATGGGGGCCATCTTCCGGCGGAATCAACACCTGCATGGTTGTGCCGGTGCCGGCTTCGACAATTATTGTTTCAATTTCATGGGTATGTTTGACAGACATGGTAGTTCTCTCCAGTGAGGGGTCTCAAACAAAAAGCAGCCGCAACGCGCCGAAGGATTGAGCGGCATCCAATACATGCTGCCCTATCCCCAAGCCAATGCGTTTACTGTCTGACAGGATGTGATTGGATGCTACAAATTCAGGGGCAAGCGTGGCTAGGATGGCTGCGCCGGAAGGGGTCACTAATTCGCCCGTATCCGACCCGGCTTCATATGGGATTTTATGCTGCTCTAAAATGACCTGCGCGGCCAGTTCCAGGGAGTGTTCAGGGCCGGTATTCACGGGGGATGCACACACTATTGAGGATAAGTCTATCTCAAGGCGCTGCAAACCCCATCCAATGCCAGTAAGAATCGAAATGATGATTTGGGTTTGAAAAAAGTCTCCAGAGCTTTTTGGATGGATATGAGGAAGCCCAAGGCGGTGTAATTCCAGGTGATCGCTTCCTTCCAACCAGCCATCGTTCCCAGCTTCAGAGCCGCTATCCACACCATCCAGAGAACGAATAAAAGGTTTGATATCCAGAATGGGCGTGCCATCGAAGAGATCGAGCGGGCCGGTGTAGATGCGATTCCCTTCGACGCGTTGCAGTCGTACTCGGGTCAGACCAATAGGACTGGGGCGGTTGGGAGAACGGGTTGCGAAAGTTCCGTAGCGTTCCGGTCCATCTTTCCAGGGCGGATGCACGGTGATTTCAGGCTCTAGCGATCTATCTAAATAAGACAAAACAAAGATGTGGCTAAAGGTCTCTAATGCTTGCATCCCCACTATGTATTGAGTCTCCACCTGGATGTAAAATGCGCCATCACTAACATTCTCTGGTCTGGGCTGGAAGGGTGCTTTGTGTTTGTACGGCGTGTGTGCTGCGCCTATAACGGGTAATGAAATAGTTTTTTCTGGAGAAAGAGTAGCGGCGCTGTCTATGTGTTCCTCAGCTGCACGCAGGATTGAAAGCGCGCGCTGTGCAAAATCAGCATACGTATTCTTCACACCTGCCCGGGACAAGGCGTTTTCGAGAGCAATAGGAGCATCTTCCAAGGGGAACAGCTCTCGATGTTCCAGTGGGATAATGTGTAAACGGTAGGCCAGAGTCTCATCTGGGAGAAACTCGATATGTGTGTGAATATCTAACATACCGAGCTCTTCAGTGGCAGATTTGATGACTTTTGTCATCTCTTGCTCGGGTGCGCCCAACCCAATTAACGCGGCTGCAAATCTATCGCCCGATATGCCTGCCCTTGGATCAATCCACAAAGTACCCTTCATCTAATTGTAAGCTAGACGGGTTGCTTCATCCGCCATAGTCGGTTTAAGAAGCGGCTCCCAGGAAGGATCTTTCCAGGTTCCAAGCCGCGTGTGCATATCAAGATATTTTTGCGGAATAGGATGCGTTCCTACCTCAACTTTCACGTCGTAGTGTGCTTCGATAAAATCTTTAAAGGTGTGAATGTAGGGGCAAGGCGGATAACCCACGACAAGACCCGTGGCTAAATGGATAACTTCTACGCCGTTCTTCACCATTTCGTCGCCTGCGTACTCAATATTGCCGCCTGGACATCCGTCGCAAGTTGTATAACCAACCAATTCAACTTCTTGATCGGCGTAAATACTGAACGCGCCTTCCCTATTTGCCATCGCCCGGAAACACTTACCACCCGCACAACGACGATAGCGATCGCAGATGATGATTCCTATTTTTGTTTTTGTACTCATTTTTGCTCCTTTTTGATGTTTGAAGTGGGACACAAGAGTATCCCCTGAACTGAAAGCGGGGCACTCTCGTTTACCATTACCTGATATGGGTGTGCTGCCCACCTCACTTTCTGGATCGAGCATTGATTGTTGATCAAACTAATCAATAATCTCTGGAACATCGATAACCTTGATGCCCCTCTTTTCCAATTCGTCCATAAATGCTTCGTAAAGCTCTCCTTTGATGACGTTCTCGGGAGGGATAATCCCCTTTTGTATTATCGCTCCTCTGCCTATCAACAACGCTCCTATAGCTGCAGAGAAACCGGTGACACGCGCCATAGCAGAGATTCCAATTTTAGCATCCGCCTCATCCCACAAGTAGTAATTCAATCTCGTTCTGTAACCATCTTTCGTGCCCACTACCGTGTTCCACATCACACAAATATCCGTATCACCCGCGCGTGGCCGGAGTTTGGGTTCAATCGCAGCCAGCAGGAACTCACGCGGTGCAATTTTCACCCCGTTTATATCCAGGGGATTAATATCTAGCATACCGCACTCCTTTAGAACCTGGATTCCCTGCCAATGTCCCGGCCATCTGATTGTCTTCTCCGCGAATTCATTGAGGTTTGGCTGTGTGAAGATAAAGCTGGGCATCCCTGGCGTGATGGCACATTCCAATGTTTCCTCCTTGCCAAACTGAGCGAATCCGAATCGCTCAAGTTCACTCGCTGCATCCACTTCCACAACCTTGCCGTTCTTGATCACCTTTACCCTGACCATATACTCTCTCAATACGTGCCTAAAAGCCCAGGTGATCATGTACCCGAGTGGATGCTTACTGGCAGACTCCTTTGCAGGAATCCCCCCTACTCTGGCGACGGCGGACTCGGCTCTATCCAGTTTCCTGATGCCTTCACCCAGCGTGATGTTGCTTATGCCTGGGGCAAAACCCATCCCATCGAGGAGCGTAACGCTACGTTCAAAAGCCTTTTTGTGTAGCCACTCGCCATAGTCGTTCACAGGCATGCCACCTGGCGTCTCTAAACCTTCGACCTCATAAGGGTCCGGTCTGCGGTGATACTCTTCCAGCATATCAACGATGTTCAAGCCGGTCTCAATAGCTGTCTCGACGACTTTATAGCTTGTCTTCCTGTCAGGCAGGGCGATTACGCCAACGTCGTATTGCTGCATCAAGCTTTTAACTACTTGTGTATCGGCAATATCAAGGACGTGTGCTCTTGTTTTGGGGTTGTCGATCCAGACCTTTGTTCTCTCGAGTGCATCTTCCCGCCTGCCAATGAGACCAACTGTGTCAACATCGTTTGCTTTGACTAAATCCCAGGCAACAGAAGCGCCAATCTTCCCTGATCCACCAAATATCAGAATGTTCAATTTCACAACCTCGCTCTTACTTCTGTTATTATCCTGGCTGTTTGTCGAAGAAAATAATTTCGTCCAAACTATCACCGGGATATTTCGACTATTGGATCAAAGCGATTACTTCGTCAAGGTCAATTCCCAGGTGGCGCAGCGTCTGCAGCGTGGGAATTCCGTTATCGTCCCAGCCGCGGCGGGCATAAACCGCATCTAATAATTGTTCATAGCAAGCCTCTCGATACTCGCGCAGACAATCCATTTTTCCCTTGGTTGTCAGGCTGGTCGGATCAACTCCAACCTCCTGCTGTAGTTGGCTGTCGTAATACCCGGCGCGGGACTCATATTCGTCCATGGTGACCGGTCCTACGGCACGATAGGGCGGGTAGTCATGCTCTCGGGTGCCAAACCCCATCTTCAGATTGAAGATCCGCTGGAAGTTGTACACCCGCTCTGATTGTTGGATCAGATCATCGACCGTTACCGACCGACCGGTTACACCCTCATAAAGCCAGGTGTAGTTCTCCACGTGTTCAGGCACCTTCGCCGGCTCATCAGTTTGGGCATTATCGGCTGGGAGAATGTCGTTCCAGGGCAACTTGCACAAGCCGTGCAGGCTGAACCAGGTACGCCACATGGGGAAATAGTGCAGG
>CBFDCK010000002.1:0-75915 GCA_965603285.1 uncultured bacterium
TTCAAAGTTTTATTCAATTTGTATTCGAAACAAGCACGCTCTGTTATTAGGTAGTATAATTTTAACCGTGACACTCGATTATCTGACAACGAATATTGCGCTTAGTTTTATTAATAATAACAAAGTGATGATTTAGAAATGGAGAAGGGTTATGCCTAGTATAGGTCCAACTGAGTTGATCATTGTATTGGTAATAGTATTAGTGTTGTTTGGCGTGGGTCGCATAAGCAAAATCGCTGGCGAAATGGGAAGCGGTATCCGCGCTTTCAAGGATGGTTTGAAAGGCGAAGACGAGGAGGGGGATGAAAAAGAAACCGGGGATACAGAGGAAAGTAATAAAGACTGATTCCTGTTGAAAATAATCCCCAGCTAAACGAGAAAATTTTTGAACTCCTGTTAAGTATTATTTTTGGAGGCACTGTTGAGATTACGCATCACAACTTTCATCCTGTTGGTATTGTTCCTGATAATTCCAATTAATCATAATATTGCTTACGCGGATACACCAGTTGTCCACGCAATTATATTTTACTCCCAAACGTGTGGTCATTGCCATAAAGTGATAACCGAAGATTTGCCACCACTTGCAGAAAAATATGGGGAGCAACTTCAAATTATTGGCATTGATGTTACTTATGAAGAAGGACAGGATCTTTACCAGGCTGCGATTGTCAAATATGAAATTCCGGACCACCGCTATGGTGTTCCTACCTTGATCGTTGGTGACACAGTCCTCGTTGGTTCCGGAGAAATCCCAGCTCTATTTCCAGGTATTATCGAAGACGGATTATCAGATGGTGGGATCGATTGGCCGGATATCCCAGGCTTGCATGAAATTCTTGTAGCCCAAGGTTTGGATTCTTCTACGGATGGTTCAAACGATCCTGTAGAAGAAGCGGCTACCTCTACCGAGGAACTGCATGATCCATCTCCTTCAGAAGAAGAAGTGGCCATTTCCGAGAATTCACAAGATGAACAATCACAATCAAATGTACTATCGCTGAATGAACAACCTGTAAGTTTCAGTTCTTTAATGGTGTATCGATTTACAAGCGACCTTGATGGTAATATTCTAGCTGTGATTGTTTTATTGGGTATGATCATCAGTGTGATCGGAGTGGGATATAGATATATTAAAGGTTCTGAGAAAAGCAAATTTAAATGGCCAATCTGGGTAATACCAGTTTTATCTGTCATCGGACTTATTGCTGCGATTTACCTCTCATACGTGGAGATTACGAGTACTGAAGCGTTCTGTGGACCAGTAGGCGATTGCAACACCGTTCAAGATAGCCCCTATGCCCATCTGTTTGGGATCATACCGATTGGAGTTATGGGAATTGCTGGTTATCTAACGATTATTGCTTTATGGCTTGTTCAACAATATGGACCAAAATCTTTAAAAAAATTCAGCACAGTAGCAATTTGGTCCCTTGCTTGGTTTGGAGTTTTGTTTTCAATATATCTCACATTCCTGGAACCATTTTTAATAGGCGCGACCTGTGCCTGGTGCATTGGTTCTGCAATTGTGATGACATTGCTTCTTTGGGTTACTACAGAGACTGCTAACGATTTATGAAAAGTTGAAAACAGAAATTCAAATATTACCCAACATTCGCCAATTATTTTGAACGGGAAGATAATTGCAGGCGCTTCACAAAAAACGGTGGAGCGTTTTGACTACAAATTCAACTTAGCACTATGGCACTCTTTGTATATGATAAATCTGACTTTATCGAAATTGGTGATATTGGTATATCCTATAGTTATTTTATCCTTGCAAATGATCCATAATGCATGAATTACCCATTACACAAAATATTTTGGAAATAGCACTACGTCATGCTAAAGCAGCCAATGCGTCCCGTATTATGAGCATAAATATTGTTATTGGGGAATTAGCTTCCATTGTAGACGATTCAATCCAGTTTTATTGGGATATTATTTCAAATGATACAATTGCCGAGGGGGCAAAGCTTAATTTCAACCGAATTAATGCGGAATTTGAATGCAAAGTCTGCGGTGAACGGTACAAGCTACAAGGAAATGAGCTTGTCTGTCCAGATTGCGGCAGTCTAAAAATCGACATCGTTGCAGGAAAGGAATTTTTTTTAGAGTCGATTGACGTGGAGTAATTTTATGCTAATATCGCAGACAAAAGTCCATTTAAAGCCAATCGGAGTGCTATCATGACAAAACGAGTTCCTGTTGTAGAAAAAATCATGAGTGCCAATGATCGCATTGCTTCTCAAAATCGCGCCAAATTAGACAATGAAAGTATTTACTCTCTGAATCTTATGGCTTCTCCGGGTGGAGGAAAAACGTCGCTCATTGAACTGACCATTAAAAACCTTGCCGATCGTCTAAGGCTAGCAGTTATTGATGGTGACGTAGCCACTAGTATAGATGCAGATCGTGCTGCATCTGCCGGCGCTGTTGCAGTTCAAATAAATACCGGTGGCGAATGCCATTTGGACGCTGTGATGCTTCAAAGTGCATTACGACAGGTTGAACTAGATGAAATCGATTTATTGATCGTTGAGAACGTTGGTAATCTGATCTGTCCGGCAAGTTTTAAATTGGGCACACATAAAAACGTTCTAATTTCCTCAATCCCTGAGGGAGATGATAAACCTTATAAATATCCCGGTATGTATAGAGGCGTTGACGCTTTAGTCATTAACAAAATTGATCTATTACCGTACGTCCCTTTCGATATGGATTATTTTCGTCGCGGAGTCGAAGTATTAAACCCCGGGTTAATAACTTTCCCGCTTTCATGCAGTACACAAGAAGGCTTAGATTCATGGATTAGTTGGGTGCTGCAACAAACCCAATCAAATCGAATTATCTAATGCGCCAACAGGAAACAAATTTACCGTTCTCAATTCAGATTGAATTAAATCCATGAGCCAAACAAGTGGTGTACGCATTCATGTTACAGGTATCGTCCAAGGTGTTGGATTTCGACCATTTGTGTATGGCTTAGCAAAGAGTTTAAATCTCACTGGATGGGTACGTAATACCTCCGCTGGGGTTGATATTGAAGCTGATGGCACTTCAGAGGTGCTTGAAGCATTTACTGAACTGTTAGAAGTAGAGTCTCCACCGCTGGCGCAAATAGATGAGATAATCGTTGCAACTCGTCAGCCAAACAGTTACTCAACCTTTGAGATCCTCGATTCCAAAGTCATCCCGCAAGCCTTTCAACCCATTTCTCCAGACGTTAGCATTTGCGATGATTGCCTGCACGAGTTATTCGATCCGGAAGATCATAGGTACCATTATCCATTTATTAATTGTACAAATTGCGGTCCTCGTTTTACGATCATTGAAGATATCCCTTATGATAGACCCAATACAACCATGGCTGCTTTTGAAATGTGCCAATACTGCGCAGACGAATACAGCGACCCGTCAAACAGGCGCTTTCATGCCCAACCTGTTGCCTGCCCCGAATGCGGTCCTTATGTATGGTTAGAAGAAAACGACGATAAAATTGCCAAATTTGAAATGGGTTTTAATAACCTCAACCTACAATTCAACAATCAAGCTTCAATTAAATCAATTGTTCTATCCCAACAATTGTTGTCAGGTGGAAAGATCGTAGCCATTAAAGGATTAGGTGGGTTTCACCTCGCTTGTGACGCTTTAAACCGTAGTGCTGTGCTCGAATTGCGTAATCGCAAACTTCGTGTGGATAAACCTTTTGCCCTCATGATGCCTGATATTATGACAATCGAGACTCATTGTTTGGTAAACAGAGAAGAAAAAATTTTGCTCGGTTCTCGCCAACGCCCGGTTGTCATTCTGGAGAGGCGTCCTGGCTCCCCTATCGTCTCTGAAATCGCACCTGGACAACAAACTATCGGCGTTATGCTCCCTTATACCCCTTTACACTATTTACTCTTCGCGAAACTTGATGAGAATTCGCAGTCTTTTGATATACCTTCAGTACTCGTTATGACCAGCGGGAACTTAAGAGAAGAGCCAATCTCAGTTGAAAACGAAGAAGCCCTGAAAAATCTTTCAATGCTATCTGATGCTTTCCTGATGCACAACCGTCCAATTCACACTCGTTGTGACGATTCGGTATTTCGTGTTTTTATTGATTCTTCAGACAATCAATCATCGATTACATTGCCTGTCAGACGTTCACGTGGCTATGCACCTTTCCCGGTGCATTTACCTTTTGAAGTGCCACCTATATTAGCAACAGGAGCCGAATTAAAGAATACTTTTTGCCTCGCAACCAATAATTATGCGTTTGTGAGTCATCATATTGGTGACTTAGAAAATTACGAAACTTTTCTATCCTTTGTAAATGGGATAACCCATTACGAACGCCTTTTTCGTATCTCTCCAGATGTAATCGCATACGACCTCCATCCCGATTATATGGCTACCCGGTATACTCTTGAACGTGCCGAACAGGAAGGACTAGGTGCTTTTGGAATACAGCACCATCACGCCCATATTACAGCCTGCATGGCGGAAAACAATCATGGAAATGATGAGAAAGTAATCGGGGTATCATTTGATGGTACGGGTTATGGAGAGGATGGTGCTATATGGGGAGGAGAATTCTTATTGTCAGATTATCGTCAATATGAGCGACCTTGTCACTTGAGATATGTTACCCTGCCAGGTGGTGATAAAGCCATACGTGAACCTTGGAGAATGGCTTTGGTTTGGCTGGCTCAGTCAGGGATCGAGTGGTCAGATGATTTCCCTTCAGTAGAATATGCAGCACAGAAATCTACAGCAAGTATGCCTCTTCTTGATATTCTAGATCGCCAAATCCAAACGGGATTAAACTCTCCGCTCACTTCCAGTATGGGACGGCTATTTGATGCAGTCTCCGCACTCATCGGCGTGCGACAAGAAATCAACTATGAAGCTCAAGCAGCCATCGAGCTTGAGGCGTTGGTTGACCCAGACGTCAAAGGTGTTTATCCATTTAACATTGAAATAGCTTACAGTGGAAATAATACTGCTGATAATGTGATGAGGACAATCGATCCCACTCCATTAATAAATTCGATTGTCTGCGATCTAAACAAAAATGTCCCAACATCAATCATATCTGCTCGTTTTCATAACAGCGTTGCTGAAATTGTAATGAACCTTTGTACAATACTCCGCGAAGAGCATAATTTATCCACAATCGCATTGAGCGGAGGTGTATGGCAAAATTTAACACTGTTTCGAAAAACTGTAGAACTCTTGCGCAGGCACTCATTTACAATCTTGACCCATCGCCAGATCCCATGCAACGATGGTGGGATATCATTGGGTCAAGCCGTTATCGCTGCCAAAAGATATCAAAGTTCTCTATAGCTATTAGCTACTATGTTTCAAGGAGTGATATTTATATGTGCTTAGGTATACCAGGAAAGATTATAGAAATCTATGATAATAATGATCTGATGATGGGAAAAATTGATTTTAGCGGGGTTACTCGTGAGGCTTGTCTCGCATATGTGCCAGAGGCTAAGGTAGGCGATTATACACTTGTACATGTTGGATTCGCACTCAACTTGATCAGTGAGCAAGATGCCCAAGAGACACTCGAAATCATTCGCCAAATTGTCGATTTAAATACGGAGCTCTCACAAGAAATAGATTGAACTTTCTATCATTTTGAATTAAAAAATAAATCATAAGGTTCTTCAATCAAACGATGAAATACTTAACTGAATTTCGTGATCCTGAACTAGCCCACGCAGTACTGGATGAAATTCATCGTACTGTAACGCGACATTGGGTTTTAATGGAAATATGTGGAGGTCAGACCCATTCAATCATGCGTTATGGTCTTGATCAACTGCTTCCTGATGAAATCGAACTTGTTCACGGTCCTGGTTGTCCTGTATGTGTCACCTCGCTAGAATTAATTGATAAAGCCCAGGAAATTGCATCCCAACCAGGTGTAATATTTACTTCTTACGGCGATATGCTTCGGGTTCCTGGTTCTAGTCGTGATCTATTCTCAGTAAGGGCTTCAGGTGGTGATATTCGCGTTGTTTATTCCCCTCTGGATGCCATAGAAATCGCCCAACAGAATCCCGAACAACAAGTTGTTTTCTTTGCAATTGGCTTCGAAACAACGGCTCCAGCCAACGCTATGAGTGTCATTCAAGCAAAAGCCTTGGGATTAAACAATTTTAGTATCTTAGTATCGCATGTGCGAGTCCCTCCTGCCATGTATGTAATTTTAAGCTCACCTCATAATCGTGTGCAAGGCTTTCTCGCGGCAGGACATGTATGTACGGTAATGGGTTATTGGGAATATCCTCCTATCGCAAAAAAATTCGGCGTTCCTATTGTAGTGACTGGTTTTGAGCCTGTTGATATATTACGTGGAATTCTGATGACAGTAAACCAGTTAGAGGAAACACGTGCCGATGTAGAGAACGGATATCCTCGAATGGTTACTTACGAAGGGAATCGTCAAGCTCAAGCGGTGATCAACGAGGTATTTATGGAATGTGATCGAAAATGGCGGGGAATTGGAGAAATCCCCAATAGCGGATGGTGCTTGCGTCATGAGTTTTCTCAATTTAATGCTCTAAATCGATTTGCAGTTGATCAAATTCAAACAGAGGAATCATCAATTTGTATTGCTGGTCAAATTCTACAAGGTTTGAAAAAACCTCCTGACTGCCCAGCTTTTGGAAGCCAGTGCACTCCCGAATATCCCTTAGGAGCGACCATGGTTTCATCTGAAGGCGCATGTGCAGCTTATTACCGGTATTCTGGGAAAAATATTCCATCTTAATTTGTATCGTAATTACCCTCTGAAAACAGATTGAGTAGACATATTATGACTAAAAATTTACCAGACATGCAAGGGTCTGCCTGTCCTGTGCCCCTACAGCATAAAAAAAAGGTCGTTTTAGGACACGGAAGCGGCGGGCAGATGTCTCAAGACCTCATTGCCAACATGTTCTTGCCACAATTCGACAACCCTTACTTACGCGCCAATGATGATGCGGGAGTCGTTGGAGTTATCCTAGACCAAGGATTTGGAGAAGTAATTAGTGGACGCCTAGCGATCAGCACTGACTCTCACGTTGTCTGGCCGTTATTCTTTCCAGGTGGTGATATCGGTCGCCTGGCAGTATGTGGAACTGTAAACGATGTCGCCATGATGGGAGCAACACCAAATTATTTAACTGCCGGTTTTATCCTTGAAGAAGGATTAAGTTTCGATATTTTAGAAAAAGTTGTGGGATCAATGCACGATGCAGCACTCGAAGCGAATATCACAATCATAGCAGGGGATACCAAGGTTGTTCAAAAGGGAAAAGCAGATTTGCTGTTTATCAACACAACCGGTATCGGAATTATGCCGCCAGGACACGAAATAAGTGGGGATAATGCCCAACCAGGTGATATTGTTATCCTATCCGGTTCAATTGGCGATCACGGCATCGCAGTCTTGGAAGCACGCCAAGAATTAGGATTCGCATCGGGAATTCAAAGTGACATCGCTCCTTTGAATCACCTTGTTAACGCCATATTGAATGTGAGTAATCAGGTACACACAATGCGTGACCCCACTCGTGGCGGATTGGCAACCAGTCTTAACGAAATCGCACGTCAATCTAAAGTGTGTATTTTCTTAGACGAGAACAACATCCCGATTAAACCAGGTGTCGCTGCTGTATGCGAAATCTTGGGTTTCGACCCACTTTTTATTGCTAACGAAGGCAAGTTTATTGTTATTGTTGGTCGTGATGATGCTGACAAAGTGTTAGAAGCAATGCATGCGGAACGCTATGGGGAAGAAGCCGTTATCATTGGCGAGGTGAAGCCAGAACCACAATCTCGCGTCTTAATGAGGACTCCCATTGGAAGCACGCGTGTGGTTGGTATCCTTTCCGGGGAAATGCTTCCCAGAATTTGTTAATCCATCATATTGATATGTATATTATGTTTTGTCGATGATTATCCAAGCATTGTAGCTTGCAATCTCTATCCTTGTCTTGGCATTAGGATAATCGAACAAAGATTGGATTCGCGACGGAGGAATAAATGAACTTCGCATTAATGCTAGCTTCTCTGCCAGAGCAAGCATTTTCACAGAGAATATATTAATATTTGGTTCTTCAATAACAATTCTCCCTCCCCTTGTTAGAACCCGCCATAACTCATTAGAAGTTTCCCGATGATTGCACACATGATGGAGAGCATCCACCATTAGAATACGCTCGAAAGATTCGCCAGGGAATGGTAGAAATTCAGTGTGAGAGCAGACCGTCTTTAATCCATCTTTATCGTCTGCCGCCCGTAACATCTCGATCGACAGGTCCGCAATTACAATTGAAGAAGCTAATTCCCTCATAGTCTCAGAGACTCGACCTGTTCCTCCACCCGCATCTAATAAGGCTCCAGAAATCGGTAAATTCAGATATCCGATTAGATTCTCAGGCTCCTGTATTTGAAATACCCTATCATATAATGGGGCGATAATATCGAAGTGATCAAAAAGATGCATAGTATGTACCTAATATTAATAAATTACCTTAATTGAATTTTCTAATATCAGTTATCACTACAATATGATTATCGCCAGGAGGCGAGCAATCTGAGCTGCGATCATCGCAATAACAACTGTCAACAATGTGATTATAACCATATTTCGAATACCAAGTTCTCGTTTCAGGACAGCCAAGGTTGCCAAGCATGGGATATAAAATACCACAAACACAGCATATGTGATCAACTGCACAGATGTCAGAACTTCGGAGAATTCTACACCTCCTAAAGCTTGGTACAGCATCACCAGTGAAAGTTCTTTGCGAAGGATTCCGAAAATTAAAGGCAGACCCACTGCAGCAGGTAATCCCAGAATCCAGGTAATTGGTCTCACCAAGGAATTTATGAAATTGTCTAAATTATAAAAAATAAGGATGGCCAGTACTAGACTTCCGGCAATCAAGATTGGCCAAGCTTCAACTACAAACTCGTGTAATCGAAACCAGGTCTTGTGAATAATAGTTCGAATTGTAGGAATTCGGTAAACTGGCATCTCTAAAATTAGTCCTGGTGTTTTTTCGGGTAACAAGCCGGATAAAATTCGCCCTGTGATGGCAATCACAACTAAATTAAAGAAATATATCGCAAGTGCGACAGTTGGTCCTAAGTAAAAAGCGACAAGTCCAAACACAACAGCAATACGCGCGGCACATGGAACAAGGGTAGATAACGCTGCTGCCAGGAAGCGATCTCTGCGATTTTCTAACATCCGGGTGGACATGACTGCCGGCACATTACATCCATAACCTAAAATAAAAGGAACGATAGCATTTCCATGAAGACCAATCCGCTTCATCAATGTATCCATAAGGAAAGCAATTCTTGGCAGATAACCAATATCTTCGAGAAAGCCTAACCCCAAGAGAAATGGGACCAAGTAGGGAAAGACGATTGCCACTCCTCCCGCTATTCCTTGTACAATGCCGATTAAAGAGGCTCCTAAAAGTGTATCAGCGCCAATTAAGTTATCCAGGAAAACTTCCAACTGAGAGAAGATATTAAGTAGCGGGGGCTCCAATATACTTCCTATCCCATAAACAATTTGAAAGAATAGAAACATGATCAAGACGAGAGCGACATATCCGAAAACAGGATGCAGTAAAATGTCGTCGATTCGATCGCGCCAGGAAACACGACGCTCGCCCTGGACTACGACAGCACTAGCGAGGTTGGTCGCCAGGGCTTGACGCTCCCCACTTATAACCCAGTCAGCTGATTGACCTCTGGTTTGCTCTATCATTAATTGTGCGTGGTTTAATTTTTGTAGCAACTGTGGATATTCATCATGGATTTGATCTTGCCACTGCATATCACCTTCTAATAGCTTGATCGCGAAGGGTTCAGGTTCAAGCATAGCTGCTTTCCCATCCAAATTTCCGGCAATTTCCAGGATTACTTCCTCAAGATCTTTAGCATAAGTCAACCTTTCAGGAGAATTATCCTGTTTGGCAACGTAATGCGCCGTCACAAATAAATTGCGTACTCCTCGCCCTTTACTGGCTATCAAGGGTACTACAGGTGTACCTAATAAGCCTTGTAATTCGGGTATATCGATAGTCATTCCTTCCCTGGCAGCTTCATCCATCATGTTCAGTGCCACCACTAAAGGCTTCTGCATTTCTAATAATTCAACAGTAAGTCCCAGACCCTGAGCAAGGTGAGAAGCATCAACAACATTTATGATCACACTGACTTCTCGTGAAGTCAAATATTGCAGTGTCACCTTTTCTGCCGGATTCATCCCCGATAAAGAATAAGTACCTGGAAGGTCAACTAAGTGGTATTTTTTGCCCGACACAAGGATTTTACTTTCGATATATGTAACAGTAGTTCCCGCGAAATTACCCGTTTCGGCTTTATAACCAGCCACATGGTTGAATAATGTACTTTTTCCGCAGTTGGGTTGACCGATAAGTGCAAAGCGCATCAAACTTCCTCGACAAGAATCTTAACTGCAATCCCCCTGCCCAAAGCTATTCGTCTGCCTTTACATTCGACAAGGAGAGGTCCTCCTAACGGTGCATGGCGAATGACTTTTGCAGTATCCCCCGGAAGCAAGCCCAATTGGCGAAGTTTGAGTTCCACCCCTCGTGAACCTTGAAAACCCACAATGCACACCTTCTTCCCACTTTTAACATCCAATAATTTCATCACTATCAACCTTATTTGAGTGATTATATCGTAAACATGCGCTATTTTAAATGAATATGTTCATGAATTTCTAGTAAAATATTTTTACTAATCAATTATTAATAAAATGATCAGTCAGCCGGGCAATAATAGGATAATTTACACTCATCCGTAAAAGATAATTCATTGACCACTGCTGTATCAACTGATTTTCTCATATTTGACTTCCAGGAAACAAAAAGAGCCTTATAAGTTAAAAGGCTCCAAACAGAAACACGGCTTATTAATGTGAAAGAAGATTATTTTTATGAAAAGCGCGAATTATGCAACTCATTTATGTGGATACTCGCAATAACGAAGGAAGAAATTATTCCAAATGACTAAACATCAGCTTTGAATTCGTCTTCTTCCAACCACGATTCATCATCGCCAATTTCCTTATCTTCCCCGCCATCTAATTCGTCTTCTACATCCTCCCAGCGTTCTTCAACTTCGGTATCAACCGGACTCGTGTAATTCATGCAAACAATATCTGGAGCATAGCTCAATCGCAGATGCGCCGCAGTATCCATCATCTCATAACACACAATCAATATAATAGCAACGAATTCGGGTCATGACTACATCCTGTATATTAAAAAAATTGTTTATAAACAGTCATCTAAAAGCTAGACAGGCAGGCTTGGAAGGGTCGTAATGCTCCTTCAAAGACGTTCCTTGGCAGCATTAACACTAAGTAGTTGATTTGTATTGATACTCATAAGCTCACAGGATACAATATCAACTAATAATCATATTCTACGACATGGTTTATTGGTAATGCCAGTTGAGTTATAGACCCGGAATTGTACCATTTAGAAGGAATGAAACAATAAAATTATTTCCCCCGGTAAATTCTCAACCTGGTCTTATGCGTTGTGCCTCCATAACGTTAGGTAAATTCTCCAAACGATCTAATAAACGACTTAGTTGAAGGATATCATGTACTTCTAGTACTATATCAAATACTGCTAAATTTCGATGTGTCTCCACTTTTGCCGTTGGCATATTAACACCTTCATCAGCAATTAAAGTGGATACGTCTTTCATTAAACCATCTCTGTCATATGCTTTTATGCGGATTGGGACAGGATATGTGCTCTCTTGTTCACCCCACGATACCCGCACCAGGCGTTCCCGGTCACTAATTCGAAGAATATTGGGACAATCTTGCCTGTGAATCGTTGCACCTCGACCACGAGTGATATATCCAACTATCTCGTCTCCAGGAGCCGGATTACAGCATCGAGCCAATGAGGTAAATAATCCTTTTATTCCCAAAACATTAACCGAACCTTCAGTAACGGGTTTGTCCCCTTCAGCTTTCGGTTTAGGTAGTTCCACTTCATCTTCTTTATCGGTTATTGTGAGAAACTTAACTATTCTGGCGACTGGTAAATCACCTGTACCTAATGCAACGTACAAATCATCTACATTCCGGTATTCGAATTCACTCGCTAAACGTTCTATTCTCACATCTGCTAAACCAAGGCGGCGCAGTTCTTTTTCCAAAACACCTTTCCCCTGCGCCATATTCTCTTCGCGCGCTTGTTGTTTAAACCACCTGCGAATTTTCGCCCTAGCTCGTTGGGTTTTCACCAATCCTAAATTAGGATTAAGCCAATCCCTGCTTGGACCTCCTCGTTTTGCTGTTAGTATTTCAACTTTATCCCCCGTCTTCAATTTGTAGTCTAAAGAGACGAGTTTGCCATTTATTTTTCCTCCCCGGCAGCGGTGCCCTATATCTGTATGTACATGATATGCGAAATCAATTGGTGTGGAATCCACTGGCAAATCGATAATGTCACCTTTAGGGGTAAAAATATAGACACGGTCCTCAAATACATCGCTTTTCATACTATCCACAAATTCGCGTCCGTCTTCAACATCCTGGCGCCATTCCATCAATGAACGTAGCCAATTAATGCGCTTTTCATAATCCTCATCTCTTGCAGCCCCCTCTTTGTAACGCCAATGGGCAGCAATACCGTATTCCGCATTCTGATTCATTTCCGGTGTTCGTATTTGGATTTCCAGCGTCCTACCATCATCGAAATTCACTGCTGTGTGTAGCGAGCGGTAAAAGTTATCTTTTGGTGCGGCAATATAATCGTCAAATTCACCCTGAATGGGTCGCCAATGAGCGTGAATAATCCCCAAGGAGGCGTAACACGACGGTATATCAGGGACAATAATCCGGACCGCACGAACATCATAGACCATATCGAACGGCACATCCTTACGCATCATTTTCTTAAAAATCGAATAAATATGCTTAGGGCGGGCTGAAATTTCAGCTTGAATTTCTGCTTGGTGCAGAACTTTTAATAGGTCGTTTTTAATAGATCCCATTTCTCGCTCACGAGATGATCTCAATTCAGCGAGATTATCAGTGATTTCCCGATATCTAACTGGGTTCACATAACGAAATCCTAAATCCTCTAATTCCCATTTTATCTGCCAGATACCTAATCGATTTGCTAACGGTGCAAAAATATCCATGGTCTCTTGTGCAATACGAATTCGTTTCTGTTCTGGCATATAACCGAGAGTACGCATATTATGCAAACGGTCTGCAAGCTTGATTAGCACAACCCGAACATCTTCCCCCATTGCTAAAAAGGTTTTCCGAAGCGTTTCTGATACTAAATCATAGCGTCTGCTTCTATGCAACTTTTCAACTTCTTCGTCAGGATTCTTACCTCCCCTCCGGTCAGCTAACTGCCGCTCTTCTTCCTCTCGTTCTTGATCCTCCGGTCTTTGGTCACCGCGTGAAACTCGCGGTAATTGGGTTAATTTTGTCACTCCATCTACAAGAAGGGCGATCTCCTTACCAAACTCTCGATCCAAATCCTCCAATGTTATATCTGTATCCTCAACGGTGTCGTGCAGCAGCCCAGCTGAAACAACAGATGATGGTACACACAACTCTGCAAGTATGGAGGCGACAGATATACAATGATTAATATATGGTTCGCCCGATGCCCGTATTTGTCCCCTATGCGCATTTTCTGCTACTTGATAAGCGCGTATCACTTGCTCACGATCAGCCTCGCTGTAGTTTTCTGGAAGTGATTTAGTTAAAGTGTCTATGCGCATCATATCTGCTCTTTTTTCTAGTAATAAGTATAACCACGCCCCGCAATTGCATCAAGGTGCATTCACTAATTAATTGATACATATTCATCAATATAGAAATATCCAAGTCGTTGGGTTGCCACTTAAAGTGAAATTTCATTCCAATAGATCAAATTTCTTCGTTAATGGGTTATTGTCTTTTTTATAAAAATAGTGTACAAATAGTAAGAAACAAGATTTGTGTTCATTTGGACTACAGTTATTGCGTATAGGAGATAATCATGAAATATTTAGCGTCCTTCTCACTACTTCTGGCTCTGCTTGCTTCTCTCGTAGTTACTGCTCCTACCGTAGCAGCACCTCAATCTAGTATAATTCCTACTTTTAAGATCGAAAGTGTTTCGGCTGATAAAACAGTGACTATACGAACTCAAAATTTTCCTGCCCAAGATAGATTTGTTGTTACGATGGGTACAATGCATACCCGCGGCATCCATGGAATAACAGTCGCCACGGTATCATCAAAAGGTGGAGGTACCCTCAAGTATACATTTAAAATTCCTGCCGCATTAAAGGGTTCCTACCAGATCTCCATTAGGATGCAAAGTAACACCGGTTCAGGTTACTATGCCTATAATTGGTTTTACAACAATACAGCCGGTACAGGAGGAGGGACGCATCATAATAACGGGTATAAGGGAATCCCCACCTTTATGATTACAGGCGTGGAAAGAAATAACACTGTAACAATTAAAACACATAACTTGCCACCGAAAGATAAGTTCAAGGTGCTCATGGGTCCAATGGGTACTCAAGGAGTCAATGGATATCACGTTGACACAATTAATACTGGAAATGGTGGAAGTAAATCTTTTACGTTCAATATACCGCACCAACTTAAAGGTTCATATAAAATATCTATCCGCTTACAAAGTGTAACAGGTTCTGGTTATTACGCCTATAACTGGTTTTACAATAACACTACACATTAAACTTCAAAGGTCAGCAATGACTTGTCACATGATGTGTGTCATATTGAGCCTGCTTCGAGAAATCAAAGCAGGCTCTTACATTTAACTAATCTTACAAAATTCCTGATAAATGTGGTATAAAACCCTGTCGGCATTTAATTGACTTTTCTAAATTTATGGAACAATCAATTAATTCTCATCCTAAATACGAAAACAAAAAATATCAATCATTGATAAGAGAAGTGGATGCAAAAAAGAAACAATGAACAATGGCTGTCTGACTTGAGTACTTCTGGTCCGGACCAGGAAGCTGCCCTGCAAGACCTCAGAGCGATTATCGCTAAAGGCTTGCCTTATGGGGTTGGTAAGTATCTCTCGTCTGACAACCCTCAATTCGAGCCTCTAATTGATGAAGTAGCTCAAGAGACTTTACTACGAGTATTATCGCGCTTGGACACTTTTGAAGGTCGCAGTCAGTTTACCACCTGGGTGCATAAAATCGCTGTGCGTATCGCCTTGACTGAATTGCGTCGGAGAAAGTGGCGTGATGTCTCACTTGACAACATTATTGAAGATCAAACAATATCAGCAGCACCTCGAATTGTAGCCGATTCCTCCCCAAGCCCGGAAACTTCAGTAGAGCAAGCAGATATGCTTGCCCAAGTTCAACGTTTGATAATGGAAGAACTCACAGATAAGCAGCGACAAGCTATGACCGCAATAAGCATTCAGGGAATGCCAATTGAAGAGGTTGCTCGTCGGATGAACACAACCCGAAATGCACTCTATAAATTACTACATGACGCACGATTGCGGCTCAAACATCGTATGGCTCAAGAAGGTCTTACGCCTGAGGATGTATTAACAATTTTCGAACAAGCGTAAGAATATCACCTCACATCACATCTTAGTATCAGAGGAAAGTTATGGATTGGATTGGATCAATCACTCAGAAACTCAGGAATGTATTTAAACCAACCACACAAAATCCCCAGTCTCAAAAAATTATGCTCACAAAACTAATGCATATGGTCGAACAAACGCAAGAAGAGGAAGATTCTTGCGATGATGTTCTGCAATTACTTGACGAATACGCCGAAATGGTGTCTCATGGTGAAGATGCAGAAAAGATGATGCCTTTAATTAAACATCACTTGGATATGTGCCCTGATTGCCGGGAAGAGATCGAATCTCTTCTGTACGTAATACAATCTCAACAAATTTAAGTTCGCATCTTCTGGTACTAGTGGAAAAATTGCTATGTAACTAAAAGAAATTACAATATCTATTCTGAATCCGATAATCATCGTTTTGTGATATTATCGGATTTTAATTCCACTATATATCAACCAAACAGAAATATGAATAGGCTATAAAATGATATTCCCTCAATATGAAGGTAACATACCACAAATATCTACCGATCAGATGGTTGAAGTAGACAGTCTTATGATCGATGAATATAAAATTGAGCTCGCTCAAATGATGGAAAATGCCGGACGCAATCTTGCACATCTTGCGCGGAAAAGATTCTTCAACGGCAATCCTCATAATAAGGACGTTGTGATCCTAGCTGGTACTGGAGGTAACGGTGGAGGAGCGCTGGTTTGTGCGCGCCGTTTACATAACTATGGTGCAAAGGTGACGATTTTCTTAACAAACAACGAAGATATATTTAAGCCTGTTCCAGCCCACCAATTAGAGATCGCACGCCATATGGGAATACCAATATACCAAACCAATGCAATATCTTCGATTAATTCTTCCGATTTAATCATTGACGGAATGATTGGTTATAGCTTAAAAGGCAACCCTCGTGGTGGTGCAGAAAAATTAATACTTTGGGCGAACTCAAAAAACACCCCAATTCTAGCCCTCGATACACCGTCTGGTCTCGATACTACGACTGGCAAAACCTTCAATCCGGTAATTAGAGCGACAGTAACGATGACCCTTGCATTGCCAAAAACCGGACTGCTCTCCAATCATCTGAATGATATAGTCGGCGAGCTTTACCTTGCTGATATCAGTGTCCCACCATCACTTTATGCTCTACTTTCTCCACCAATACAGGTTGGGAGTATTTTCGAAAAAAGTGACATTGTTCACATACCAGGAATCAATTAACTTCTTCAGTATAATAAGGGGTACTTATTAACTTCAAGCAAGTTTTTTGCAAAAAAATTTTCGAATCGGGTCAGTGGTAAGTGTTGATACGAGAACTGCGTGATGTGGATGTCCAAGAACCCAATAATGATGAGGGACAAAAGTAATGGGACAAGACAATAGCCAGATTAATACTAAGCATATCCCCAAACGACTTGTTATAAATCTGATTATCGAATTCATTATATACGGCGGATTAGTCACGCTATATTTTCTGGTAATTCTACGTTATCTCAATGAACCGATAAAAAACCTTTTTGATAATAATCTCACTGTTTATGCCATTGTTTCACTTATTTTAATCGGTCTTCAAGGGGTGCTATTAGAACGTCTAACCTTTTATGTCCTGGATTGGGTAGGATTGAAACGATTCGAGTAAACTGATGGAATTCTTAATATCCGGAGTTACCATCAATCCAATCTTTCTAGCTGGTATTGGATTCCTGGTAGGCATACTAGGTGGTTTTTTCGGAGTCGGCGGCGGTTTCATCGCAGGTCCACTTATGTTCCTAACCGGTGTGCCAATGAATTTTGTTGTCGGTACAGATTTAGCCCATATGACCGGCAAATCGGTCGTAGCTGCACGCCGGCATCGGATTTTAGGTCATGTAGATATAAAACTCGGTTTAATAATGGTTGTAGGAACAATAATAGGGGTCGAAGCTGGTGCACAATTGTTTGAAAGCTTGAAGCAAACAGGACGTGTAGATCAATTCGTCGGTTGGATATATGTGGCTATCATGTTAGTCATCGGTAGTTTTATGTTTATTGAAAGCCTGCGTGCGACACAAATCATACGTACACAACGAATCTCAGCCAATGAGGCTGTAGGCTTCAAAGGATTATCACAGCGCATTTATGGAATACACATACCGCCAATGATCTCGTTTCCTGTGTCAGGTATCCGTTCTATCTCATTATGGACTGTATTACTGGTAGGTTTTATATCAGGTGTTCTGGCAGGTTTTTTAGGCGTAGGTGGCGGGTTTGTGCGAATGCCTCTGCTGGTATACGTGATAGGCGTTCCAACTCATATAGCTATAGGTACCGATCTTTTTGAAATAATATTCTCAGCTGGTTATGGAACCCTTACTCATTCTTTAAAAGGTAATGTAGACATAATGATGGCATTGGTTATGCTCCTCGGGGCGGCGATCGGAGCACAAATAGGTGCCCTCTCGACAAGATATTTTACAGGTCCACGTATTCGATTGTTATTTTCTTTTTTACCATTCATAGGAGCGATATTGGTCGCCTACAAATTAGTAAGTGGTAGTTGATGTAGACGTCTATTGAGGATTTTGTATGCGTATATTACTTTGTATTAGCAACTTTCCATATGCTACCTCTACTGTAGAATTCGGGAAACTTATTATTAAGGTACTGCAATCGAAAGCAACAGTAATGTCTGTTCGTTCAGCATCTGAATCCCCACACGTGGGCGAATCGATTCTTAATAACGCATGCAAACTTCTCGACCTTACTTCGGTTTCAAAACTAATTCGGTATGGTACTCCCGCTGAACAGATCCTGGAAGAAATAAAAAATGGCGATTATGACTTAGTAATAATGGGGGCTCATGACCAGCCCTCGTTCGGAGAGCTGTTCTTAGGCTCTGTGTCAAGACGCATTGTCGATCAATCCCCTATCTCAGTTCTTATCGTTAGACAACCAAGTTCGAACCTAGATAAGATTCTTGTTCCTATTGCCGGTCGCAAGGCATCAAATCCAACAGTGCAGATGAGCGCAAGACTTGCAAAAGCATTTAATGCCAAAATCACACTCCTACACGTCGTCTCAATGATCCCAAGCATGTATTCTGGAATGGATCGTCTGGATGAAAATCTCTCAGAATTGCTCCAAACTGAAAGCAGAATTGCTCGCAATATCAGAGATTTTACAAGAATGCTTCGCTCCATCGGCATAGATGCGCATATTGAACTACGTCATGGAACCCCAATTGATGAGATTTTACGCGCTTTGGAAAAAGACAATTATGCATTACTGGTCATTGGTAGTTCCAAGCATAGCAGATTTAACCGTCTTTTCACAGATGAAATCGCACTCCAAGTAGTCGATCATGCTTTCTGCCCAGTATTAGTAATAAAAGAATTGACATCGATATCACCACAGGACAAAGCGGGATGAATTAATTCCGCCCCACCACTCAGTCTGATAAAACCTTCCATTTTATATTTATTTTTACGGTTCTGGTGTGGGAGTGTCCGTCACAATAGGTGTAGGTGTTCGAGTAACATTGAACTGTGATTCCCATCGGTAAAGTTTTTGAGGAGAACCGTAAAAGTACGTCTCTACAATTCTGCGAAAAACTGGAGCTGCATATTCGGAGCCATCGCCGATATTCTCAATCATTACCGCAATGGCGATATCAGGTTTATCTTCCTGTTCGGCAAATGAATAACCAGCAAACCAGGAATGCGGTTCCCCTGATCCCGATGTCGCTGTACCTGTCTTACCAGCAACAGGGAACTCTAATCCAGAAAATGCCCGGAATGCTGTGCCAGGTGGAATTTCACTAGAAACAACACCTACCATCCCCTCTTGTATCGCTTCCAGATTGACTTGAGAAACAGGTAGTTCGCCGATTACTTCTGGTTCTAATAAGAAAGTATCATTACCATCTTGTGTCACTATTTTTTCAACAACCTGGGGACGGTATAAAGTTCCCCCATTTCCTATAGCAGCCATAAAATTTGCTACTTGTAATGGTGTTACCTGTAAATCACCCTGCCCTATTGCCAGATTAATAGCATCCACTTCACTTTGTGGATCTGGTACCTGACCGGACTCTTCTTCAATGACATCAATTCCTGTAATGCTTCCTAAACCAAATCCACGCGCCATGTCAGAGATTGCAGTTGTTAAACCCCGTTTATAAAGATCCAAACCTATATGCCAGAAATAAGGATTGCACGATCTAATCAACCCTCTTACCAGAGTTAAGGTCCCACTAGGACGCGTCACCCCATCGTTTTGAAAGCGTTCATAAGTCCAGTCATATCTTGGGAAACCAAATAATTCATCAAACACATAACCACATTCGTAAAGAGTATCAGGAGTATATACACCACTTTCCAAAGCCGCAGCCATTGTTATCACTTTAAATACAGAACCCAACGGGTATTGACCTTGAGCGGCTCGATTAAAATGTGGGTTATCCGGGTTACTTGTTATTTCCGAAATTAAGTTACTCCAGTTGATATTCTCAAACTCATATGCGTTCGGATTAAAAGACGGCGAAGAAGCCATCGCTAATAATCGTCCTGTGTCACGCTCTATGACCACTACAGCGCCACGACGGAAACCGGCAATTGCCTCCTGTGCGGCTTTCTGTAAGTCATAATCGATAGTTGTATAAATATCCTGTCCAGGTTGACTTACCGCAGAACCCATGTCTTTTATTGGTTTTCCATCGCTGTCAAACACGAATAAATCTCCACCGTTTGAGCCGCCTATAATCGAATTCCCCCATCTCTCGATTCCTTCACGTCCTACTCGCTCGCTGCCTTGATATCCTTGGCTGCGGAATTCTTCAATTTCATCTTCTTGAATTGAGCTGACGTATCCAACAATATGTGGTCCAACACCCCCATCTGGATAAAACCGTGAATTATACGATGAAGCAACGATAGCCCCCCAACTTGATAATATATTTAATCGCGCTGGATCCTCATCAGACGCAACTTCACCCATTGGTAGATACGCACCCGGTAAAGCCTCCTCAATCATTTCCTGGATTACACCAGCCTGTATACCTGTCACCCGCGCAAGTAAAGTGACGATTCCAAAATCCTCTTCTAGGTCAATATAATCTGGATATAAACCGATAGCAGTTGCTTCTGTCTGAAGTGCCAGGGGTTCACCATCGCGGTCATATATGGTTGAACGGGGTGGAATATCATAATCCATTTTGAGATAATTACCATCCGCTAATTCAGGCAGCATCAAGGTATTGTCCCATTGAATACGCCATTGTCCACCTTCCAAATCAAGATTCATTGAATAGTCACGAATAATGTCCCCAATAATGGAGCTGTGTAATTTTATTTTATATTCAATTTTGGAGTTTGCAGTGCTTGTTTCAGAATTAATAATATCGTAATCAAGCTCACTCAACGCAACTTCATTTGATAGTTCTGTGTATTGTTGGACGAATTGTTCTTCTGTGATCGTTTGTTTTGATGCCGAGGTGAGCGCTCTATACATTTCCTGGTAATCACCCTGCTTCCATGCAAATAAAAATCCCTTTGCAGTTGTTTCTGCATCTGGTACTGAAGTCGTTATCACCTCAGGTGATGGAAGTGTGTCAGTGACAATAGCAGCAGAAATGGTTTCTTCTCCCGTATTATTACTGCAGCCTGCTAGCAATAATAGGACTACAATTGTTATGTATTGTTTGATCTTCATAGGACGATGCTATTCAAATAATAGGAACCTAATTAATATTTCTAGATGGATCCAATCAGTTTATATCAGATGTGCTAAAAATGTTTACAATATCTCAACGTCCGTATTAAAATAGGCGACGGTGAATCATAAACGATTATACAACCACTTGCAAGCGCACACTCACAGAATAAGCTATAAATTCATCAATTGCTAATACATATTGATTAAATCATATTTGCCAATCATCGCTTATTATCAAGACGAAGCTATCGTACTAACCAATTAACAACCTGCCCATCTACATGAGCAGGTTATTTTTATTATTTGAAATTCAGGCGGTCCTGACAGGAATGAACCCATCTGGAATTAAATTTAGGGGATAGAAATCGGTGTCGGTGTTTGGACCTAATGTTTCAAAAAAAAGAGTCCATTTAGCGTGCTTGAGAGCACACTTTTTCTGTTTTACAAAATGCTCGCTTTTGTTTTTTAGTAGTTATCGGTCATACTCGTAGTATGCAAATACTTCATATTCAGTTGCCTGCCAGGTAAGTGTATCTCCTTGCGGGGTGATTGTGCCAGCACGTACATTGATGCTCCCTAAATCCACGCTAACATAAACACCATTTGTATAATTCGTATGTATTCTTGATCGCTTTTTTGTTTCAAAAAGCCCTGATCTTCGGGGCTTTGATCTTTATTTAAGGCTTTCAACTGCCCACATTGCTGCACCGATTACCCCTGCGTTTCCACCCAGTTGGGCTTGAAGAACTTCGACTTGTCCCACTGGCATGATAGTCACCCTCTCACGGAGTGTGCGCCGAATTGGCGCCAGAATTGGTTCACCAATTTGGGCCACTCCACCGGCAATTACGATCTTGCGCGGTCCAATCGAAACGCAGACATTGGCAACCGCGATACCAATGTAGAATCCAGCATCTTCGATGATGGTCTGTGCTATTTCATCACCTTGCGCGGCGGCTTGGGCAATTACCCCGGGGGAAATTTTGTTAAGATCGTAATCTACCAACTCACCAATGATAGTGGTGCGACCCTGACAGACAGCTTTTATGCCATTAGCGGAAATCGTTGAGCCAGATGCATATGCTTCCAGACAACCGCGGTTGCCGCAACCGCAAGTAGGTCCATTGTAATCAATGATCTGGTGTCCCAATTCGCCGCCCGTACCACCAATACCTAGGTGTAAGCGACCATTAATGACCAATCCACCGCCAATCCCAGTTCCAATCGCGAAGCAAGCCATCGTATCGACACCTCTGCCAGCGCCAAAGCACCATTCCCCATAAGTGATTGCACGCGCATCGTTGATTATTGCCGTTGGCAACCCGGTGTAGTCAGCAATCGTGTCTCTTAAAGGCACCTCAGGCCAGGTTCCTGGCAGATTAGGCAATAAGAGCGTAAATCCACGTTCAAGGTCCAGCACTCCCGGCACACCGATGCCAATGCAGCGGATGTCCTTTTTTGACAGGTCACCATCATTGACGACTTGCTCAATTAGCGCGCCCATGCGCGCCATCACGGCAGCATGACCTTCGCGCGCAAGGGTTGGGGTGGATCGCAGGTGATACACCTGCCCGCTTTCCAGATCGACAATTCCGGCGCGCAGGTTGGTACCACCCAGATCACAACCGATTATCTTCATATTATTTAATGTAAGGACGCAGCACATCGCGGGACAATAAGAAACCTCGCTTGATTAAATCTTCGGTCTTTTCGAAAGCACGGTCCTCATGTTCGATGCTGATGACGTAATCGTAGCCAACCCGGTAAAGCGCAGATATGAATTTGCCCCAATCGATATCGCCTAAACCGGGCAAGCGGGGTATCTGCCAGCCCATCCCTTGAGAAAGTACACCATTTTGGTAGAGACCCTCATGGTCAATCTCCATGTCCTTGGCGTGGACATGAAAAATCTTATCCCTGAACTCGTAGACCACGCGTTGGTAATCGATCATCTGCAAGATCAGGTGTGAGGGGTCAAGATTCAAGCCAAAGTTATCATCGGGAATAATCTCCCACATTTTCTTCCAAATTGCAGGAGAACTGGCAAGGTTATTTCCGCCGGGCCATTCGTCGCAAGAGAAGATCATGGGACAATTTTCGATGGCGATATTGACTTGGTGCTCAGCACCAAATTTAACAATCGGGGGCCAGATTTCAGCAAAATCTTCCAAATTTTCTGGTAAGGTCTTATTCTTATCCTTGCCCACGAAAGTTCCCACGATAGGCACTTCAAGCAGTTCCGCTGCCAGGATGACTTTCTTGAGATGCCCAATAACCACATCGCGGTGTGCGGGGTCCGGGTGCATGGGGTTGGGGTAGTAACCTAAAGATGAGATTAACAGTCCGTAATCTTTCAAGACAGCATGAACTTCTTTTGCTTGGGCTACATCAAAATCGTTCAAATCGATGGTGGTAATACCGGCGTAGCGGCGAGCGGCTTTTTCGAGCGGCCAGCAAGCGATCTCCAATGTTTCAAAGCCACTTTCAGCAGACCAGGCTGCTACTTCTTCGAGTGGTTTGCCAGGAAATGCTGCAGTGAAAATTCCAAGTTTCATAATTTATCCTCCAATAATATTAATCAGATGGTGACATCAACCCACTCACCTTCTTTGGCGCTGTGTTCAATTGCCTCACAGAGCACCTGCTCGTAGTGTCCATCGGCAAAAGTGGGGAAATCTGTCGGGGCAGAATAATCTCCTGCTAAGATGTAGTTATAAACTTTGTTGTATAGTTGCTTGAAAGTATCTGGAAAGCCCTCATTGTGACCGCCGGGATAAGAAGCGGTGGTACGCGCTTCTGGAGAGAGCAGCGAGGGATCTTTCATCAAAACCTGGTTTGGTTGTGAGCGATGCCCGATCCATAATTCGTTGGGGCGTTCCCCATTCCAAACCAATGAGGATAGCGAGCCATTGATCTCAAAGAAAATGCGATTCTTGCGACCAGAGCTGATCTGTGAAACCGTCAAAATACCGCGGGCGCCATTTTCGTAATGCAGCAGCACGCTGGCATAATCTTCGGTGTGGATCGGTTTATCTTCGTAATCTTCAGGGGGCAATAATTTTCCGGTGAACGTTTCCAATGGTTTGAGTGGTTTCTTGCGAATTGGGTGGAAGGTCTTGAAATCGGCGTAAACTTCTTTGACTTTCAGACCAGTGATAAAGGTCATCAGATCCAACCAGTGGGAACCAATATCCCCAATGGCGCGCAGCGTACCACCTAGCTCAGGCTCCAGCCGCCAATTCCAATCTGTAGGCAGCAGCAGCCAATCCTGAAGATAAGAACCTTGCAAGATGAAAATATCGCCCAAATCACCGTTTTGAACCATTTGGCGAGCTTGCTGTGCCATCGGGTAGAAGCGGATATTGAAGTTAATGACATTGACCAATTCTGTCTTCCGCGCAATTTTGACCAGATCGGCGGATTCCTGGCTGTTCATCGCCAGGGGTTTCTCACAAACGACATGCTTCCCGGCCTCCAGAGCAGCTTTGGCATGGGGGTAGTGTAAGTAGTTGGGGGTTGCCAGATGAATCACGTGAATATCTGGATCAGCCAGCATCTTTTCATAAGATGGATAGGCTTTTGTTATGCCTAATTCTGCAGCTTTATCCGATGCTAATTCTGTAGTCGCCTCCGCCAAACCGATCACCCGCACATTATTTCGGCGCAACGCCTCCAGATGGGCTGGGCCGATGAATCCGGTGCCGACAATGCCAACATTGAGAGAATTTTTATCGATCATTCAACACTCCTTGATAAAACCTAACTGAGGGATATCTTTAGCAAGTAAAGGTTAGTAAGCTCCGGGATCTGAGTCATGTGGGGTTTCTATCTCCTGGTCATCTTGCTGAATTTTGAATGTATCCAGGATCAAAGCGGTAGCGGTAGCACCACAGCGTGTGACACCCGCATCGATGACTTCGAGCAATGCGGGCAGTGTACGAACCCCACCGGCGGCCTTCACCTGCACTTTTTCGCTGACATTGGCCCGCATCAGGCGCAGATCATCAAGCGTTGCCCCGCTCGGTGCGAAACCCGTGGAAGTTTTTACCCAATCAGCCCCGGCTTCTTCACACAATTTACAAGCAGTCACTTTTTCTTCATCGGTGAGATAAGCATTCTCTAAGATAACTTTAACTTTCACCCCACGTGCATGGGCAACATCACAAACTGCTTTTATATCCTCGCGCACATAGTTATATTTTCCAGAACGTAATTGGCCGATATTGAGAACCATATCCAGTTCCTTAGCACCCTCATCCATGGCCAATTCAGCCTCAACCACCTTGACAGCAGTCAGGTTGCTCCCATGCGGGAATCCCACAACCGTGCTGACCAACACATCCGAATCTTTAAGCACTTCAGCAGCCAGATTGACATGGCAAGGTTTTACACAAACCGTCGCAACATGGTAACGGTGAGCCAGTTCGCACCCTTCAATAATATCTGTTTCGATTAATTCAGGTTTGAGTAGAGAATGGTCTATAACCTTGGCGAGTTGTTCATACGTAATCGTCTTACTATTTAGTGCGGTTGTCATTATGCTAGTTTCCTTGTTTCCATAAATCGATTGGTTTTGCTGCCGTTGGCGGGTCATATGGAAAGATAATTTTGCGCCCCTCCCCGGCTGACTGGTAGGCAGCATAAATGATTTTCAATACTTCACGGCCGTCCTGACCTGTTTCCATACAAGTTTCCTTACCGAGCACACAATTGATGAAATGCTGCATTTCCTGCGGGAAACCGTAGTTCCAAATCTCTTCGAACATGGTGAAGGTATAGCCTTTAGTGGCGCCGGATTTTTCTACAGCATAACCATAACCTTCTTCGGAGTAAGTGAGCAGTGAACTTCCACGTAAGAGATCTGCGCGGGTGTGGCCTTTCACCCCATAAATCTCACAGCGATCATCAACGCCGCCACCTTTAGCCCAACTATTTTCCAGCATAGCGACTTTTCTATCCTCGTATTCGACGATTGTATAAGAATGATCTTCACCTTCAGTGCGATCCTGATGGATATATGTATCCATGAAAGCAGTGACGCTTTTGACTTTAGGCTTGCCTAACACCCAGCGAGTATACTCGATGGAGTGACAGCCCATATCCATCATTACGCCGCCCCCAGAGCGATTCACATCCCAAAACCAGGGCATGTGTGGTCCAGGGTGCTCCTCAGACTGTTTAGCGAGGAACGGCTCCCCAATTGCACCCTCGTCAATTAGAGTCTTCGCCCGAACATACTTAGGCGCGAAGAGCAGCTCCTCTGCGTACATCAAGAGAACCCCAGCCTGATTGCAGGTCTCGATCATCTCATCAGCCTCTTCCAGGGTGACGCAGAGCGGTTTTTCAATTATGACGTGTTTTCCAGCTTTAGCAGCATCTACGGTCACTTGGCAATGCAGGTCGTTGGGAATTCCCACAACTACAACATCGATATCTTTGTCTTCCAACATTTCGCAGTGGTCACGATAAGCATCAGGAATGCCGCGTTCTTTAGCAAAAGTTTCAGCATTATTGGGGCTTACCACGGCAACCACTTCGGCGTTATGCACCCAATCTTTGATAGCAGCATAGTGGATATCGCTAACAAACCCCGCACCGACCATACCAACTTTTACTTTTTTGCTCATGGGATACTCCTAAACAATATAAATTCCTTTGAAATAAATATCCGAAACCGCGCTGACGTCCATAAATTGGGATGAGGACAAGTTGTGATTCTCTAGTGAACACCACGATCAGGGACTTTGCGAACGCCTTTATGGACCATTCACGCTCATTTATCCCAAAATTTTCTTCGCCACACCTCTGCCAGAGCTACCTCTGATCCGATTAGAAACTGCAACTCATGGTCTTACACAGCTTGGTACAACCCATCGGAATTATGGATGTTTCGAACAAGGTTAACCCGTCTTGACAATAGTCTTCAGCGGCATAGAATCTAGAGACCTTTCCAATTTTACCCGATATTCTCCCGTAGTATGTAAATATTTCATACCAAATGATATCCCCAGATATTTGGTATTCTGCAAACTCGTTTTAGGCCAAAATCCCCTGGCTGTATCTTTATTACTGCAAATCGATCCGTTTGTAATAGTTGTAAAGTCCGGCATCGCGCATTTCAGCGAAAGCTATCAAAGATTGAGAGTGTCTCTAGTAATCAATATAGCGCCAACCAGCACGATCGAATCTCCCAATTCACACTTACCGATCTTATAGTTTTTATGGCTGCTTATGAATTCATATTTCTGCGCATATTTTTTGATCGGCTCGATCAGCAGATCTCCCATATTCGATACTCCGCCACCAATTGCAATCACTTCCACATTCACCAAGCAAAGCATATTCGCGAGTCCCAAACCCATTGAATAAGCAATCAGATCGATCTCTTTTAATGCGAATTCATCACAGGCGCGTGCCGCCTCCACCAGCTTGCGAGCATCGATAGCCTGGGCATCCCCGCCGGCCAACTCCATCAGGAACGAGTCATGGGGGACATATTTTGCCGTTCGCAAACGTTCTTCAATCGCCCAACCCGAACACAGGTTTTCTATCTTTTCGGGTTTGCCCGGCTGGTCATGGGTCCAATCCGGCACATAAGTTTGCCCAAATTCTCCAGCGCCATATCCTTGACCATCATACAACTGTCCATTAATTACAATTCCGCCACCTACTCCGCTGCCCATATTGGTATAAAAGAAATATCGACTACCAACGCCGCTGCCATTGTTATATTCCCCCCAAGTAGCTGCATTCGAATCATTGGCGATGACGGTTGGCAAGTTGAACTTCTCCTCAAACCAGGCTTTTAACGGAAAACCGCTCCAGCCGGGTATCTGCACCGATTTCAAAACTTCGCCCTTAGCAGAATCGATCGGTCCGCCAAACCCACAGCCCAGCGCAACCAATTCTCCTTTCAGGTCACTAACTCTGGAAAACATCGCCGGTATATGGTCTTCAAGCCATTCCTGGATGCCTCGAGCGCCCGCATCGACATTCACTCTTCCCTGGTGTGTGTCAAGAATTTCACCATCACGGGAACTGATCGCTAATTGAAGCTTGGTACCCCCGATTTCTACACCCAATATATATTTTTCCATCTGATATGCTCCATCTTTTATATTATGCCCTGAAAAACATGTCATTCGGTTTGGCTGCATCCAAATCAGATATGGATAGCACATATTCCAATTATTTGTACGGTCAAACTAGCACTTATTGTTTCATTGCCCCATAGATACGGATATATACTGCTATTTTCTGCCTTATTGGCTTGACAAAGGCGAAATTTGCCATTATTATAAAATAGATACGGATGTATAACTAGGTGATTCCACCTTCAAGATTATATCAAGGATTTGGAGAGCGGAATGCAATTCAGACAAAAAAGCGTTGAAGATATTGGCATCAAATCTGTAGATGAAAATAGCCCCATCCCGTTTTATCAACAGGTGCATATGGATCTATTGAATCTGTTGCAATCGGGTAAACTTCAGCCTGGAGATATGCTCCCCACTGAAAAAATACTCAGCGAAGCCTATCGTGTTGGTCGCCAAACTCTCCGTGAAGCCGTTACACGCTTGGTAAATGAAAATTTGCTGGAACGAACGCAGGGGCGCGGCACCGTCGTTTTGGCGGGTCAAAACCGCTTGAAATTCTTTTTGGATCGCAGCTTTGCCAAACAGATGATCGAAATGGGGTTAACCCCGCATTCCGAAGTTTTGCGTATCAATAGAGGACATATAGATGAAACTTCTCCCTCTTCCCTACACAGCAAAATAGGGAGCAATTCCTTAGAATTGATCCGCCTCCGTTTTGGGGATGACACCCCCATCGGCGTGCAGTATACAACCATCATCACCGACGCATGTCTGGAGTTAGGTGATGAGGATTTCGAAAAAGAATCATTGTACAGCTTGCTGCTGACCAAATACCGATTGTTAATCACCAGGATTGACCACGTGGTCAGTGCCGTACTGGCTGATGAATGGCACAAATCCTTATTGAAATTTTCTGGGACTGCCCCCTTGCTGTTGGTTCATACGACTGCATACCTTGATAACGGTGAGCCTATCGAGGCTTCCACCAGTTACTACAAAGCGGATAAATATGAATTCAGTGTTATTCAGAAATACTGATATTCTCAAGAGCAATATCCTAACCTTAAAAAAGTCTACTAATAAAGGAGTGCAAAATGAGACTTGGCGTATACACCGTACTGTTTTCAGATTGGAGCCTTGAAGACACATTGAAATATCTGACAACCAAGGACATCCACACAGTGGAACTGGGCGCCGGTGGGTATTCGGGCACTGCCCACGCTGACCCTGATATCCTGCTGAATAATGACAAGGCGTTAATTGAATTTATGGCGCTGCTGGATAAATATCAAGTCAAGATCAGTGCGCTCAACTGCTCGGGAAATCCAGTGTACCCTCAAAAGGACATCGCCGATAAATTCCATTTGGAATGGGAGAAAGGCGTACAGTTGGCAGAAAAGATCGGGGTCGATACCGTCATCACCTTTGCGGGCTGCCCCGGTGGATCGCCGGAAGACAAATCCCAGAATTGGGTGACCTGCCTATGGCCGTCAGAAATCTGGCACACCATCCTGGACTACCAATGGAACGATGTGCTGATTCCTTATTGGAAAAAGGCCATAAAATATGCCGCCGATCATGGCGTTAAAGTAGCAATTGAACCGATTGCCGGATTCTGCGTCTACAACCCGGAAACATTCTGGCGACTGCGAAACGGCATCGAGAGTGACAATATTGGCATCAATCTTGACCTGAGCCATATGTTCTGGCAGCAAGCGCAGCCGGAAGCTGTCATCCGTGAACTGCATGAAGCCATATTCCACTTTCATGCCAAAGACACACGCATTGACACCATCAATACAGCCAAGAACGGCGTACTGGACACGAAACACTTCAAAGAAGGTTTGAACCGCTCATGGAACCACCATTCGGTCGGTTATGGTCACGATGCCCTGGTCTGGAAGGACATCATCCGCAATTTGCGACTGGTCGGATACGATGGCACCATCAGCATTGAGCATGAAGACCCTCTCGCTTCCAGGGAAGAAGGGCTCACTAAAGCGATCAATTTTTTGAGCGATATCATCTTAACCGAGGAACAACCAGAATTGTGGTGGGCATAATCGCCCACAAGGAGGATTGAGCGATGACTATCAAGATCGGCATCATCGGCGCTGGAAGTATCGTGCGGTACAGACATCTCCCTGAAACGCGCGACAATGAACATGCTGAAGTCGGCGCGGTTTGCGACGTTGTTAGAGAAAGAGCTGAAGAAATGGCAGTTCAATATAACTGCAAATCATACACAGACTATAAAGATTTGATTGCAGACAGAGAACTGGACGCCGTGATCGTGGCCGCCACCAATACAACACATGCAGAGATGACCATTGCTGCGCTACAAGCCGGTAAAGATGTGCTGTGCGAGAAGCCAATGGCAACCAACCTTGAAGACGCCCAGAAAATGATTGATACGGCTAAAAAGACCGGAAGGAAATTGATGATTGCCCATAATCAGCGCTTGGAAGTCGCCAACCAAAAAGCGAAGGAGATCATCCAATCTGGAAAATTGGGAAAGGTACTAACTTTCCGCTCTGTATTTGGTCACCCAGGGTGTGAATATTGGGCTATTGATGGTGAGAGCACCTGGTTTTACAAAAAGAGCATTACCGCTATGGGCTGCCTCGGAGACCTGGCAATCCATAAGTTGGACCTGTTGCACTGGATCATGGAAGACGATTATGTAGAGGTGTCCGCTTTTGCAGATACGCTCAATAAGACCTACCCGGATGGCACACTGATCGATGTTGAAGATAACGCCACCTGCATATTGAGGACCAAAAAGGGCGCGACCGGCACAGTGATCGTCAGCTGGACCTACCAGAAGGAAGACAATAGCAGCACCTTCTACTGCGAAAAGGGTGTTTTACAGCTTTATGCCCATCCCGAATATTCCCTAATTGTTGATTACGATCATGAAAAAGCTGAGTATCACAAGACGGGTAAAAAATCTAGTAACGTCGAGCAAGTTAAATCAGGGATCATTGATGCCTTTGCAGATTGCATCATCAATGATACTGAACCGGCCATTCCAGGAACTGAAGGTTATAAAGCCTTAGAAACCGTATTGGCCTGCCTTGAATCGTCAAAAACTGGTATGGTTGTAAAAATCGCTTAATCCACGGAGAACAAAACGTGAACAATGTACAAGAAATACTGAAAATGGTTGACCACTCTCTCTTAAGCCCGTCTCTAACCGATGAACAGTTGAAGGAAGGCTGCGCTGTGGCTGCCCAATACCACACCGCTTCTGTATGCGTAAAGCCCTACCATGTACGCCAGGCCACCGAATACTTAAAAAGCACAGACGTGCTGGTTGGTGCGGTGATTGGCTTCCCACACGGCAACAGCAGCATAGCAATCAAAGCAGCCGAAACAGAGCAGGTCATCGCAGACGGCGCGGTTGAAGTCGATATGGTCATTAATATCGGCAAGGTGTTAAGTGAAGATTGGGACTATGTTGATAAGGAAATTGAAACGATCAGAATAATAACAAAAAAAGCCGGTGCTGCTCTTAAGGTGATCTTTGAAAATGACCTGTTGCCAGATGACCAATACAAGATCATACTTTGTGAGATTTGCAGTAAACACAGCGCAGATTTTGTTAAAACATCTACTGGTTACAACTACATAAAAGGACCGGATGGAAAATATAGCTACCAGGGCGCTACGATGCACGACTTGAAACTCATGCGAGAACATTCCGCCCCCGAAGTTCAAGTAAAAGCAGCCGGTAACTCTGGTTCTTTGGAAATCGTCTTGAAATTGCGCGAGATCGGCGTGACCCGCACCGGAACCGGTAAAACGGTTGAATTATATAAAAACGCGGTTGATAAATTTGGTCTTGAGAACAAGTAGAAAATACCAAACACAAGCATCAATTAATATTGTAGATTCAACTCGTAAGTGCAACAACGATATTCGGTGAAAAAGGCAAGCTGAGGTAGGATAAGCGTTGCCAAAAGCCATCGAATAAATCGAAGGAGCACTTATGAATTCCTATAAACAGCTTGCCTACGAACAAAGATACCAGATTTCTTTCATGTTGAAAATGGGATTTAGCCAAACAAAGATAGCCAATGAGATTAGTGTCCACAGATCCACGATCAGCCGGGAATTGCGTCGCAATCGAGGCAAACGTGGCTACAGGCCTAAACAAGCGCACCAAATGGCTCTCAATAGAAGAAATAAAGCGAATTATCGCTTCCCGCCCATCACCTGGGACCTGATAGAGAGTTTGATCCGAATGGATTGGAGCCCGGAACAGATTTCGGGGTGGTTGAAAAACAGACAAGATTTCCACATCAGTCATGAATGGATTTACCAACACATCTTGGTTGACAAACAGAACGGTGGTGACCTCTACCAGCATCTGCGTTGTCAAAAGAAACGCCGTAAACGCTACGGCAGCTACGATCGACGCGGTAAACTGCCTAACCGGGTGAGTATCGACCAACGCCCTGCTGAAGTCGAAACTCGTCAACGTTTGGGTGACTGGGAAGTTGATACCATGATCGGAAAAAGACATAAGCAAGCCTTAGTAACCCTTATCGAACGTAAGTCTCGATTAGTTTTGATGCGCAAGGTTGAACAGCGCACTGCTGGAGCTGTTGAAGATGTAATCACTCACCTGTTAGAGCCCTGGACACATGATGTGCATACGATCACAGCGGATAATGGGAAGGAATTCGCTCATCATGAACAAATCGCTAAAAAATTGAAAACAGAATTCTACTTTGCTCATCCGAATGCTGCTTGGGAACGAGGTTCGAATGAAAACGTCAATGGCTTGATAAGACAATACTTTCCCAAGAAGCAATCCTTTGATAATATTACAGATGATGAAACTGAACTGGTTGTGAATTTGCTCAATAATCGACCACGAAAATGCCTTGATTTCAAAACACCTATTGAGGTATTCTTAGAACAATCTGTTGCACTTAATACTTGAATCCAAGTATCAAAAAACACCACTTTATATCTAAACATAATTAATAGTTAAGTAATTGCTGTGGCAGAAAAAAGAACAATATTATCTATGATAGAATCTGCCAATTACGATGCCAAATGAAGAGGAGGTGGTTGTTGGAAAATGCACACAAGTACGGCCTAAGTAAATCCGTTTCAACAAAAGTATAAAAACTAACTATAAGGAGAATTGAATGAAGAAGTTACAAAAATCCCTAGGGCTGTTGGTTGCTTTGATGCTGTTCATCAGCTTGCTGGCCGCCTGCGCATCACCTGAACCTGCAACTGAAGTACCAGCAGCCGAAGAACCAGCAGCTGAAGTACCAGCAGCCGAAGAACCAGTAGCCGAAGAACCGGCTGTTGAAGGCGGGACCTACACCATTGGTATTTCCAACCCCTTCATCACCAGCGAATACCGCACCCAGATGATCGATGATCTTGAAACAACCAATGAGGAATATATGGCATTGGGTCTGACCAATGAATTGGTGATCGAGAGCGAGAACACCGATGTTGCTGGTCAGCTTCAGCAGATCGAAAACCTGATGAACCAGGGTGTCGATGCCATATTGGTCAACCCCGGTGACGCAGTAGCCTTGAACCAGATCCTGGAAGAAGCCGTCGAAGCGGGCATCGTCGTCATTTCGATCGACCAGGAAATTGAGGCTGCCGGTGTGGTCAACGTTGGTCACAACCAGAAAGAATGGGCCCAGACCAGCGCTGCATGGTTCGCCGAAGAACTGCAAGAGGGCGACGTTGTATTGATCGAAGGCTTCATCGGTCACCCCGCCAACGAATACCGCATGTCCGGTGTCTATGAAGAATTTGAAGACTACCCGGGTATCAACGTGCTAGCCAGTGAAACTGGCAGTTGGGACGAAGCAACCGGTCAGCAGGTGATGGCAGACTTCTTGGCTGCATATCCTGACCTGGACGGTTACTGGACCCAGGACGGCATGGCTATCGGCGCGATGGAAGCCGTAAAAGCTGCCGGTCTCGATGAATATCCGCTGGGCGTTGGCGAAGGCCGCGTTAAGTTCCTCAAACTGTGGAAAGAAGCTCTGGAAGCAGATCCGGAATTCAAGTCCTTTGCCGTAGCTAACGCCCCCGGCGTGGCCGCAACTGGTCTACGCATTGCCGTGGAGTTGCTAGAGGGTCAGGAACTGAAAGATGAATCCCTTAGCGGGCAATTCGGCACAACCGTCATCGTTCCGATCCCAGTTACCGTAGACCCTGAAAATTTCAATGAAATCTACGCTGAATATGTAGATGGTGGCTATCCGGATTCTTACCTCCTGGATGGCATTATGACCATCGAAGAAGTACAGGCTTTGTTCGAAGGAGCCATAGAACCAGCAGCCGAAGAGCCGGCTGTTGAAGGCGAGACCTTTACCATTGGTATTTCCAACCCCTTCATCACTAGCGAATACCGCACCCAAATGATCGATGACCTTGAAACGACCAATGAAGAATACGTGGAAATGGGTCTAAGCAATGAACTGGTGATCGAGAGCGAGAATACCGATATTGCAGGTCAGCTTCAGCAGATCGAAAACCTGATGAACCAGGGTGTCGATGCTATTTTGGTCAACCCTGGTGACGCAGTAGCCTTGAACCAGATCCTGGAAGAAGCCGTCGAAGCGGGCATCGTCGTCATTTCGATCGACCAGGAAATTGAGGCTGCCGGTGTGGTCAACGTTGGTCACAACCAGAAAGAATGGGCCCAGACCAGCGCTGCATGGTTCGCCGAAGAACTGCAAGAGGGCGACGTTGTATTGATCGAAGGCTTCATCGGTCACCCCGCCAACGAATACCGCATGTCCGGTGTCTATGAAGAATTTGAAGACTACCCGGGTATCAACGTGCTAGCCAGTGAAACTGGCAGTTGGGACGAAGCAACCGGTCAGCAGGTGATGGCAGACTTCTTGGCTGCATATCCTGACCTGGACGGTTACTGGACCCAGGACGGCATGGCTATCGGCGCGATGGAAGCCGTAAAAGCTGCCGGTCTCGATGAATATCCGCTGGGCGTTGGTGAAGGCCGCGTTAAGTTCCTCAAACTGTGGCAAGAAGCCCTGGAAGCAGATCCAGAATTCAAGTCCTTTGCCGTAGCTAACGCCCCCGGTGTTGCCGCTACTGGTCTACGCATTGCTATGGAGTTGTTACAAGGAAAGGAATTAAAGGATGAATCCCTTAGCGGGCAATTCGGCACAACCGTCATCGTTCCGATCCCGGTTATTGTGACCCCAGATAATTTCGCTGAAATCTACGCTGAATACGTAGATGGCGGCTTTCCGGATTCTTACCTTCTCGATGGCATTATGACCCTCGAAGAAGTACAGGCGTTGTTCGAATAGTCTGTTCTCCAACTAGGTTCTCTGGCGATCGATCGCCAGAGAACCTTTTTTCATTATTGTAATATCGCAAGATCATTTTTTGGGGATCCATCAAGCCATTGGTATAATTGGATAATTGCTAATCAAAACGTAATGGAATAAATTTGAAATCGATATCACTTAATGCCCAACACATCACCAAACATTTTGGAGGAGTGGTCGCCCTCAGGGGTGGCTCGTTAAATGTCAACTCTGGTGAAATTCTAGCCCTGGTAGGAGCGAATGGCAGCGGGAAAAGCACCCTGGCAAAGATTATTACCGGGGTTGTCTCTAGAGATTCGGGGGAGATCATCTACAACTCAGAACCGGTTGTATTCAATAACCCGGCGGCAGCGCAAAAAGTCGGAGTCACCGCTGTTTACCAGGAACTTAGTTTAGTACCTTCGATGACAGTGGCGGAAAACATCTGGCTGGATCACGAGCCGCTGACCAAATTCGGCCAAGTGGATACCCGCAAGACGATCAGCGAAACCAGGAAACTGCTAAAACTGTTTGAAGGCACATTTCAGTCAACCCTGAGACCTAATGCTGTGATCGATTCGCTTCCCCCCGATGAAAAACAGATCGTCGAAATCCTCAAAGCCATCAGCCGCAAACCGGATGTTTTGATCCTGGATGAGGCGACTGCCAGTCTAGACCGCCGCCAGGTTGATTGTTTATTCACCCTGCTCATGGAATGGAAAGATCAGAACATGGCTTTGATCTTCGTCTCGCACCGTTTGGATGAGATCTTTCGGATCGCAGACCGTGCGGTTGTGTTAAGAAATGGCGATTCTGTGGGGGAAGTAAAGATCGCTGAAAGCTCACAAACCGAGATCGTTTCCTTAATGGTCGGGCATGAAAGCGGACTAGATAGAACTGAACGCACCACTTTAAAAATATCAGATGAAATTGCACTGGAGTTAACAGACCTAAAAACGGATGTGCTGGCGGGCGTTAACTTCACTGTAAAAAAAGGTGAACTGGTGGGGATTGGTGGTTTACGCGGCCAGGGTCAAACAAACCTGCTGCACACCTTGTTCGGCAATAAGCGCTTTGAAGGTCAGATCACACTATTTGGCGAAACAATGTCAGCAAACCATCCCCGCGCCGCCATGAAAAAGGGTATCGCTCTTGTGCCCGGTGACAGGGCTACCCAAGGCTTGTTATTAATCCGCTCCATATTTGAAAACTTGCATCTGCCCAATTGGCGGATATATGGTTTCCCTTTAAAACTAACAAAAGCCTATTCTGACGCTAATGGTATTGCCAAAACATTGAACATGGTGATGGAATCACTTGACGCACCGGTAAGTAGCCTCTCCGGCGGGAACGCCCAAAAAGTGGTGATTGGGAAATGGCTGTTACGCGACCCCAAACTCTTATTGTTGGATGACCCCACTAAGGGTGTTGATGTTGGTACCAAAGCCGAATTTTACAATCTTCTAGATCGCCTGTGCGAAACAGGAACTACAATCCTCTTCTACAGCTCCGATGACCAGGAATTGGTTGACCTTTGCCCTCGAGTACTGGTAATGCAGGACGGTTTCATAAAAGCCGACCTCTCTGGCAATAGTCTTACGAAGGCAAACCTGGTTTCCACCAGTATGGGCGTAGGCTTAGATGCGGTAAATAACAACAAGCCTGGTAAACATGGACAATAAATTCGATCTTCGAGATTGGTGGATAAATTTCAATAAGAAAAACACCTATGTGTTGGCCTTGGTCATCTTTATTGTGACAACCGCAGCATATCTTGTACTGCAACCAAATGCATTTGATGAAGGTGTACTCACCAGGCTGCTCACCAGCAACTTCCGCACATGGCTGCCGGTAATATTGTTAGCCATCGGGCAAACAATTGTTATGTTGGGCGGCGGTTTAGATCTGTCATCCGGATCGATGGTTATACTTGGCAATGTAATCTTGGCTATTTCGATCACCTCAAATGAAGAACCGTGGTTCAACCTTATGATCGTTCTCGTCGTGGTTGCGTTTGGTTTGATCGCTGGATTTTTAAATGGCTTTTTAACTGCATATATGGGTTTGCAGCCGATGATAACTACATTCGCCACCAGTTTTGTTTACAGTGGTTTAGCACTCCTGATCTTACCAAACCCCTGGGGTAATATCCCCAGAGAATATACAAAAATGTATCGCAACACGACTTGGTTTGGCATTCCCCTCGCCTTGTTCATCATTGCCGCCATCCTCGTCATTTGGGCAGTGATCAGGAACCGGAAATATGGACGCTTCCTGTTCGCCGTTGGTGGAAAGGCCGACGCCGCCTATTACACCGGCGTGCGGGTTACACGCGTCAGGATCTCCACCTATGTGATCTCAGGCTTCTTTTCTTCACTGGCTGCCATTAGCTACACACTCCTGACAGGCTCAGGCTCTGCCGTCAGCGGTGCAGAAATGACGCTGACCGCTATCACTGCTGCCATTTTGGGAGGCACATCAATGGCCGGTGGCTCTGGTTCGCTTATTGGTTCTGTCCTTGGTGCCATCATTCTGGGGACGATTAAGAATCTGATCTCACTATCAAAGATGGATTCATGGTACCGGGTATTAGTGAACGCTACCGTGATTATTGTGGCGCTTGCTAGTCCCGGAATCATCAATCTTTTTCGGAGGAAAAAATAATCATGAGTGAAAATATCCAATCCTCTGAAAAGAAGAAATTCACCATATCGCCGCAAGTTACCGCTCTGCTGCTGGCTTTACTTTTGTTCTTAGCTAGTGGATTTTTGCCCAACGGGTTCAATTCAGTAGATACTGCAATCAACCAGGCTTTTAACATTTTGCGTCTTTCCTCCTTCCTGGCATTGATCGCCGCCGGGCAGACCTTGGTGATCATAAGTGGTGGTGAAGGTATTGATTTGTCCGCGGGTGCAATCGTTACTATCGCAGTGTTGATCACCTACAAACTAGTTAACGGTGACAATTCTTTAGTGCTGCCTGTATTATTGTTCGTGATCGCCTGCGGTGCAGCGATTGGATTGATCAACGGTCTGGGGATCGCTTACCTTAAGATCCCCCCATTTGTTATGACCCTCGGTATGGCAGGGGTTGTAATAGGCACCTTGCTAGTCGTAACTCGCGGCCTTTACGATGGAAAAGTTGCGCCGATCATGACAAATATTATCGCTCGCGATCTGGTTTGGGGGATTCCGGGTATGTTGTTCTTGTGGATTATTTTCGGTGTATTGATGACGATCTTATTGGAACGCACACGTTATGGTAAACAGCTCTTTGCTATCGGTGTGAACCGACTGACTGCCCGTCTGTCCGGTGTGCGTGTTGATCGAATGGTAGTCTCCACTTACACCATCGCCGGCGCATTAGCTGCCTTTTCGGGATTCATTCTGGTCGGCTTTACGCAGAACGCCGGTCTGCTGGTTGGCAACCAATATCTGTTCCCCTCCATCGCGGCGGTTGCAATCGGCGGCACGCTGCTGTCTGGCGGCAAGGGCAGTTATTTCGGCACGATGGCTGGCGCCATCGTGATCCAACTGATCACCAGCTTGCTTACCACCATGCAGTTACCGGAAGCGATCCAACAGATCGTTTACGGCTCGATCCTGATAGTCCTTTTGATCGTTTATGGACGTGAGAAAGGAATACGACTGTAATTTCAATCCAAAACCGCAATAAAATCATGGATAAATCACCTCAACTGAAGCCTCGACTTCTTCTCATAATTCAGGAATTGAGGCTTCAATTGCAGATGTAATTTACATTCTTTAAGACATCCTGGTGTGGGTGGAATGGAAGCCTGATGCTGTAACTGACCCATTTTGACCAAGGTCTCGATTCCATTAAGCAAACGCCTACATTGGATTTGCCATATACTATTATTCACAACTCAATCATATCCAAACCAGAAGAATCAGAGGAGATAAAAATGCACAAGATCAGCTTGCTTGGCGCAGGATTCATTGGAATGTTCTACACACAGACGATCAACCGCAGTCGGTCTAAAGACGTAGTCTCGGTAGTTTACAATCGCACTCCTGAAACAGCCAAAGAATTCGCCAATAAATATAAAATCCCGCACTGGACCGGAGACATGGATGAAGCCATCAACGATCTAGAAACGGACGTTGTCGTAATCGGGCTGCCAAATTTCGAACACAGGGAAGCAGCCATCAAAGCTGCCAAAGCAGGTAAGGTCGTCTTATGCACAAAACCCTTAGCCCGCTCTGGCAAAGAGGCTAAAGAGATACTCGATGCCGTTGAAAAAGCCGGTATATTCCACGGTTATTTAGAGGATTTGGTCTACACCCCCAAAACATTAAAAGCGCTGGCTGCAGTGAAAGCCGGATCGATTGGTCGGGTGCTGTGGACACGCTCAAGAGAAACCCATCCTGGTCCGCACTCACCCTGGTTTATAGATAAAGAGCTTGCTGGCGGAGGAGCATTGATAGATATGGGCTGCCACTGCGCAGAGATCTGCCGCAGCTTTATCGGCAAAGATGTCAGACCGATGCAAGCCTTCGCTCACCACGATACGATGGTACACCCAATCGCTGCCGAGGACTTCTCGATCGGCTTGGTCCGTTTTGAGAACGGCGCGGTCGGGCAGATCGAATCAAGCTGGACATTCAGAGGCGGCATGGACCTGCGCGATGAAGTATCCGGCACAGAAGGCACGATCTGGCTCAATCACTGGCTGCGTACTGGCTTTGAAATGTTCTCTTCAGGTGGCGGTCAAGGGTATGTAGCTGAAAAAGCTGAACTAGAGCAGGGCTGGCTTTTCCCGGTCGGCAATGAAGAAGATTCCTTAGGCTACGTTGAAATGTTCAACGATATGTTCGACAGCATCGACAATAGCACAAAACCAACAGAAGACTTTTACGATGGATATGTCGTCAACTGCATACTAGATACCCTGTATAAATCCGCACAATCCGGAAAATGGGAACCTGTCGAGATCGAAGATTGGCGCGGCGGCAAACATGAAAAAGTGATCACGACCACTGATTATGATGATGAACACATCATTATCAAAGAAGAAAGAATGCCTGATGGAAAAATCAAATTGATCCTTCAGCATAAAGAAACCGGCAAAGTAACCCAGATCTTTAAATAATCACTACACTCTAACTTGCTGTTCATTGTCAGAAAAATGAATCGCGCTGAGTAAAAATTTCATGAACTCAAAAGAGCGCCTTCAATCTACCTTGTCACACCAAATTCCAGATCGTATCCCCTTCGATCTCGGCGGGTCGCCAATGTCTGGTATCCATATCGCTGCCTATGAAAAATTGATCAAATATCTTGGGTTTGACGATCTCGAAACCGAGGTCTATGACCATATTCAACAACTGGCGCTCCCCCATGAGCAGGTATTAAAACAGCTTGAGGTTGATATCCGGACCATCAGATCAAGCAGCCCGGTTTCTTTCAAGCTGGATATTCAAAATATTGGAGACTATACCGAATACACGGATGAATGGGGAGTACGTTGGCGGAAGCCTCTTGTGGGTGGTTTTTATTATGACATGGTTTTCCACCCACTTGAATATGCTCAAAACCTAACGGAGCTCAGGGATTATACCTGGATAAATCCGGATGATGAAAGCCGCTACTCTGGTCTGGAAGAAATAGCCGCTAATTACGCCAATAACGGATTAGGTGTAATGCATTGGTCAATTGGACCCGGCGTATCCGAAACACACGCCTGGTTGCGCGGCTATGAAAAATACTATACTGATTTTTATTTAAATCCGGATATCGCTGAGACCATTATGTCAAAAGTTGTGGACATCAAGATCGCATACTGGAAAAACGCCTTATCCAGATCAGGCAAACACATAGATGTGGTCGTTGAAGCGGACGATTTGGCTGGACAGAACGGGCCGTTGATCTCCCCCAAGGCGTACCGTCAGTTCATTAAACCCCAGCATACCCGCCTTTTTTCGGCCATCAAAAAGATCGCGCCACATGTGAAAATATTTTTCCACAGCTGTGGTGCAGTCCACGACTTTATTGGTGATTTCATCGAAAGTGGCATTGACATTCTCAACCCCGTGCAAAAATCGGCGACGGGAATGGACTTGCAGCAGTTAAAGCAAGAATTTGGTAAAGATGTCGTTTTTTGGGGTGGCGGTGTCGATACCCAAAGGGTATTCGATGGCGATGATATCAAGGCGGTCAGAGTAGATGTGCGCCAGAACATCACAACCCTGAAACCAGGCGGAGGATTTGTATTCACACCTGTGCATAACACCCAGGCCAATGTACCCCCACAGAATTACATGGCAATGTGGGAAACGCTCCAAGAAGAAGGTCTTTACCGGTAAAAAGAGTAAACATGTACAGCAAACGAAATTATCTGAACAAAAGCTATATCGAGATCATCAATCCAAACATTACACGCGGCAAGATCAAGTTCGCCATTTTTGATTTTGACGGCACTATCTCCTTGATCCGCGAGGGTTGGCAACAGATCATGATCTCCATGATGGTTGATATCCTTATGCAAATACCAGAGCATGAAAGCCGGGACGAGATCGAAATAATCGTGCGTACCTATGTAGCCAATACAACAGGGAAACAAACCATCTACCAGATGATCCGCTTAGCGGAAGAGATCGAAAAAAGAGGCAGCGTGCCCCAAGAACCGCTGGCATATAAAAATCTATATCACGATCTGCTGATGAAGCGCATCATTGAACGGCTGGACGGCTTGCGCAGCGGTGATCTCCAACCAGAAGATTGGGCTGTGCCCGGCGCATTAGATATGCTGGCTGTTCTGAATCAGTATGAGGTCACTCACTTCCTGGCTTCCGGCACTGATGAAAAATACGTGTTAGATGAAGCCGATCTTTTAGGCGTTTCGAAATACTTCGTCGGTATATATGGCGCATTAGATGATTACAAGAATTTCTCAAAAAAGATAGTCATTCAAAAGATCATCAAAGACAACCAACTCAGCGGTCCCGAACTGGTCGGTTTCGGTGATGGTTACGTGGAAATTGAAGACACCAAAGCGGTCGGCGGTATTGCCGTTGGGGTTGCCACCAATGAAACCGAACGCCAAGGTATTGATGAATGGAAGCGTGAGCGGTTAATCTCTTCTGGCGCAGATATCATTATGCCTGATTTCCGCCAATATCAATATCTTATTAATTATTTAATGTTGGAGAAGTGAACATGCCTTACCCCATTTTTGACCGCTCGAAATTGACTTTACTCTCGCTATCAGATCGGGAACATGACCTATCCATGGATGTAATCCTAGACTTATCAGATGTGATCCCCACTTTTGAGAACGGGAATTTAGAAACTCTCGCCAAGCGCATCGTTAAAGCCCACCAGCGCGGAGCAGCTGTGATCTTTTTAATGGGCGCCCATGTGATTCGCAGCGGCGTATCTCGTTTTCTGATCGACCTGATGGAAAAAGGAATGATCGACCTGATCGGATGCAACGGGGCAGTCACCATTCACGATATGGAATTTGCCATGATCGGCAAAACGACTGAGAGTGTTGCCAGGTATATTCAGGTCGGGCAGTTTGGTCTGTGGAAAGAGACCGGTCGGGTAAATGATGCCGCTAAATTCGCTTACGAGCATGGTCTTGGTCTGGGTGAATCAATTGGCAAAATGATCCATGACAACCCCGACGAATTCCCAAATAGCGATATAAGTGTGTTGGCAACCGGCTACGGCCTGGGCATCCCAATCACCGTGCACGTTGGCATTGGACAAGACATCGTTCACGAACACCCGAACTTTGACGGGGCTGCTTACGGCGCGGCCAGCTACCGCGACTTCCTGACGTTCGTCAACTGCGTCGAAAACCTGGAGGGAGGCGTGATGCTCAATATTGGTACAGCCGTGATGGGACCAGAAGTGTACCTGAAGGCATTGGCAATGGCCCGCAACGTAGCGATGCAGGAGAATCGAGTGATTAAACATTTCACCACAGGCGTTCTTGATATAGTCGACCTGGGAGAAAACCCAGGAAAAGAAGCCCCAAAAACCGACGCCGTTTATTATTTCCGGCCATTTAAAACAGTCTTAGTGCGTACCGTTGCCGATGGTGGTGAGAGTTATTATGTCAGAGGAAATCACCGGGTAACCGTTTCCAATCTGCACCGTTTGATTTTAGAAAACCTTCAGGCGTGAGATTATGGAAAACAAAAGGCTTGAAAAAATCCTTACATCTTTCCCGGAAGGAAAGATCGCCGTTCTGGGTGATTTCTTCCTCGACCTGTACATATCATTGGATCGGTCCTTATCCGAGCTTTCACTGGAAACCAATTTAGAAGCATTCCAGGCTGTGGACATCAAAGACCTTCCAGGCGCTGCGGGCGTGGTAACCAATAACCTGGTCGCTCTAGGAGCCAGCACATCTGCGATCGCATACACCGGTGATGACGGCAACGGCTACATGCTGCGTAAAGAACTGAGCCAACGGGGCGTTAACATCGAACACCTGCTGCAATCTACAGAACGCTTCACGCCTACTTATATAAAACCGATGATGACCGAAGTGGCTGGCTCCACGATTGAGCTCAACCGCATCGATGTCAAGAACCGCACACCTAATTCCTTAGAACTGGAAAATGAGATCATCCAGCGGATTAGAGTTGCCATTAAGGATCATGATGGCATCTTGGTCGCTGAGCAGGTCAAAGATGATAGCTGTAGTGTGCTCTCGCCGCGTGTGCGCATGGCGCTGGCGGATATATCGCTAGCGAATCCCGACAAAGTATTTATTGTAGATTCCAGGCATTTCACCGCCAAATATGAGCATGTCTCGCTCAAAGTGAATTTATTCGAAGCCATTAAAGCCGCTGGCGAGCTTAATGCTCGATTCCATACTCAAAAGAAAGCCGACAAGCTGGAAACAGCCATAATCTGCCAGCGCTTGCTATGGAAAAAGGTCAAAAGACCAATTTTCATCACCCTTGGATCAAAAGGCATCAGCGGCTACGCAGATGGGGAAGATTTTTATCATCCCGGATATCACACCACTGGACCAATCGATATCGTCGGCGCTGGCGATTCGGTACTGGCTGGCTGCGGGGTATCCCTATGTGCCGGCGCTATGCCTGAGGAAGCTGCCTATATCGGCAATCTGATCGGTTCGATCACCATTGAACAAATCGGCACGACCGGTATTGCCACGCCAGAACAGCTGCTTGAAAGACATTACGAATACCAAAAACAAAACCACTAACTTCATGCAAAAGGAAAATCAAATATGAAAGCTTATCAAGATATCATCGTTGACTACATTGATGACCTAAAATCCGTTTTGGACCAACTCTCCAAACCGGATCTCCTGGCGATCATCAACGCACTGGCAAAAGCCCGCCAGGATGAAAAAACTATCTACATTTGCGGCAACGGCGGCAGCGCGTCTACCGCCAGCCACATGGTTTGTGACCTCTCAAAGAACACCCGTAAAGATGAAGCTAAACGCCTCAAAGTGATCGGATTATCCGATAACATAGCCTTAATGACCGCCTATGCCAATGACGAAGGCTATGACCGAATTTTTGCCGAACAGATCATATCCTTGATCCAGCCGGGTGATGTGCTGCTGGCTATCAGCGGCAGCGGAAACTCTCCTAATGTGTTGCTCGGTGTAGAAACCGCCAAGCAAATCGGCGCCACAACAATCGGGCTGACCGGTTTTCAAGGCGGACAGCTTATAGAGTTGGTCGATATTTGCCTGATTGTTCCCTACAACAGTCTGGAACAGATCGAAGATGTGCATTTGATTATCAACCACATCCTGACCATCAGCCTTGGGCAGGGCAAAGCATAAAAAAGAAATTGAACGCCCGCCAACGTGTCATCCAGACCTTAGACCACCAACTGCCCGACCGCGTCCCTCTGGCAATTTGGGGTGGTCCGTATGGCATTGTGGACGAACTCTACTTCAAGCTGCTGCCCTTATTGGGTTTAAGCGAGCCCGTCGCACCCTTCCGCCAAGGCCACACCGTCAATCATATCGATGACCGCGTCTTGAAAAAACTGGGCGCTGACATTCGCTACGTTTGGCCGGGAGCCTCGCCTACCAGCCCGCGTTACCCAACTGATGACCCTGATATCTTCCTGGATGGCTTCGGTCAGAAGTGGATCCAAACCTTCCCATACTTCACCGCCACAGATGGGTTGCTAAAACAAGCCCATTCAATCTCGGAAATCGATGAACTGGTCAATTGGCCGGATACCAGCAAACCCGAATGGACTGCAGGGGTAGCTGAGCGATCGTGCATACTGGCAAAAGACGGAGAATACTACATTGCCGCCCGCATGGTCGTCTCGCATGGTCCCTTTCAGCTTGCCTGTGACCTACGCGGCGCTGCCGAATTCATGCTGGATATGGTGATGAATCCAGATTTCGCCGCCGCCCTGCTGGACAAAGTCACCACTACCATCTGCGGCTTGACCGATGCTTACATGCAATCGGGAGGCCAATATTATGACCTGATCGAACTTCCCGGCGATGACTATGCCAGCAACGTCAACCTGATTATCTCCCCCAAGATGTTCCGGGATTTCATCAAACCCTGCATTAAACGCATGGTGGAGACTATCCGCGCACACAAGTCAGATATCAAGATCATGTTGCACTCGGATGGCGCAATTCAAAAATTGATCCCAGATTTCATTGAACTCGGGATCGATGTGCTGCACCCACTGGAACCTGTTTCTGGTATAGATGTAGCTGCCGTAAAACACGAATTCGGGCAGCAGATCGCTTTCATTGGCGGTATCGATATTTCCAAAGCCATGCCGGGTAATCTGCAAGACGTGTGTACAGACGTGGATCGCTGTATTCGGGACCTCGCTCCCAGGGGAGGGTACATAATGGCACCCTGCAATCATTTACAAGCTGATGTGTCTCCCGAAAATGTGATTGAAATGTTCAGTTACGCGTGCGAGAACGGTAGATATAAATAGATCGTGACTATGCGCATTTCTATGCTTTTTTCTTTAACTCCTCTAACAAGCTCGCGATAACCCAGAATTGGTCACCATGATATCGGCTTCATCAAAGTCGTAAACCCGGGTCAAACCTTTCCTGTCAATCTTCTGCGACCGCAACTCGGTCACACTTACACATCGTGCGTTCCATGCTGCCTTAAAGCGGTATCGGATCGTAACACCCCTCGTTATTCATCAAGTTATGCGTGAAAAAACGACTTTAACCACCCGATAATTGTGAAAGAACCCGTAGTACACATATACTTCAGGCAAACTTTTTTCGCAATGCATAATCATTCTCAGGCTCCTCGATACATGTCGAATTAATATAAAAAAGCCCGGAGAGCGAAATAATCTTTCCGAACTTTCTGTCATACTAAAATTGCACAGGCGGTCCCGACGGGATTCGAACCCGCGATCTCGGCCTTGACAGGGCCGCGTGTTAAACCAGCTACACTACGGGACCGTGCGGGCAGAAGTTTACCATACGCAAGATTTAGCGTCAAGTGAAATGACTTTTCGCCTACTCCTAAGTACCCTCAATATATAAATCCGAAACCTCGCCGTGCGAAATCAATTCCATGAATCCTGGATGATCTTCACTAATTTTCAGATCAGTTCATTGCCCTCCATGTGTGGGAAACTCGACCATCGTCGTTGTACATAAATCGAATCATGCATCGATCGTCATCTCTCAATTTGTGATTGCAGCAAGCGCAGCAAGGATCTACGTGCTAATAAATCAGAATTCACCATACCCAGAACACGACCATCATCAACGACTGGCATGGCAGAAATCTCATGATGTTCCAATTTCCTAATTAACTCCAATATCGTATCCGAAGGTGCAACCGATACCACATCTGTACTCATTATTTGCTTCAAAGGGATATTGTCAGGATCACCCAAAGCGGTTGAACGGGTAATATCCCATTCAGTCACAACACCTACCAATTCACATTCAGGTGAGACAACAGCCAGTATCGAACTGCTGGCTTCGATAATCATAGCAGCAGCCTCACGAGCGTTATGATTTGCTTCAATCGTTGGGATATGTACCATAATATCAGCAGCGGTGCGATCACTTTCACTTGATGCAATCCTGCGAATGCTTATTATTTCTGCGGCCTCGCTTGGCAACATATCGGCATCTGAAATAAGCAAATCCACAAGCTCACGCATGTTACGCCGGATTACTCCTTCACGATATATTTGTGCAGAATTACGCCTTTTTTCAGCTAATTCGTTTAATTCTGCTGCATTATCATGCAGCCACATATCCACCGCTTCGCGATCACCCAGCATTTCCATGGGTATACGTAAATGCTCGGGGGTACTGATAAGATGCTCTTGAGCCGCATAAATTACACCACCTGAGTTCACCATGTAGTCAGTTGCAATCAGTACCCCTTTTCGCCGGTAAACTTCCCTCTCCATGCGCGCACGCGCAGCTTTACGAGATTTTATAGGCGAATAAGTATTGGCTCCCTCAACGATAACAGCCCAGTCTCCCATCAGCCTCACTGTTATCGAGGGCTTGGTAGATTTATCTACACACAGATAATTTGCGATTGGAGAGGCAGGAATTAAACAAAATGCCGACTCGCGTAATAGATCGTCAGGCGAGTTTGAATATTTAGTTCGTAGTAATTTATTTGTCTCTGGAGCTACTACCTGTTCGTAATAATCACGTGTTACCAGATCATTCTCTGCCCACATTTGATATAGTTCTTCAACCGGTAATCCTTCTTCTTTATAGAGGTAACCTTGAATATCGCTTATTCCTGTGACTCGTGCACCAGGTAGACGTTTCCGCAGGATGCGTGCTGCGTGCGCACCCACAGCTCCAAATCCTTGAATTAATACATCCAAGTTATTTAGCTTCGGAATTTCCAGGTCACTGAACTGGGGCAATACTTTTAATCTCGACATCTCTTCTAAAAGCGCCTGCAAGGCAATGATCGTCCCACCAGCCGCAGCACCGAGTTCATCGATGCGATTGCCTCCCATATCGACCGGTTTAGAAAGAGCTTCATCTAAACCGTTTTCAATCGCGATTGTTTTCATATCCGCATCAGAGGTTCCGACATCCGGTCCCGGCAAATATATATCATGGTAGCAGTAAATCAAACGTGCGAAGCCACGCACTACCTCACGATGCTCATCTGATGTCAAATCTCTCCCAGCAACAATTCCGGATTTTCCTCCACCATAAGGGAGGTCGGCTGCTGCATTTTTTAATGTCATTCCCCGTGCTAAATTATGAACGATCGATGGGGTAATATCCGGCAGCATACGGATGCCTCCCATTGAAGGTCTTCCCATTGCCAGATTGTCAACAACTAGATATCCGCCAATCTCAAGAGTCGCATCCTCATCCCACATACAAACAATAACTTTGGGACCAAGGTTGTCAACCTCGATCCCCAACCTCGCTAACCGATCCACATCGAGGGAATTAAATTCTAAAAAACATTTTCCGTCCCGAGATTGAAGGCGATTTTCCCACGTTTTTTCTGGCAGGTGTTCGCGCAGAAAAACTTCCATAGTTTTAGGGATCATTTAATTACTCCCAATTTTACAGTTTATGAAGATTTTGTGCAGCGATGAAAGACAAACCGTTTTCTGTTAATGCCCAAGCAGTCTTGTTTGTTGCCTCAAATTTATCCATAAAGTTCAATCTGAGATATTCCCAATCTCCCGAGTCGATAATTTCCTGTTTCTCCCGGAAGTAATCAAGGATATCAGAGGGATGTTGTCGTTTCTCATCTATCTCTGGATCAGCGCCTTCGTGTTTGGCAGAGATATTTGCCACGTGACCGGCAATTTCTACTAATTCGTCTCGGCGGTTATATGGTTGGCGAACGATAGACTTATAAGTTTCAACAATGTGGTGTTCAAAACGGACCACATCCTCAAAGCCCAGCGATTTTCTAAATTGGGCAGTGATCTCCATCGTCTCGTTGTTGATGGAATTGCTCCAGTTAAACCCGATCAATGGAGAAGTGCCATCATCGCGAGCAAACAACTTCGCACCTATCAGCGTCCATAACCCGGCATATGGATTATCGTTTCCCATATATACAGATATTTTAAATTCGATATCAATACCCAGGCGGTAAAGTAAATAACCTATAAACACAGTTCCTGGATTTACATTTAGTACCTGTCGTGTTCCGTAATTGGTGTAGTAATACAGGAATTCATCAAGCCATTTAAGCGCATATTCGTTAGGTTGACCTACACCCCCAAAATATCCCGTGATTGTTTCAGGTCCACCCAAGTGTATATTCGAACCATCCGTGCCCTTTGTATCAAGTGTTTCAACAAATGAAGCGCCAATGATCTGCATAGCTGCTGCAACCGCTGGTAAATCTCCATCGGTCTCTTGTTCCTTCATTCTGCGTACCCTGATATACCGTCCCGGCATTATTTTTCCCTCAGCAATTGCTCGTTGCGCAATATCTATTAAATAGGGGAAGTATTGATATGCACTGATTTCAAGGGTGACCGCAAAATCATCTGCGAATTTTGTGGAGTCCGCTCGTTCATCCAATACTTTGCGGCGATATTCAGGTACGCTGATAAAAGCGTCATTATCACGCTGTTCCTCAAGCCAATATAAATCGTCCAGATAATCAGGTTTAATTTTTTCTACTTTATTTAACAAATTAGGTAATTGGCGCGCCTGTTCAGCTTGCTGATTGATTTCCTCGGGTGTACCGTATTTCGCTACTACTTCGAGAAATTCGGAAATCACTCTCATGTCCGGATCAAGCAGAACATTATTGATTTCGTCTAATCTTTCATACGGTATTCTTAACAACTGTTGTAAATTTTCACCCATTAGAAAACCTCCAAATTTATAGTAATTATTACCGTTACTGCATTATTACATCAAGAGATATATTGGATCTTAGAGTGTCTAAGTCAAAAGTAGCTAATCCAATATTTCAAGCAGCTCTTCATACTCTTCATCCTTTATCTGAAAATAATTTTCGGGTTGTGGGAATGTTCTATCACCCACTTCATTCACATACTGCGTGAGCCCTTTGAGGATTACCTCTCCCGCATTACCGAAAACTTTTGCCATGCGAGGCTTGAACTTTGGATAAAGACCAAACATGTCGTGATAAATCAAGAGTTGTCCATGTGCATCAGGTCCTGAACCAAGGCTCATAATCATACAATTCTCCGCAAGTTCGGTGATTATTTTACATACCCGGTCTGGTACCATTTCCAAAAGGATGCCAATTGCCCCAGCGTTTTCAAGCGCTTTTGCATCATCAATAATTTTTTTTGCTTGCAACGCACCTTTTCCCTGCACTCGGAAACCGCCGAGAGCACTTACACTTTGCGGGGTTAGTCCTAGATGACCGAACGCTGGAATTCCAGCATCTACGATTCCTCGAATTCGGTCTCCCATTTCGACGCCTCCCTCTAACTTAATTGCGTCACACCCAGCCTCGCTCATAAACCGACCGGCATTTCGAATAGCGGATTCGACACTCGGTTGATAGCTCATATATGGCATGTCACCAATGAGAAAAACATTCGGTGCTCCTCGTCGAACTGCCTGAGTGTGTCGAATCATGTCGTCCATCGTAACTGGTAAAGTGGAGTCATACCCCAACATAGTCATCCCCAGGCTGTCGCCAACGAGGATCATATCTACCCCAGCTTCATCTTGTAAGTAAGCAGTCGGGTAATCGTAGCAAGTAAGCCATGATATTGGCTCATTATTTTTCATTTTCTTGAACAGCTTCAGCAGAGTCACTTTTTTGCGTTCCGTCATTGTCCACCTCTGTATAGAAATTTAGTATATAAATATTTTATGTTAGAAAGGGCATAAAAGCAACTACTCAGCAGATATTGTTTGGTAAGAAAATATACTTCACCTTAAAAATTTATGCGACGCTCGAGTGAAATCGCTCTCATGTTCGCGTCGCACAAAATTCTTACAGGCATTCTTTGGCCATGTTAATTTTCTGTTTCTGATTTACTGTTCGAGATAACTATCCGCATAAATCACTTTATTCAATAACACCTGAACTGTTTTCCATATCGCAACCTGCTCCGGATCATTCATATCAAAATCGTCAAATGCAGGTTCTTCCATTGCAGCGATACGGTCGACAATCGTTATATATGCCTTTCCTACAGGAGTACTGTCATCACGTACCTCAATAATACGAATGGTCTCCCTCAACTGCTCATCGAAAGGATTTGCAATCATTGTCTGTAATCCAACACCCATTAACATAGCACAGTAAACCCTGTCAATGAGTGGTCGATTCTGGTCGGGCACAGAATTCGAAACATTTGAAAGACCTACCGAAATTGCCGGTGGTGGATCCCACGCAAATTGCAGAGTCCGGACTGCTTCAAGAAGCTCAGGTGCGTACTCCTGGCAGCCCGAAACTGTCAAAACTAGAGGATCAATTATCAAGTCCTCAATTGGAAAATCGATTTCTAACATCCTTGGTATCAATTTCTCAAGCGCAATGGTCACCCGCTCATCTGCGCTAACAGGAATTCCGCTCTTTCCCATAGTAAGAGCAATCAGTTTTGTATTGTATTCCTTTGCCAGAAGAGGTACTTTTTCAAGCCTCTCCGCTTCAGCAGATGTCGAATTTATGATTGGTTGCGCCTTGGTGACTTTCTTAAGTCCAGCTTCAATCCCCATTAAATTGGTGCTATCAAAACTCAAGGGAACATCCACAACGGTTTCAACAGACTCGACCATCCAAGGAAAGACCTCCTCCCAATCTTTCTTACGAGGCCCAAGATTAAGATCTATAGCTTGAGCCCCTGCCTCAACCTGCTTTAGAGCCAGTTCCATGAAGAATTCTCGATCTCTTAACTTTAGTGCTTCCTTTACTTTTTCTGAAATGATGTGAATATTTTCGCCTAAAATATACATGGGTGACCATCCTTTTAATTGTTATTATCTGATCTGATTTCAACTAATGCTTCTTTAACCGATGGGAAAAGTGACATATCAGTATGTGGAAGAAATAATGCCGACATAAAGGCCTCGTAAAACGTGTTATCAGCCGATAACTCAATATATGTCATGCGTGATGCTATGTCTTTAATTCGGTTCAAGGCCTTCCGATCTAATAATGCGTAGTATGCGCCTTTCACAGACGTGTTCCCGAGAAATTCAAAGCGATCCCACGGCATATCCGGCAACAGCCCGATTTCAATCGCTTTCTCCACATTTATGTACTTCCCGAACGACCCTCCTATCAACATTTGCTCAGTCTCTTCTAATGGCACTCCTACACTTTCCGATAAAACACGATAACCGGCATAAATAGCGCCCTTTGCGCGTAATAGATTGTCAATATCTACCACAGTAATAACTATATCCTGCCCACTTTCTGTCTCTTCACCCCAAGCCACCACATACTCCAAACCATGTGCGCCGTCTCGAACACGTGCAATATTGAGTGAAGTTTTGATATTTCCTGCTTTATCAACCACGCCAGTCATAAACATCTCGGCTAATAACGAAATTAACCCACTTCCACATATGCCGATTGGTTTTGAACCTCCTATTACTCGATAAGTTGGCTCAAAATTTTCACCACTAATCCACACTTCCTCTATGGCACCTTTTGTCGCTCGCATTCCGTCTACCACGCCTGCCCCTTCAAACGCAGGACCTGCAGAGCAGGCACACGTAACCAGCCAATCATGCGAACCGAGTACGATTTCCCCATTTGTCCCGACATCCATGAATAAAGTGGTTTTTGACGTATCATCCATGCCAGACGAATACACACCAGCCGTTATATCTGCACCCACATAACTTGCTATTCCAGGGAGGCAAATCACGGGCGCCTCTGGATCGATATCAATCCCAACTTCCTTGGCTGTAAGTGCCGGTATATCATTCACCGTAGTCACAAATGGAGATAGGCGAATGCTTGATGCAGGTATACCTAATAACAAGTGCATCATTGTGCTGTTGCCCGAAATCGTCGCCTTAACGATTTCTAGATTATTTATTTCACTTCCTCTTTTACGTTTACAGGCCTTAGTCAATAACTTGTGGATTGAATTTAATACTAAAGAGCGCATTTCTTCGGCACCGTTTTTATTGCTGGCATAAACAATGCGAGAAATGATATCTTCACCTCGCGATATTTGTTCGTTATACTCAGAGATTTGAACCCTTGCCTTCCCGGAGACGAGATCAACAAGCCACAGTGTCACAGTAGTTGTTCCAATGTCGATTGCTATTCCCCATATTGGATCATCTGGCGGTACTTTTCCAGGGATTATATCGATCATTCGCGCCTGGTTGAAACTTTCTCCCTCATCTTGGTTATCTAATAATACAGTTGTCTCCCAATCACCTTCACGCAAAATTGGGCCAACCCTGCGCAGCATTGCTAAAGGGATGTGGATATTTTCGTATCCAAATTGATTTCGTAAGACGGTTTTTAAGCGGCTAGCATCATCAATTTGATCATCCATGCTGGGAGGTGTAAGTTTAAGTGTTATCCGTTGAATGGATTGGTCGCGTCTGTAATCATAGTCGTCTGGAACCTGGATTTCAGCGACTGTCCGGTCTGTAGTAAGGCGCCTCTCAATTTTCTCTTGCGGAGGTACAACGACATTTATATCGCCTTCAACAACCGTCTGGCATGCCAAGGCGAAACCATTATCCACGTCCTCTTGGGATAGACGTACCACGCTGCGACGGCGTACAGAACCGGATGTCACCTGAACTGCACACCGTCCACAACGTCCCTGCCCTCCACAGGGTTGAAAGATATCGATTCCAGCCAAACGTGCTGCTTCGATAAGCAAACTTCCGGTTGGAACACTTACAGGTTCTGGAGCGGTATCAAATACAACTATATGTTCAGCCATATATATAAATTTTGGCTTAGCTTTTCTCCCCTATTCTCTATAAAGCCTGTTCCATAAATTTTGGTATATCGATTGCTTCCCGAGGACCTACCCGTATCTCCCATTCAGGTAATTCTTCCTCCAATTCACCCGAGAGCACGGCAGTATGACCCGGGATGACGATACGCTTATTGCTTATCTTATCCGGAACATTAAATTCTTTTACCGATTTGGCGATGCGTTCGGCATCAAATTTTCCTGCTGCCCATGCTGTGAGAACACTCATCCCTTCCGCGTCGGTAACCATTAACCATGCCGGCTTGCCCGAACTTTCTACTTCGTTCGCTACACTGAAGTAAGTAATACTGAAGTTCGTGGTAACTAACAAGGGATCTTCAGGCTTGGGATCATTGATCTCGTACACCCCTGGTTTTACCTGGATGGGTTTTTGTGGGTCAGTAAAGATATTCTCTCGTAAGACTAATAGTGGATAAGCTGTTTCAGGGCTGAAGTGATCGAGCACAATGAAACCGCTGTATTTACCAATAGCTTGCGCCGCCAGCATGACCTCGCGTGTCTGATTGCCCACATCGCCCGGGAAACTTATGATCGGGAATCCAAATGGGCGGAATGTCTTCTTAAGTGCCATACGCCGCATTATTGTGTTAGCATTTAATGTACCATGAAAACCGCGCTGGGTCGGTGAAAGAACCAAATCTTTCACACCTGCGTTCTGAAGCTTTTCGGTCAAGTCTACCATTTCATCAATCGAATCAGCTTTCACACTTAACGGGAAATCATTCTCTTTTGCGAATTCAGCCATGGATTCCCAGTTTTCCATCGTTGCATTGCATACCAAAGGTTTTTCATTTTCAACCAATTCGGATATGCTCGACTTTATGGAATCCAGATCGCCAATTAAGATCAATGGTTTGTGGCTTACTTCGCGTACGGCAGCCACTGCTGCTTTAAAATCTCCACCATCTGCTTGAACAGCAAATCCACTAATTGATAGTTCGATGCCCACATATTCAACCTTGTAGCTATCAGCCGGTGATACTTTTGCCTTGATATCCTCGGGAGTTTGGCTGTCATAAACACGTATAAACAGACCAGGTCTACTGTAAAAGGTTTTCTCGTGTCTAAAGAGAACCACCTCATTTCCTGCCTTTATTTCATAGCCGTTTGAATTAATTGAGATTGGGCGCACAGGTGGCGCGGCAGCTTCCGACAACTGTTCCTTAGCCTCTTCGCTGACATGAGGACACAGGGAGAGCTCTACTTGTTTTGCCGCCAATTTCATTGCGAATGCCAGGCAAGTGGGAAAATCACAATCCTTACAATTCGTTTGGGGTAGTAGTTTGTAAATCTGAATGCCAGATAGTGCCATTGTAAGTTCTCCAATACGTGTCGTGCATTATTTAGATTATTAATTGTTTAATGCGCAACCCGAATTTATCTACAAATCTTCATAACCTATTTATTTTCTTTAGTTAAATCATCAATTGCTTCTTTAGTTCTCCTTAAGCTCTCCGGATGCCGAAGCACGACGATGTTCGCGCCAGATTCAATCAACATAACAGAGGTGAGTGTCTCCCATGTGATCGCTCTTTCGAGCCATTCTCCCCATTCCTCTGGAACACCCTGTCCAACCTTCGATTCTTTTGCTTTCCAGCATTCTTGACCAGGGGTTAATAGCATCGGCATTTGAGTCATGCTGTCCCCTTGGAGAGCAGCCAATCTCAAGCGCTCCATTACCGAATAGCCATATTCAAACCCATAGCCGAGTGCACCGGTGGTCGGATCCATCACAATTTGATCCAGCGGTAAACCCATGTCGCTAATCAGGATATTAAGCTGTTTGGCTAAATTAACGTCCATTGCTGTACGAGCATCAACGAGATGACCATTTGCCATCGCAGCAGCAACAATTGTACGATAGTTTTTATCTTCACACACACCCAACAGCAAACGTTCACCGCTGAATGCATCCGCAATCGGAACGAGAAACTCATTATCAACATCTGCTTGACCCGGACCAAATACAATCAATGGGAGACCGCTAGATTCAAGGACAGACCCGACTGTGTTTACCGCGTTATCGGCTGTACTTGGATTGCCATCCCTGTCTGTCACTGAGAGGTCCAACATGAGTAATTCTGCACCTGCCTCTTCGGCAGCTTTTGCCCATTGGGCGGGCTCATCTACCACTGAACCCCATTCGTCTAGTAGGAGTTGGGACCAATCCTCTGGACGGCGGTCATTGATCTCGATTGCAAGAACAGGTTTGTTTGGCATTTCACCTTCAAAATCCATGAAAGGCATTGCCGTTTCACCACCCACAACTACTTTCCTCGTCCGGGTACCACCCTCTTCCTTTGTAGCTCCAAGAGTTACTTCCCTAACCTGACCGTGCCACTGCTCTTTCAAGATTTCCGTCTTCGTGTCCTGTTTGAGCCAGGGTTTATCGGGGGGAAGTTCAAGTACTTTTTTTTCAGTCTTCCCCGTAACGGATGGTGGAGGAGCCTCCGGCGCGGCTGAAGGTGGTGCCATGGGAGCAGTTGGCGCACCTGGAATTTGCAGAGTTAATGTATCAATACCACCCAGCTCTGCCAGGGCGGCTATCAATGCCCTTCGCAGCATTTCAACTGCTCTCTCTGCCTTGTCGACCGGTTCAGCGCTCACTTCTACCACAGGTGGTACAGCAGCCGTAGCAACCACTACTTCAGGCTCTGGTGCTGCCTCAACTATTTCTGGTGTAGTGGTCTCCTCAACGACTTCGTGTTCTTCTTCGGTAGGATCTTCAGCTTTCTCAATTGCAGCTTCCACCACGGCTTCAGCCTGTGCGATCGTCACTTCAGCAGGTTCTGGCTCTCTGTCAGATTTTGCTTGCATCGGCTCCATCTTCAGAACTGGGTGATCTTTCTCATTAACCCAATCAATTAATTCTTCTACAGTTGTGACAGTATTTCCATCGGCAATACGTTCGATCAAATCGGGAACACCTTCCCTGACTGCGCTGGCTTGAAATTCAGCAGCCATGGTCTCTTTTAGTACACTGCTCATCCAAACAACACGCTTGAAGCCCCCATCTGCGGAGATGAACTTGGGGCTGATCAAATAAAACTTGCCAACACCCATAACCCCAGGCGTTTGCAAACCACCACCGGCGATACCAGCCAAAGTGCTGAAAGTCATCCCAGCTGGTGTCATACCTATGTCTTCTCGACTGACTATCATCACCCCGTTTAATTCCGGAATTACCATAACGATGCACTCGAAGCAACCACAAGCAGTCATCGGATTTTCCATGATTGAGTACATGGAAACTTCTTTAACTACTCCATGAGAACCAACTTTGGCATAGTCATTTGTCCCTTCCCAGTAACCCATTTCCACGTCTATGGGCTTCCCCAGTTTAATTGGCTGATTGGGTCCGGTTGGATTAATGCTGAAGGACGCTTTACAGTCCAACCAATTGTATGCCCCACATAAACCTAATCGCTCTGGGCTTACCACACATACATGGTCCGGTGCGAAGGACTGGCACAAAGTGCAGGAATAGAATTCATCCACTTTATTGTCGGTTAAATCAGATAAACGACGGTTGCGGAAGTCGTACGATTCCCGAGCTTTCGCCAACCACTCCTGGATTTTTTCGGGGTCGGTAAATATCGTTACCTGTACTTTGTCCACGATAGCACCAAAGTCGTTCTTGAATCGAGCGTGCAAAATCTTGCCAAAATGCTCAAGGTTAAAACCTTTCTCAGCCGCCCCATTCGATATTCTTATCCAGGCGATGTCACGTTGACCAATGTGCTGTATTCCAGATGCGCCATTTATAAAGTAATGCACTTGGCGTTCGAGCACCGGTTCGAAATCATCTTGCATCTGTCTTCCAGCTACTTTGACGATAATCCCCATATCGATGCTGCCCTTAGGTTCAACATCCTCGAATCCCGGACCGATGACTTCAACTTTGCCATCCACAACTTCATCTAATGGAGCCATATACAGGTACTCAACACAGCGCGAGTATTTTCCACCAAACTCAATGCGCATATCATTTTTCCGGACTACCTCTCCCTCAAAAGCAGAGCCATAGGGAACCGGAACTGGAACTTCCGCCAATTTGATCTTTACACCCCGGATTTCAATGCACTTTTGCACCAATCGCTCCGCTCTCTCCAGATCGTCTTTGCCTTCAATTTCTTCAAAAGGCATCGAGACAACATGTTCGTACGTGGTGACTCCAGTAGGCAGGATCTCAGGGATGACCGTGTCGGCGATGACAGGAAAACCGTAATTGATCGCGCCTGCCGCAGCCGCGTATTTCAGATCATCCACTTCGCCCAACGCTAAAACAAAAGCAAAAACGCGTTCCTTGTTGTAGAGCAAGATTTCACGTGCCTGACCTGCTTTTAATCCACCAAAGGTAAGAGCCGAGCGAGTTGCAAAGCCTATTGCATAAATTGCGCTCATCGTATCTGTGCCAAATGGAACCGTATAAGTGTCGTACCCAAGCTCAACACCTTCTTCCATCAACTGGTGGATGATACTGCGACCATTTACATTTCCTGAAAGGAAGGTAAGGATATTGCGTTTCTGTAATTCGCGTACAATTTGGACTGCAACTTCGTTTGATTTAGCTGCTCCAACAATTGCAGCAAAACCAGGCATACGACCATCAACCAGTTGAATGCCCCACGAACGCAGTTGAATATCATCAATCGGACCGTTCAAATGCCCCCCATCCATCCCGGTCCCATTATCAGAGTATACGGTACCTCCCGCCAACTCGAAACCCGCCATCGGCTCTGGTTGAAGACCGTAAATAAATCTAATGGCTTCAATCGTTTCAGCAGCTAGCAATGTTGCCATCCCGCTATCTAATGTTTCACCAAGATAAGGGGTCCAATGTTTTTCGGAAGGTAACGGATGCAGGAGCTGGCGTGCTTGCTGCAGGACAGGTTCCAATTCACCTAAAGATGTGACTTCCCGACCTGTCATGCCAAATATCGTCGGTAAGAAATAACCTGTGTTTGGGAAAGCAACCGGCGTGTCTGGTCCCTTTTCGGACAAAGATTTTTGAAGCATTAATTCGGCTTCGGTGACCAGCGCGTTTGATCCCCGGATTGCACGTGTTGCTATATAACGAGACATAAACTACCTCCTACATACCTATTATCTAATCAGCAGCCACACCATATAAGGCTGCCCTTCGTTCCGCTAGTGGGAGTTCCTCAAGTTCAATCATTCTCGAATCGCCACTCTGTCCGAAACGTTCAGGATCATAAGCGACCAAACCCAGCTCGGCACGCTTTTTATCGATATGTTCAAGCGTCTTCTCTATCGTTTCATCAGGATCTGGGATGAATTCCATCTTACCGCCGTATAATTCTTCCCATCCTTCGCTGATGAAGTTCGAGACAATATCGCTATCAGAAACCCGGTCCGGCATGCCGCTGACTGGTGAAGTCCCACCAAATATTACATAAGCACCTGATGCCATACAATATGTACCAATTGAGAGTGCTTTTTCGCTCATCCATTCTGGTGCCAAGCCCACAGCTGGAATCTGGTCAATGTCATCTCCTAGACCACCCTCTTCAACCACCTGTGTCAGGACGGTCAGAATTCGAGCGTTGTCAACACAAGAGCCCATATGCAAAACTGGTGGAATCCCAATCGTTTCACAAATTTCACGCAACCCCGGTCCTACTTTGTCCAACCCAGCTTCACCAAGCAGCAACCCCATCTTCGCGCTGGCGATAGCACCGCAGCCGGTCTCCACAACCAGTACATCCTGCTTAAGCAGTTCTTCTGTGATATATGTGTGAAGATAATCCTGTTGGCTGCGAGCATTGTTGCAGCCCACGATAGCAGCCACACCTCTTATACGCCCCGAAATGACTGCATCATTTAAAGGTCTGAACGAGGCCCGGTACGCTCCTCCCAACATATAATTGATATATTCGTGAGAAAAACCTGGGATTAAATCTTCGCGGTGATCAGGGATATGGATTTTACCACGGTTCTGGTAATTATCAACAGCTTTTCGGAGGATATCCTTTGCTATGGACAAAGCATGGTGTTCATCGAATTCAATATGCGTTGCCCCTTTAATTTTTACTTTTGGTGAAGTGGTTATGATCAACGTATGGAAATTGCTCGCCAGCCCAACTAGCGCTTGCATAATGCATTGAACGTCAACAATCATCGCTTCCACAGCGCCTGTAAGGATGGACAATTCCTGGTGCAGGAAATTGCCTGCAGCAGGGATTCCCTGGCGCATAAGGATTTCATTGGCAGTACAGCAAATTCCAGACAGGTTAATTCCCTCAGCGCCGGCAGCCCTTGCGTATTCAATAATCTCTGGGTCTTGAGTGGCAGCCACAATCATTTGGCTGAGAGTAGGTTCGTGCCCGTGAACGACAACATTTACCATGTTATCTTTAAGAACACCCAGGTTCGCTTGCCCTAAAATTGGGGCCGGTGTTCCGAATAGAATATCGGACACATCAGTCGCTATCAAGCTGCCGCCCCATCCATCCCCAATAGCAGTTCGGACTGCATGCTGGAGGATGTGTTCAGCATCTTGATCATCACCAATATGGGTACGGTGAAGACATTCAACGATTTCGCGGTCAATACCACGCGGCATTACGCCAGTGTCTTCCCACAACTTTTGTCGCTTCTCTGGAGCACGTATAACCGGTATTACTTTCCCTTCCTGCTGACCAAACTGTGATAGATATAAATCCGCCAGATCATTTGCAATCTCATTAGGCGAGCGATCTTCTATTGGTATGCCATAGGTTGCAGCCAATGTCCGTAATTTCGCCACATCTCGAATGACATAACCCTCTGTTTCACCGTTAGCAACTGCTTTAAGGGTCATTGCCATGCCTCGCCCGTGATCAGAGTGTGCCGCAGCCCCAGCAGCGATTGCACGGATGAGATTGCGCGCTTGAACTGTGTCAATCGTTGCGCCGCAAACACCCGTTTGACCTTCTTTCGTTAGGCGGCATGGACCCATACTGCAGATTTTGCAACACATTCCAGCGCCACCAATATTACAAGCGGTAGATTCATCGGCTCTGCTGAATGCGGTGCTAATACCGAGCTCATCAGCGCGAATTAACATTTCTTGCGCTGCGGGGTCTGCTGTGCGTTCTTCTTGTGTCCTCTTCTTTTTTGCCATCACTTAATCCTCCATTTCAGTTTTTATGACACCAATACCTGGACAGTTCCATAAGGGTCTGCCCGAATAACTAACATTTTGTGCAAAACCTACTGTTTGCTGGCTTTTTTCAAATACCTCTGTATGGCGAAAGTACGATTTGGATCGGTCTGCTTCTAGGTATGTCGCTGAATCCGCTTCGACAGGAAGCTCCCACTCACCAAGATAACCCGCTTCTTGCAACTTCGTTTCGATTTCCTGATCATCTAATTTTTCAGGATTGAAACTTACCTCAACCATATGGAAAGTACTGCTTGCATAGACTTCTTCAACGCCAGGTAATTCGAGCAATATACGCCGCACCTCCACAACATGGTGGTCACCGTACATCGCTGGCAGGTTAAAAGATATTGTTTTCATTGGCATTTTCCTTTGTTATTTTATTGTCTTCTTTTTATATGGTTTTCTTGAAAATTTAGTTCTATTACTTCTTTTTTTTGTACAATTATGAAAAAAGCCTCGCTTAGAAACCCATTGGGTTAATCAAGCCAGGCTGAACGACTTGGTGGGGTCTTGAAGTAACATGATTCAGATTTCTATGATGACGACTAATAATTCGATGTTCACCATTAAATACGTAATTGACACAGATCATTGCTAATCGCATTTTACTAACTGAATTTAGTTTTGATATTCCCGATTCTCGCAATTTATAACAAAAATGTAATTGATGGACAAGTGACAAATATAACTATTTTTGTATGGTTTTTCTTCACACGGGTTCAAACAGTGGTTTTCTTTGATTTTTAGTTATTATTATAATGAAAAATAGGCATCTTTATCCATATTTCATATTTTATGTGTACCGTATGAATTCAAAGACATCGATTGTATATATCTATTAATAAACATCTGGTCCTTTTCAAGATCAATCTGTTGGGCGTACCTAGCTAGCTTTTCCCCCAATGCAAAACCATCATCCGAAAGAAACATCGCCGCCCCCATCCCGGCCCCATTTGGTACAGCTTCAACCACTTCTGAAATAACCGGTGGGATCAATCCTAAACCGATTGCGGCGGATATATCCACTTGGCCGCCAAAGGAACCAGTCAAAATAACTCGCTCTAAGTCATCTGGGGATAGATTTATTCGGGACATAAGCGTATCTATGGTGGCGCGTATTGCGCCCTTCGCTTTTTGTAGTTCACGGATATCCCATTGAGTTAGCCATAAATTATCGTCTTCTGTGAGCTGAATTCTGCGTACGCCGCGTTGATCAATGCCAATACGATTCGTTAATATCGAAGGTTCACTCATTATGCGCCCATTGGGTGCAACAACTCCCCACCGACGTAATTCATCCACCAGACTGAGAAGTCCAGAACCTGTGAGCCCAACCGGAGTTTCGTTCCCAATAGTCTCAAAGAGTATATTTTCTCCATCAATTTGTACTTTTACAATCCCGCCATCGACTGCTCGTGTACCACAGGAGATCATCACCCCTTCGAACGCGGGGCCTGCCGCTGTTGAAGCCGTCAGAATTCTTTTACCGTCGGTAATCATTACTTCACCATTAGTTCCAAGATCAATAGCCGCCATAGGTCCTGGTGGTTCTTCAAATCCAAAAAAAGCTAAACAAGCCAATGCATCCGATCCAACAAATCCACCGATTAATGGCGGCATCCTAACACGAACTCTCTCAGGAAATATCCCGCCTAAGAGTGATCCGGCATCCAATATAGATTCCTTCTTGTATGGTTGAAAAGGATTAACCGCTATCGTATCTAACGGAAATTTTGCGATTAAGTGGTGCATTACAACATTACCCACAATTATGCCTCGTTCCACTTGGTTTCGAATCTTGGATGAAAGCCGGAGAGCATCGATTGCTTGGTTGATAGACGACAAAGCCAGGTTGTGAAGCCTTTCGTAGGTGATTGGGTCTCTACGGGCAGCAGCCAGTCGTGAAATTACATCCGCCCCATAAATGGACTGCTGATTTAGGACTGCCCCACCAGCACAAACCTCACCATTGTCAAGCGTCGTCAGAAACGCTGCCACAGTAGTAGAACCCAGGTCTATTGCTAAACCCAAGGGCAACCCCCCTTTTTTATAGCGATTGCTGGCACGAAACACCTTATCCGAATAAACAAGAATCGGTGATAATAAGACTTCTAGATTTTCTTGAACGCGCGTCCGGCATGCCAGACGGGTGTTGATTGATAATTCACCTGCTGTCAAGTACTGTAATTCTATTGTGTCAGGTGGGGAAGCGCCCTTTTCGATTAACACCTTGCACAAACCGCAAGTGCCTTTGCCTGCACAGGGCTGTTCGAGCGGTAACCCAGAGGCCGCGATAGCTTCCCCCAAAATTCCACCTTGCTCTATGTTGACAGATTTACTTGTGTCTCCATAAATTACTGATACAGTAGGCATCTACTCACCTTTAAATATTGCTTGTGTTCTATCTTTTTTCTGGAGGAATTTCATATTTAAACATCAAAAATCACTTCTATCATAGTCAATTGTAAACCAAACATAACTTACATATAAAAAAACGGCTCAAATGATTAAGAGCCGGCTAATTGTCACTTAGGTTGTTGAAGATTATCATAATATGGCGGGGGTGGGACTTGAACCCACGACCAAGGGCTTATGAGTCCCCTGCTCTTCCACCTGAGCTACCCCGCCGTTTTATAAGCGCATGAATATTACTATGCCATATTACTTTTGTCAACAAAAACGATTGTGCTCCGATTGTAATTGCCTATTAACTATCTCTATAATCTACGGTCGGTGATATAGTTTGCTAAATCTTCTAGAGCATGTCGCTCCAGATTGTCAGGCATTTCATCTAGAATTTCCAGGCTTTGATCGATATACCTTTGCGAATCATCCATCGCCTTTTGTATCGCCCCGCTTCCTCGAATTGAAGTAATCAACCTATCCATTATCGTCTCTTCGTAATGGGTCCCGCTCCGAATATGAGCCATATCTGGGTCATCAGGATAGGTTTCCAGATAATACAATGCCGGTAATGTGACAATACCTTGACGAAGGTCACTGGCCACAGGTTTGCCAACCGTTGCTTGCTTTCCCGTAAAATCCAACACATCATCCACAATCTGGAAAGCCATACCTATTGCATATCCATACTGCCGTATCCTTTTTATTACGATTTCATTCACTGGACTAAGCATCGCCGCCGCACAAGTCGCTAATTCAAACATCGAAGCAGTCTTCGCGAATATGCGCTGGTCATAATTTTCACGACTGGTTATTCCATCATCAGGGAACATCTGTGTGATCTCACCATTGACAATCGAGGATAAAGTTTCTGCAAATAACTGCATTACATAAACCGATTCAGTCTCAGCCGCAAGTTTTGCTGCGCGAGCAAACATAAAATCGCCTGTAAGCACAGTAGCTGCTGGAGACCAGCGCGCGTTGAGCGTCGATATTCCCCTCCGCAATAATGCACCATCTATTAAATCGTCATGAACAAGTGTAGCGGTATGCAGCATTTCGATCGCAGCCGCCAAAGTCACCAGATGATATTCGTCACCTTCTAACATTCTTCCCGTTAGGAGCGCAACGGCAGGACGCACACGTTTCCCGCCTGACGAGAGCAAGTGGTCTATCGCCAATCCAAGTTCAGGATTATGATCGCAAGTCGCCTGGCGCATACGTTCTTCAACGAGCGGAAACAAGTCTTGTACTGGATCAAAAAAATTAATTGAATTCAGTTGTTTACTTACCAAAGAAAAATCCTCTCTGAATTAGTTTGCGATGTCTCAACCACGACATCATAAGATAATTCTTGAATTTCGGCAATCTTTTCGGCGACATATTTTACATAAGCTGGTTCATTGCGCTTGCCTCGAAATGGGTTAGGGGTCAGGAATGGTGCATCGGTCTCAATAAGTAGACTTTCTAATGGGACTGAACCCACTACTCGATGTAGTTCATTAGATTTTTTATATGTAACCGGTCCCGTAATACCCAAACAAAAATTCAATGTGATCGCTTTTTGGGCTGAAATAAGATCCCCACTGAAAGAATGCAGCACACCGGGACATGCAGCCAATTCAGAATTTGTTACAATCAATTTTTCTATCCATATCGCTAGGATTTTTATCGCGTCTGATGTAGCCTTTTGATCATCAGAACTCGAATTCCGAGTATGAATTACCACTGGAAGACCCAACTTAGCAGCCATACTAAGTTGCAACTTGAAAATTTTCAACTGTTTTTCAGGAGGCGTCCGGTCCCGATAGTAATCTAACCCAATCTCGCCAATTGCTACCACTTTAGGTTTTGCTGCCAGAATTTGGAGTCTATTTACAGTTTCCTCATCCCACGAATCGGCTTCGTTTGGATGCACACCAACTGCTGCATACACTTCCGGATATTGTTGTGCTAATTTGAGTGCATTCTCACTTGTAAGGATATTTATTCCAGGATTAAGGATCCGAACAACACCAGCACGCCTCGCTCTATTAATAATTTCAGTGCGTTCATTATCAAAATTGTCAAAATCTAAATGACAGTGTGTATCTGATAGCATTAGTGAATGTTCGGCAACAGAATATCTTTCGCGAATTCTTCTCCTTCTCCAGTACCTTCTACTTCTAACATAGCAGCGATCGTTTCTGCAACATCACAAAATGATCCGCGAGTGCCGATATTTGAATTTGTTTTAACTTTATAGCCAGCTGCCAACAATGGGACTCGTTCACGAGAGTGATCTGTCGATGGTGTTGTTGGGTCATTGCCGTGATCTGCCGTGATCAGTAGAACGTCATTTATTGACAAAGCCGCTAAAATCTCAGGAAAACGCTCATCAAATTCCTCAAGAGCTTCAGCGTAGCCTTGGGGGTTGTTGCGATGTCCGTAAAGTTGGTCAAAATCAATTAGATTGGCAAAAATCAAACCAGGTCGACGTGTATTAATGAATTCGATCGTCGCGTCAACAGTATTTTGATTATTGGTAGTGTGGTTTGAATCAGTTAACCCCTGGAAGGCAAAAATATCTTCGATCTTTCCCACTCCGGCAACCATCAATCCTGCATTGCTGACTTTATCTAATATTGTCTCCCTAGGAGGCAGGAGTGAGAAATCTTTTCGCCTTTCAGTTCTTTTGAAATTATCATGTTCACCGATAAATGGACGAGCGATCACTCTGGATACATTCAGTGCACCAGTTAACAAATCCCTGGCAATTCCACAAATCCGGTATAACTCTTCGATCGGGATCACTTCTTCATGCGCCGCAATCTGAAATACGCTATCAGCGGATGTATAGACAATAGGATTTCCGGTCCTGATATGTTCCTCACCCAGGTCCTGGATAATTACCGTACCTGAAGCTGGGTAATTTCCGAGGGTTTTTCTTCCTATCTGAGACTCAATTTCCTCAATAAATTCCCTGGGAAATCCTTGCGGAAATGTTGGAAATGGATTGAACAATGATACACCGGCTAGTTCCCAGTGACCTGTAGTTGTGTCTTTGCCGGCGGAGATCTCAGTTAATCTTCCATATGCACCGGTGGTCTTTTCAACAGCAGGGACACCCTCGAAATCTCCTAAATATCCCAATCCTAGCTGAGCAAGATTAGGCAAATCTAAACCTCCCACAGCTCTTGCTGTATTCCCCAGTGTATCTGATCCAAGATCACCATAAAGTTCGGCATCAGGAGCGTCACCAATACCTACACTATCCAATACCAATAAAACAACCTGGTCAACTTTCCTCATTTCTATTTATCCTATCGCTTCGCGAAGTCCCTCATCCAGATCAGAAATATCAACGTACTCGTATTGTTTCAAATCATCTCGAACCAATGTGACGATTTCCTTTAAACTTTGCTCGTCCCTTGCCTGGAACCTGGCAGTCAACTTTGGTTGTGTATTCGAAGCTCGAACCAATGCCCACTTGTGAAGAGCAAAAGTAATTCGTACCCCATCGATATCCAAAACTTCATATCCTCGTGATTTATACATTTCCTGTAACTCGGAGATCAGTTCTGCTTTTTTATTATCCGGGCATGGAAGAGCCAATTCACGCGTTGTTTTCAAGTCAGGTAAATCTCCCAATGATTGCGATATCGATTGGTTTGACCGTGAAAGAATTTCAAGCACCCGCGCTGATACGTAAATAGCATCATCAAAGCCATAGAAGCGATCACGGAAAAATATGTGCCCGCTCAATTCGCCGCCCAACAGTGCTGGTTTCCCTTCTGCAACGTCCTCAGCCATTTTTTGTTTTATATTCGAATGCCCGGTTTTCCACATTACGGGAGTACCGCCACGTTTTTCAATATCACCAATTAATAAATCGCTGCATTTCACATCAAACACAATTTCGGCGCCTGGATGTTCTTCTAAAACCTTTCTTGCCAGGAATAGAACCAGTAGATCTGATTCAATTTTACATCCTTTCTCATTGACAATTCCCACCCTGTCAGCATCTCCGTCATAAGCAATACCTACATCAGCACCAAGTTCCTTTACTTTTTCACCTAATTCCTGCACTTTGCTGGGTTGTTCTGGATCAGGTGAACCTTTAGGAAATGGGTATATCAATTCTGAATTTATCGGGATGACCTCATAACCCAATTCGGATAATAAACGCGGACCGAAAATACCACCGGTGGCGTTCCCGGGGTCCACGACAACTTTGAGCGGCTTATCAGCAGTCTTGACACGCTCCTTCAGGGCTCGAATATACGTTTCAACAATAGTTCCTTCACTGTAGACACCTTTTCCAACTTCAAAATCCTGATTCTTTATCAGTGTGAGCAACAATTGAATTTCATGACCAACGAGAGTCTGGTAACCGGCTTTACTTAATTTCAAACCATTTGACCACATTGGGTTATGGCTTCCGGTAACCATCATCCCGCCGTCACACTGCAGCTCTTCCACAGAAAAATATAGTAGAGGTGTAGTTGAAAGACCGATATCAATAATTTCACAACCAGTTGAAAGAGCACCGACAATAAAACCAGCAGCTAAGTCCAGTGACGTCCGCCGGTTATCCCTTCCAATAACTATCTTAGATCCTGAAGAGCGTTTTATCCAAGTCCCGTATGATTTCCCGATCAACCAAGCCTGTCGGGCGGTTAAGTCAGGCTTTCGTTTGAAATCCGGATTCAAAGGATCAATATCCGCTACACCTCGAATATCATAGCTGCGGAATATTTCTGGTGAAACCTCAATATCGTTGATTAATAATTGCTCTTTTTGTATTCCTTGTTCCACGATGATAACTCCCTAGAAATTTTGTTTTATCCTCATTTCCATATTGAGCTTAATGAATATCAATAGCTGTAACTACAATACATTCGCTGTGAATGACCTAAAAATTTCAAATTTACAGAGAAATCAATCCTCCACGAGTGCAATTCAGAATATCAATCTTGCCATCATTTACTCCGCTGGTTTTTTGTGCATCTTGACAAAGCTTGTAAGCGATCTTAGCCAGATCTTCCTCAGTACTCTCATGATCAGATTCCAACATGACGCGGAATATCGGTTCAGTACCAGAATACCGCAAATTAATCCGATTAATTCCAGGAGTTACATCAATAATTTGTTCCTCAAGACTATCCAAGTCATTCCTATCTATTCGTGGACCAGATCCGACATGAGCTGAAGCGATAATTTGAGGTGTCTTATTTACACTTGCTGTAAAATCTCCCATATTTTTGTATCCTGATTCAAGATACGCATGCATCAAGTACAGAGCAGTTCGAATACCATCACCGGTTGTGAATTCGTCATTAAGTAAAATCACATGTCCCGATTGCTCCCCGCCAAGACCATATTGGCCTACTTGGTTATTCTGGGTTCTTAGTTCAACCAATTTTTCTACAACATGTTTATCACCGACCCGAGTTTCAAACATTTTGAATCCAGAAGACTCAACAAAAGTTTTGAGACCTGCGTTACGCATTGTTGTTGTCACAACGGAATTTGCTAACAACCAGCCATGCCCACCTAAATAGTGGGCAAGTAACCCGAGAATATAGTCTCCATCAATCAATTTTCCAGTATTATCGACAAATGCAACTCTATCAGCGTCTCCATCGAATGCCAGACCAAAATCAGCCTGATAATGTTGGATTAGTGATCCCATTTCACTCGGATATCTCCTGATGTGCTCAGAACCGCATTTAACGTTTATATTTTCTCCTGTTGGTGAGGAATTGATTGCTATTACTTTTGCACCAGCCCGATCGAAAACCTGCGGTGCAATCCAAGATGCGGCTCCATTTGCACAATCTATGACAATTTTTAGTCCCCCAAGAAACCTATTTGGGTGTTCAGAAAGCAGTGCTTGAATATATAATTCGTGTAATACTCCACCATTGGCTGCTCGGCCGATTTTCCACGAAGGTATCCTTGTTTCAGCTTCTACCATCTTCTCAGCGAGAGCTATTCGCTCAATCTTTCGCTCTATATCTGGGGATAATTTTTTCCCGTCTGCACCAAAAAACTTGACTCCATTCTGCTCAACTGGATTATGCGAAGCAGAAATCACCGCACCAGCAGCCGCACCCATTTTCTTGATCAACCAAGATACGCCAGATGTTGGAATGACCTCAGTATCGATTACAACAACTCCGCTTGCCATTAATCCCGATACTAACGCACTCTGAAGCATCGGTCCTGAAGATCGTGTATCGCGGCCAACAACAATATTCGCATTTTTATTATCAGAAATAAGGATTCTTCCCGCAGATTTTCCAATTTCAAGAAAAAACTCGGGTACTAAGGGCCATTTTCCAACCGTTCCTCGAATGCCATCTGTACCAAACAATTCGGTCATAAATTGTCTCCAGGATTAGGAATTGGTGTAATTATTTCTTCCCACAGATTTAATAATTTTCCTCGTAGCGGGTTTAGATTACCAGGTTGATTTAGAAATTGTACCACTCCATACATCTCAATTTCAACCCTGATGTATCTTGACTCACATACCGTTATCGATGCATCTAATAAACCAACTTCGTGGTATATTCATTTATCCCAGTTTCAACTAATTGATGCACGATGATAATCACATAAGGTGTGTATATGCATAATCAGAAAGTATATTTAGACTTCGCAGCCACTACCCCCGTCGATGACAGGGTAATGAAAGCAATGTACCCTTATTTTAGCGAGCAATTTGGTAACCCATCATCAATACATAGCTTCGGTCAACAAGCAGAAGCAGCTGTTGAAGATGCCAGGGACACCGTCGCAGAAGGTTTAAACAGCCACGCAAACGAGATCGTTTTCACTGCTTGTGGGTCGGAAAGCGACAACCTGGCAATCCGAGGGGCTGCAATCGCTGCCCGTGAGTTGCGCGGTGCAGGCCACATTTTGATAAGCCAGGTTGAACACCACGCGATCTCCCACACTGCTGAACAATTAAAACACTATCACGGTTTCAACCTGGAATATATACCTGTTGATGAATATGGAATGGTAAATCCGAATGATGTTGCTATGCGAATAAAACCCGATACTGCTGTTGTATCAGTCATATACGCAAATAATGAAGTGGGGACGATAAATTCGATTTCAGAGATTGGGGAAATTTGCCGCCAGCGCAATATCCCATTTCACACAGATGCCGTCCAGGTTACTGCATATCTGGCGATGGACGTGGAGGCGCTTCAAGTTGATCTGCTTTCTATTGGAGCACACAAATTTTATGGACCAAAAGGAGTCGGGGTACTCTACATCCGTGATAGAACTCCTATCCTAGCTTCACAAACCGGTGGAGGACAGGAAACTGGTTTGAGAGCTGGAACTCACAATGTTCCATATATCGTGGGTCTTGCGGCCGCGTTTGAAATATCTCAAGAAGAGCGAGAGAAACGTGTCTCGTATCTTCTTCCGCTGCGCAATTATCTCATTGAAGAAACCCTTGAGACGATACCTAATGCAAGATTGACAGGTCACCCGATTAAACGTCTGCCAAACCACGCAAGTTTTGTATTTAAAGAAGTCGATGGAAACAACTTATTGATGCTATTGGATGTTGAAGGTTTCGCATGTTCGTCTGGTTCAGCATGCCGCACTGGCGACCCGCAACCATCTAATGTCCTGACTGCAATGGGTATTTCATCTGAATGGGCTTTGGGCTCATTAAGGATCACATTAGGAACCCAAACAACCTTCAATGAATTAGAATCATTCCTGCGTGTATTACCAAAAGCAGTCGAACGTTGCAGGATCAGATAACGAGATGAACAAAAAAACTAGGGTTGTTGTCGCCATGAGCGGTGGTGTAGACAGTTCGGTTGCTGCTGCCCTACTTGTCGAACAGGGTTATGAAGTTATTGGAGTAATGCTCCACTTGTGGAGCGAATCTGAGCAAGAAGCACACAACCGATGTTGTACTCCCAACGCTATGGCACTCGCGCGTCGGGTAGCTGCCAAATTGGAAATACCTTTTTACGCCATTGACGCAAAGCAGGTATTTCGCAAAGAAGTAGTAGAACACTTCATTAATGGCTATGCGAATGGCATCACACCGAATCCGTGTTTGGTTTGTAATAAACGCATTCGCTGGGGATTCCTTTTCGACAAAGCTGTCTCTCTAGGTGCCCGATACTTAGCCACTGGTCACTATGCCCGTCTTGATCACGATAAGCATAGTTATATTAGTTTGCTGCGTGCTAAAGACAGAGCGAAAGACCAATCCTATGTGCTGCATATGTTGAATCAAGCACAGTTGAGGCAAACTGTACTACCGTTGGGTGGAATAATTAAATCTCAGGTGCGTCAAATTGCCCGTGATTTTGATCTTCCGGTCGCAGAGCGCAATGAGAGCCAGGATCTTTGCTTCCTGGGGAACGGTAGCTACCGTGAATTTCTTTTACGCAATGCCCCCTACTTGCATAACCCTGGTCCGATAATTAGAGGTGACGGAACGCATTTAGGAGTTCATCAAGGTCAGGCTTTTTACACTATCGGACAGCGTAAGGGATTAGGTATCAGCGCCCCTGATCCGCTGTACGTATTGGAAAAAGACATTCGCGCAAATGCGATCATTGTTGGTCAAAAGGAAGAGCTCGGGAAAAGAGAGCTAACAGCAGAAAGCGTAAATTGGATATCAGGAGAACCGCCCGAAACTCCATTCCACGCTCAAATTAAGATACGATACAAATCCAGCGCCGTCAGAGGATTTGTAACCCCGCATGACGTCACTCGCTTTCATATTGGATTTGAAAAGCCTCTGCGTGACATTACCCCTGGTCAAGCTGCAGTACTATATTCCGATGATCGGTGCCTTGGTGGAGGCATAATTGAATAAAGGAAACCAGGAAAGTTAAGACCAATCGCTGTATGTATTTTCGTAAACGACAAGACACAATTCCGAGTTCACGAAGGATTAAATCACGTTTGGAAGGAGACCTTTTTATCGCCCGCTTGGGGGTAAAATTGATTTCGGCAAATTGGGTTCACACACAGTGTGCCGCGTGCTGATAGCTTGTAGATTCTATGATCCAATGATTGAAAAATCCAAAAATGATAATCCTCCTCAAAATCCAGATGGCATATTAGAAATGCAAAAAGGTAGTTTATGATTTCTCCGACTTTAATACTGGGTTTAATAATCTCAACTTTGTATGGAGCAGCCTTTCATTTATGGAGAGGCGGCGGGATTGGACGATTAATCTTTTACTTAATATTGGCTTGGTGTGGGTTTTGGACAGGTCAATTTTTAGCATCACAACTTGGGTTGACATTGTGGAGCGTTGGATCCCTCCACCTTGGTTTTGCTACCTTATTCAGTCTACTCTTTTTAGCTGTTGGCTATTGGTTGAGCCTGATAGATAAAGATAAGCGTAGTTAATACAATCCCCCATCAATGTGATTTTTATATCTCCAAGTAGGTTAAAAATCAAAACCCCTGCTCGAAGCAGGGGCTTTGTCTAATATTTCCATTTACTAAACAAACACGACTTCAGAGGCTTGAAGACCTTTCGGTCCTTCTACTATGGTGAATTCTACCTCCTGACCCTCTTCAAGGGCGCGAAAACCATCCGATTGGATAGCTGAGTAGTGGACAAATACATCAGGACCATCTTGTCTTTCTATAAATCCAAAACCCTTATTATTATTGAACCACTTGACAGTACCGGTTACACGATCACTCATTTCAAAAAACTCCTTTACTACTTTAAATATTTTATGGGGCTCATGCAGGTCTTTATCGTTCGTGTACAACCGGTAGTGCCAGACTATACAACAATCAGATTATGCGTATTAATCTTTTCATCCAGTTACTTACGAATTCCAAAGATTACTCACGTGCCATTTGGATAATTGAGTCTAACATCCCTTATATATCTCGTCAAGTGAACCCCTTCTTTGTGGTAATATAATTTTCGAAATGACTGGTTATCTCTCTACATTATCTCAAGCAGATATCACACGACTTCTAGCAGATAAATACAATAATCCACCATTTTCTCAATATAAACTGCACTCTTTCTATTCCAGGTTGAAATTGCAGAAACCAAGTCTAGCCGCAGTGCTGGTGCCATTTCATAAAGAAGATGATGAGTGGCACATCTTATTCACTCGTCGTAATGTTGCTCTGGCGAAACACAGCGGTCAAGTATCTTTCCCGGGTGGTCGTTCAGAACCAGGTGATAACAGTCCCGAAGAGACCGCATTGCGAGAAACTTATGAGGAAATTGGAATAATACCAGAAGATATACACATATTAGGTAAATTACACGATTTCTTCACTATCACCCATTATCAAATTACCCCAATCGTTGGGAAAATCTCTTGGCCATATTCCCTTAAACTTGCTGACGATGAAGTTAGCCGAGTTTTCTCAATCCCATTGAATTGGTTAGCAAATCCTGACAATTATCAGATTAGAAAACGCACTCTACCTGAACCCTATGAACCGCTATCAGTAGTTCATTACAAACCCTACGAAAATGAAATATTATGGGGTGCAACTGCACGCATTGTGCTTTCTTTACTCAAGATACTACTGCAAAATGAAAACATACATTAATCAAAAAGGTCGGGTTTCATGCCGACCTTTTTGATTCCCAAATTCATCATTTAGCAGTTATTAATATTAGTCTTCTTGTTCTTTTCCACCATCTTCTACTTCTTCTTCCTTACCTCGTTCAATAACTTCAGGTTCCTCTTCAGTGATCTCAACTTCTTCAATTTCCTCGATTTCTTCTACTGCTGGAGGAGAAATAATTACCACCATTTCCTCAATATCTGAAATCAATTCGATATTTGGCGGCAAGCTGATATCACGAACGTACAAAGAATCTCCAATTTCTTCCAATGAAGAAAGATCGGCAACAATTCGATCTGGCAGGTCTTGTGGCAAACACTCAATTTCTAAGGATTCCAAGACAGTGACCAACACACCCATTAACTCTTTAACTGCTGGTGATTCTCCTTGAAAATCAAGCATCACTTCAGTTCGCAATTTCTCAGTCATTGACACTTCATGAAAATCAATATGCAGTATGTCTTCAGTAACTGGATCGCGTTGTTTATCGCGAATAAGTGTCGTGTGTTTTTCTCCATCAATCTCTAAAACAACCAGGCTCGATGAAGAAATTGCAGAAAGTATCTGATTGGCATTCCGAGTATTTAATGAAATTGGTATAGAAGATATTCCCCGTCCATATACAATCGCTGGCAATATACCTTCGCGCCGCAGCGTCTTAACTTGCTTCCCAACAACATCTCTTTTTCTTGCTTGCAGTAATACTTCTTCCATCATATCCTTCCTTGGAACGCCTCTCACTCGATATAGTCAAATTACCCTCGTTCCTTGGGTCTTTACCGGATTCCACCGGCGGGAATTATTCGAGCCGGAATCTATAACCGGCAAAAAAATACCCCCACCACATAGGGGCATCGTTACTAATACGAACAGAATTGTAGTCTCCTAATGTATATTCGTCAATACTTAATTGACATACTTATTGAAAGCCTAGTTCTTTGATACTGCTCTTCGCATTGATAAGTGTTTCCTGATTAAAAACTTCCGCAAATTCAGGTTTTACGTAGATATGGACATGTACAATATACATATCATTCTCCTTCTTTTGGTTAAAATT
>CBFDCK010000003.1:0-74507 GCA_965603285.1 uncultured bacterium
AGACAGTAGATCAGGATGATGCCGTTGATAAGGATCGAAGGCAGCATAGCCTGGAAAGACGATCTGCCTAAAACCGATACTAAGGCAAGGATGAGGTTAAAGATGGCTATGATGACCAAGAATAACCATCCTTGAGGGTCGAGGTTCCACAGCATGCGTACCAGCCAGATGTAGATGACAGCCATGAGTCCCCACAAGAGCGCCCCGAGCAGGTCGAAGGTGAAGAATGAGAAAACTCCAGCTGGACCGCTGATAGGGAAGAGATGGAGCATCTGAAGCGTGTGGATGATGGCGATGAATGCCGCAATTCCAGCCAGGATGGCAAGGATAGTAACCCCAAATGGACGTGATTTAGACATAGTATGACTCCTTTTTTATTATGGTGTGATTAATTGTGCGAATTATAAATTATTTGTGACTACGTGTATAGAACCTCCTGACATAAAGTCTGTGCATTCTCTGTGTAATATGAAACACCGAGGCTTTTCTTTCGTTGCGTATGAAATCCAAAATACAGCTATGCGGATATTGCTCAAAGTTTCTCTAAATACACTTTTACTGTTCTGATTGTGGGGTAGGTTTATGCAATTTTGTGTTCTAATATCGGTATACATCGAAACAGACGATTTCCGAAAGTGTCTGAGGTCGTGGACAAGGATCCTGATAATCAAGGAGAGATCTAATGCAAAATCAAGAATTTATAAATTGGCTGCTCGAAGCCAGCACACCTTCCATTCGCTACCTGACTCTGCAGCGTCTGCTTCGTCGTCCCATGACGGATGACGATGTTCAGGAGGCTTGGGAGGCGATGAAGATCCACGCTCCGATACCTGTAATCATGGAGCAGCAAACAGATTCTGGGTCGTGGGCAGGGGAAAGCAGCTACTACACACCAAAGTACACCAGTACCCATTGGAGCATGGTTCTGATGGCCGAATTATCGGCTGATAGTAGTGACCCGCGTCTGAAAAAAGGGGCTGCTTACATGCTGTCGCAAACGATAAATGGGTCGGTAAAATCGATTGACGAAGTTGATCACGGCTTGTCATGCTTTTGGGGCAACATGCTCCACTATGTCCTTCATTCTGGATTTGAAGATGACCAGCGCGTTGTCTCTATCCTCGACATGATAATCCGGGATGCCGTAAAGGGTGGTTGGCGATGTCCATACAATTATGAGCTGCCGTGCGCTTGGGGAGCAGGACGCGCTTTGTGGGGATTGGCAGCATTGCCAGTCCAACTAAAGAATGCAGAAGTAGAAAAAGCAGTTCAAAGCGGTGTTGACCTTCTACTGGAAGAATATTCTCTAGTGGATGCCAACTACCCCAACCCGGGCAAAATTCATCCACTATGGTTCCGGATGAATTTCCCCCTTTTCTATCAGACGGATATTCTGTTTGTGCTGCGTGTCCTTGCAGAGCTTGGAATGATCGACCATCCGGGAGCTCAACCGGCTGTAGATTGGTTGCGCAGCCGGCAGATGTCGAAGGGTCACTGGCGCGGAGCCAGCCCTTTCCGGGGGCGTACTTGGAAGGTGTTGGGAAGCAGGGATGAAACAAATCGCTGGGTTTCCCTGCATGCAGCGATGGTATTAGATCATATTGAATGATCGTAACTTAACAGGGGTTGTTTGATCAAGGTTCGAATTTTGTAACAATGCATTTCTGCTTAATACTTTTTGAGGGATCAAGGATGGATAATTTAAACCTTCTGCCTGTCATTTGAGTATTAAGGATGTACTTAGTTCTCATATGAATATTTCCAGGATGGATTTGTGATCAACGATTTAATCAATGTAAAGGCATAAATGAGGAATCTAATTCCGAAATTAATTCTTGCATTAATCCTGATCTTTGTGTCTATTGGTTGCGTGGATAAAGGCAAAACTGAAACGCTCCAGGTTACTGGAAATCAGATCACGCCTACGGTGCAGACCCAACCGGAAACAACCAAATCAATTCTATTGGAAGATACGCCGGTTGTGAAATCGGTAGCGCTAGATATTGATGAATTCTTCCAAGCTTCATACAGGGAGCTTTTACTCAGAGACCCTGAAGCGGTCTTGGAAGCCGGATTAGAAGATATTTTGGGAGGCGTTGAAGCAGAGCTCACAGATATTTCGGATTCATACATTCGCGAAACCCAGGAATTGCACACAGCAATATTGGAGAGGTTGCGAGAATTTGATCGTGGGGAATTGACTCCTGATCAGCAAGTTTCTTACGATGTGTACGAATGGTATTTGGACGACCTGGTACGCGGCCATGAATTCATGTATTACGACTACCCGGTGACGCATTTTATCACCGGTGTTCAAGTTCAGTTGATTCACTTCTTCACTGATATCCACCCAGTAGAGAATATACACGATGCTGAAAATTACATCACCCGTCTATCCCAGGTAGATAGAAAGTTGAACCAACTCGTCCAGGGACTCAAATTGCGCGAGCAAGCCGGGATCGTCCCACCAAAGTTTGTCATCCAGTGGTCGCTTGGGGGAATCCGAGATGTAGCGAACAGTTCAGCAAAAAGTACACCTTTCTATACAGCGTTTCAGGAGAAATTGAGTGTTCTAGATGAAATCAGCGAGGATGAAAAGGATGTACTTCTGAAAGCCGCTGAAAGTGCCATCAACGAGTCGGTCAAACACGGTTACCAAGCGCTGGCGGAATACCTGGAATATCTCCAATCAATCGCTGCGACAGACGACGGTGTTTGGCAGTTCTCCCTGGGAGATGCGTATTACGATTACGTGCTGCGCCACCATACGACCACGGATTTGACTGCTGAGCAAATTCTTGAATTAGGAATTGGGGAGTTGGACCGTATACAGGCTGAGATGCGCCAGGTTTTTGACGATTTGGGTTATCCACAGGATGAAGACTTACCAGAGCTGTTCAACCGTGTTGCTCAAGATAGCGGTTTTGTGTCTGGCGATCAGGTTGTCAGAACATATGAAACGCTCATACAGGAGGCGGATCAAAACTTGGATGCCGCCTTTGATATACGAACATCTGCAGATATTATTGTCATCGGAGGACCAACTGGAGGTTATTACGTTCCCGGCGCTCTGGACGGTTCTCGTCCGGGAGCATTTTACGCCACCAATTCATCCAGCGAACCACAATTCAGCATGCCCACATTGGCGTATCATGAGGCTATCCCTGGTCATCATTTTCAAATTTCCATCGCTCAAGAGTCGGATTTACCTGATTTCAGGAACCAAATGATTTTTACGTCTTATGCTGAAGGCTGGGCGCTTTATGCTGAGCGGTTAGCGTGGGAGATGGGCTGGTACGACGATGACCCGTATGGGAATTTGGGTCGTTTGCAGGCGGAAGCCTTTCGGGCGGCTCGCCTGGTGGTCGACACAGGAATCCACAGGAGAGGTTGGACGTTTGACCACGCAGTTGATTTCATGATCAAAAATACAGGACTGCCGTCGGGGATGGTTAATTTTGAAGTCAGCCGCTACATCGCCTGGCCCGGACAAGCTTTGGCGTATAAGGTTGGTATGTTGAAGATCCTAGGTCTGCGTCAGGAGGCAGTGGATCGTTTGGATGACCAATTTGACATTAAGGAATTTCACAACGTTTTATTGCTGAATGGCAGCATGCCGTTGAATCTATTGGAGCAAGTCGTCCATCAATATATAGAAGACAAATTGGATTAATTAGCAATTTTCTCTCCTAGTATGCTCGCCTGTCACATGTTTCAGAGACAGGCGAGTATACATTTGGTTGATACCTTCCTGCAAATATCATGGGGTTGGGGGGATGATAGAAATGGGCGGACGCTCAGCGTCCGGATATATAAATAAAAATGACCAGAAAGTGGAGCGGGACGAGAACCACTTTCTGGTCATTTAGAATTTATGGTCTAAAAGCCTTCAAGCACGCAGCCCAACGCGAGTACTACGAAGTCAATGACGACATTTTTGGGATCGGTTCAAAGCGCGCTTGGAAGAAGCGCAGATACTCGGGTTCGTAAACCATTTCAAGGCCGCGAGTCTGTTGGCGAATGTCATATACTTTCTTAACCGCCTCAGCCACAACGTCCATATGGGCTTGGGTGTACACCCTGCGCGGGATGGCTAGGCGTGTCAGTTCGAGTGCAGGGTAGCGATGTTTTCCCGTTTTGGGGTCTCTACCAGCGCTGACTATGCCTCGTTCCATGCCCCGAACCCCAGATTCTTGATATAGTTGGGCAGCCAGTGTTTGTGCAGGAAATTGGTCCTGGGAAAGGTGGGTATAGAACGCCTTGGCGTCCAGGAAAATCGCATGACCACCCACCGGTTGCACAATCGGGATATCCCAATCAATCAGCAGCCTGCCCAGATAGAGAACCTGACCGACGCGTGAACGCACATGATCATCCTGTACGCCTTCTGCGATGCCAATGGCGAGCGCTTCCATATCGCGTCCAGCCATCCCCCCGTAGGTGTGAAGGCCTTCGTAAACTACGACCATATTACGCAGCTTATCGAAGAGATCGTGATTGTTAACTGCCAGCCAACCACCGATATTGACCAGGTTGTCTTTCTTGGCACTCATCCAGGCGCCGTCCGTATAACCGCAAAATTCCCTCAAGATTTCTGCAACAGACTTGTCCTTATACCCGTCCTCGCGCTGCTGGATGAAGAATGCGTTCTCGACCATGCGGGTAGCATCTAGGTAGATGGGAATACCATTACGGTCGCATAATTCCCGCAGCGCTCGGACGTTCTCCATACTTACCGGCTGCCCGCCAGCCATATTTACAGTGCCGGCCAGGCTGATGAAGGCAATATTTCCTACTCCTTCTCGCTTGATCAAATCCTCCAATTTATTTAAATCCACATTCCCTTTAAATGGATGCAAATTTCTTGGATCGTGGGCTTCACTGATAATCACATCAACGAATATGCCGCCTGCTAATTCCTGGTGCAGCCGTGTGGTGGTGAAATACATGTTCGCGGGGACAAATTGTCCTTGCTTGATAACCACCTGGCTGAGCAGGTGCTCTGCGCCTCGTCCCTGGTGGGTTGGTACGATGTATTTATAGCCGTAGAAATCTCTGACTGCATCCTCCAAATGATAGAAATTCCTGCTGCCTGCGTAAGATTCGTCGCCCAACATAATGCCCGCCCATTGGCGGTCGCTCATTGCGCTGGTACCGCTGTCGGTGAGCAGGTCAATGTAGACATCATGTGACCGTAGCAGGAAGGTGTTGTAACCAGCCTCCTCTGCAGCCAATAATCTATCTTCACGGCTGACCATATGTAATGGTTCAACCATCTTGATCTTCCAGGGTTCTGCCCAGGAACGGCGACCAAACTGCTGCCCCATGGTTTTATAGCTGGAACTCGTCATATATCTCTCCTTTTACTTAAGGGTTTTGATTTGGGATGCATTTGGATAATATAACTGGATTAAAGGTTACTTCCCAATGAGAATACTTATTGAGTTTACTGGTGCATTTTTGCAGCTTTTCAGTTTCTTAATTTCGTTTATTGTACTCCAGGTTCATGGTTTATTTTCTCACGCATAGAGTAGAGCAGCACCCCCGCCGCAACCCCCAGGTTCAGCGAACTGGCTCTTGCGACCATTGGCAGGCTGATAACTTGTTCACATAATTTAGTATATTCATGAGACAGACCTTGGCGCTCACTACCCATCAGTAAAATGCAAGGTACCTCGTATCTGCCCACAGAAAGGTAGTCTGTATCTCCGGAGGCTGAAGTGCCATATATATGGTAATTATGTTCCTGTACCCAACTTCTAAAGTCTGTGGATGATGATTTAACGACCGGATACCAAAATATTGCGCCCATGCTGGCTCGTACCGCGCTGGGATGGTATGGGTCAATACCTTCATCTATCAGCAGCAGCCCGCTGGCTCCAACAGCGTCAATGGTGCGCAGGATGGTGCCAAGGTTACCGGGGTCTTGAGGCGATACCAGGGCAACTCCCCAAGGGAAGTTGTGAGGTGCCAGATCTACCAATTTGCTCTCTAACTGGCGGACAACTATCAATATGCCTTGCGGGTTTTCCTTTGCGGTTATTGAGGCGAATACATCAGTTGAAGTTGGATAACATGGAACACCGGAACTGGCCTGGTTTTTTATTAAATTAAAAGCATATTCACTTTTAAGCATGTCGGGTGCATAGTAAATCGCTTCAATCTGTGCTCCAGATTCGACAGCTTCCCCCACATGATGGATTCCCTCGACCAGATACGTGCCAGTCTTCTGGCGCGTCTTGCGGTGTTTAAGAGCGCGGATAGATTTAATTTTTAGATTGCTGCGGCTGGTTATTTGTGCCACCCTGGTCGGTTGCTGTTCAGGCACGACTGCGCGGCACCCAGGCTAGTATGGTTGTCCCCTGACTAGGATTGGATGTGATTTCTACATCGCCTCCTACTTTGCGAGCACGCACGTGCATGTTGGAAAGACCGTGTCCCAGCGTTACACTCATCTTGCGCAGGTCAAAACCAATTCCATCGTCAGACACTTCCAGCAGCACGCGCTCGCTGGCGGTCCATAAGTGTACTTCTGCATGCTTTGCACGGGAATGTTTGGCGATATTAGCTAAGGATTCTTGGCAAATATGGAAGAGGGCAGTAGCATTGGCTGCCGGAAAGTCCACCATACCATTGTTGGGTCCAACCAGTGAAGCCGTAGTCCCAGAGTTGGCGCGAAATTCTTCCACTAAACGCTGTAAGCCTTCCTTAAGGTCATCCCCGTGAAATTGGCGTGGTCTCAGGTCCAAGATGTAAGCTCGAATGTCGCGAATCGATTTGTTGAGGTCCTCGATCAATTCTTCAATCTTGATTCGAGCGTGCTCTGGATCATCGTTGAGAGACATGCGCACGTAATCCAGAGCTAGACCAACCCCGTATATGGACTGGATGATGCCGTCGTGCAGATCCATCCCTATGCGCTCGCGCTCCTCGAGCACGGCAAGACGCCGGGATTGCCTGTTCAATCCGGCATTTTCGATCGATATTCCCGCCCATGTCCCGATATTAGCGAGCATGTGCAACCTGCGCTCGTCGAACTGCTGTTTGCGGCGTGTTGCTGCCGCCATCACCCCTATTACATTCCTCCCGGATATGAGGGGAATGAAGGCGATGCATTGAAAACCTGCCTTCAACACCGAGGAGCGCAGATAGCGCATATCCTCAGCCAGATTCGTGCTCACAATTATTTTCCCAGTTTCTGCAGCTCTTCCAAGGAAACCTTGACCGACTTGGAACCGGTCGCGGAATGAGAGGGTGTCGGAGAAATCGCCCCTGTGCATAACTAGTTGCAGCAATTTCTCCCCATCTTCACGCAGATAGATTTCACCTGACTCGACATCGAGGTAATCCATCACCAGTCCTATGGTCTTGTCAAGGATTTCGTCTACATCGAAAGAGCCCGTCAAAGCCGCGGCCACATCGTTGAGCAGCCTTAGGTCCTCGTTTCGCTGGGTCAATTCCCCTTCTCGCTGCAGCAATTCCTCATACATACGGGCGTTGTTAACGGCTACTGCGGCATAAGCTGCCAGGGTTTCAATAACGCTCTCATCTTGTTCGGTAAATTCGTGATGATCGATTTTATCAGCCAGATATAGCTGACCCAGCATTTTATCCCCCAACATGATTGGCACGCCCAAGAAAGCGTGCATTTCTGGGTGGTTCGGCGGAAATCCACAGCTGCGAGGGTCTTCAGAGACTTCCGGAATGCGGACCGTTTCGCGTTCAGTACGAAATAGACCGAGCAAACCCTTGCCAACCGGTAATCGGGGTATGCGGTCGATTTCATCTTGAGTCATCCCAACCGGGATAAATTGACCCAGGTTGCCATCCTGGTCTAGAACCCCAAGTGCCGCATAGCGGGCCTCCACCTGCAGGCGGGCTATTTTCACAATGCGTTCCAGAACGGTCTCTGATGAAAGGTCGCTGACCAATTCGAGACTGGCATGATGTAATGCCGCTACCCGGTCTTCAAGTTGTTCGCGTGTTAACACCACCAATCATTAAACCTCATCGCCACCCAATTTTACCCCATTTTGTACGAGTTTGATAGTTTTTGCCAGTTTTGCCGAGATATAAATGCGGCGGTGAAGTAAGGGAGAAGACATAAGGGAGTGCGCGTGCTAGGGTGCAGGGGGACCGTATTGAGTTCCTAGCTCGATATCTCCTATTATTAGGAAAAAGAGGAATTATGACAGAACACTCATCGGGTTCACGGATACCTGGTTTTTATAATTTTAATCTTGAGGAGCGGCTGACAGAAATAGCACGCAGAAGCGATTTATCTGCAGGTGATATAGCCATACTCAAGGGAGACACATCTTTAACCCTTGATCAGGCTGATCACATGATTGAAAACGTGGTCGGTTTATTCTCTTTACCGCTAGGAATCGCCCTCAACTTTGTGGTGAATGGTCGTGAGGTGCTGGTACCAATGGCTGTTGAAGAGCCCTCGGTTGTGGCAGGTGCATCCTTTATGGCGAAATTGGTTCGTACAGGCGGCGGGTTCCTTGCCGATTCTACTGCGCCTGAGATGATCGCCCAAATACAAGTGTTGGATGTTCCCGACCTTGATTCAGCCCGCAAGAAAATTCTTGAAGGCAAAGATCGTTTGTTGTCTGAATCTGCCCAAGTTGACCCATTGCTTATTAAGTTGGGCGGCGGTCCTCGTGACCTGGAGGTGCGCATAATTCAAGATTCGCCGATCGGACCCTTCCTGGTTCTGCATCTGATCTACGACGTCCGCGATGCCATGGGCGCCAATGCTGTCAATACGGCTGCCGAACGAATAGCGCCGACAATTGAAGAACTCACTGGTGGACGAACGCTTTTGCGAATACTGTCTAATCTAGCCGACCGGCGTCTAGCACGCGCCAGCTGCACAATCCCGCTTTCGAAGCTGGCTTTTGGCGACTATTCAGGCACAGAAGTGCGCGATGGAATTATTGCTGCCTGGGCTTTTGCCGATTCGGATCCTTACCGGGCCGCGACCCACAATAAGGGCATAATGAACGGGGTGGATGCGGTCGTGATCGCTACCGGTAATGATTGGCGTGCAATTGAAGCCGGTGCACATGCCTATGCGGCTAGAAACGGTACTTACACTTCCTTGAGCAGCTGGGGTTGCGACGAGGGTGGCAACCTGATTGGTTCTCTGGAGATGCCGATGGCAGTCGGGATCGTAGGTGGTGCCACAAAAGTCCATCCAACCGCTGCTGTAGCTTTGAAACTGATGGGAGTGGACACTGCCAGCCAGTTAGGGGAGATCATTGTTTCTGTCGGTCTGGCACAGAACCTGGCCGCATTGCGCGCCCTGGCAACAGAGGGTATCCAACGCGGCCATATGAACCTGCACGCCCGGCAGGTTGCCATTGCAGCAGGTGCGGAGGGTGATATAATCGACCGCCTTGCGGAGCAGTTGGCGACCGAAAATTCGGTGCGTGTGGATCGAGCGGAGGAGATATTGAAGGAGTGGAGGAATAATGGAACAGGTGATTAGGACAAAGGTGATAAGGAAATAGGTGATTATGGCTGAAAACATTTTACTGAAACCAACCCATCCGGTTGGGATCGTCGGGTATGGCGCATATGTGCCGCGCTATCGGCTGCCGGCAACTGAGGTATCGCGTGTTTGGACCGATGGTAAAGGCGGCATTCCGATCAAGGAGAAAGCTGTTCCGGGACTGGACGAAGATGTGGTGACGATGTCAATCGAAGCTGCCCGTAATGCCTTGGGTCGAGCGGGCATCGATCCCACCGAGATACGCGCCGTGTGGGTAGGTTCGGAATCTCATCCTTATGCGGTCAAACCGACCTCAACTCTGGTGGCTGAGGCGATTGGCGCAGTTCCAAATGTCCAGGCCGCTGATTGGGAGTTCGCATGCAAAGCCGGAACAGAGGCGATGGTGGCTGCTATAGGTTTTGTTGGTTCGCAGATGGCTCACTACGCTATGGCTGTAGGAATGGATACCGCCCAGGGTAAGCCGGGAGATGCATTGGAATACACAGCCGGTGCAGGAGGGGCTGCTTATCTGCTCGGACCGGCGGAAGAATCGCTGGCAGTGATCGATCACACCTATTCGTTTGTCACGGACACACCCGATTTCTGGCGGCGGGCTTACCAAAAGTATCCCGAACACGGACAGCGCTTTACAGGTGACCCAGCTTATTTTAAACACATCTACGAGGCCGGAAGTGCGCTCCTGGAAGCTACGGATACTACGCCCGTGGATTATAAGTACGCCGTCTTCCACCAACCCAATACAAAGTTTCCTCAGCGGGTTGGTGCTATGCTGGGGTTCAGCAAGGAGCAGATCGAGACGGGTCTGCTTGTTCCGGTGATTGGTAACACCTACGCAGGTTCTGCCATAATCGGTCTTACAGCTGTGCTGGATGTCGCTGAACCTGATGATCGCATCATGATGGTTTCCTTTGGATCTGGAGCCGGTTCCGACGCCTTCGCGATCACAGTCACGGATGCTATCCTAGAAAGGCGCAATCAGGCGCCTCGCACACAGGATTACATTGCACGCCGGACCGAGATCGACTACGCAACCTACGCCCGCATGCGCGGCAAATTGGTGGTGAAATAGGGATTAAGGAATAGCGGATAAGGGAACAGGGAAAATGTATCAGTTACAAGGAACAGAGGTTATTGCGATTGATGTTGGAGAAATTTTTCTAATTCCTAATTCCTGATTACTTTCTTTATTGGAGGAATAATGACCGAAGTTGTTATTGCTGGTATCGGGCAGACGCCCGTTGGTGAACACTGGAATTTATCATTGCGTGAATTAACCCTGATGGCAATTGAAGCGGTTCAACAGGACAGTGTGGGACTGCAGCCGCAGGCGCTCTTTGTGGGCAACATGCTGGCTGCCCGCCTTTCCAGGCAGGCGCACCTCGGAACACTGGTCGCAGATTTTGCGGGACTGACGGGCATCGAAGCAGTTACCATCGAGGCGGCAGGTGCCTCAGGCGGCGCTGCTTTACGAGCTGGTTTTACGAGCGTGCTTTCAGGTCAAGCCGACGTTGCTATGGTGGTCGGAATTGAAAAATTCACAGACCAAATTGGGACTTCGGTGGAGGAATCCCTGGGTACCTTGTCAGATAGCGACTACGAAGCTGCTCAAGGTCTGACCTCTGCTGCTCAGGCGGCGTTGCTTATGCGCCGTTACATGCATGAGTTCGATGCGCCCCGCGAAGCGTTTGGCGGGTTTCCATTGACGGCTCACGCTAATGGCGTTGGCAATCCCAATGCAATGTTCCGTAAAGCCATCAAAGCCGAACTGTACAACCGCGCTGGGATGGTGAGTGAACCGCTCAACATGTTTGATGTCGCCCCCAATGCAGACGGCGCTGCGGCGCTGATCCTGACCCGTCCGGAATTACTGCCGCCGGAATTCCCCCATCCATTGGTGCGCATCTCCGGCTCCAGCATTGTAACGGACACATTGGCTCTGCACGACCGCCCAGACCCGTTATCTTTTCATGCAGCGCGCCTTTCGGTGGAACGGGCTTGTAAACAAGCCGGGATCACGCCTCAGCAGATCGATCTGTTTGAGCTGTGGGACTCTTATTCGATTTACGCAGCCTTATCGTTGGAGGCAGCCGGATACGCAGTACGCGGTCAGGGATGGCAGTTAGCCCGCAACGGTAGGATCAGCTTAGGAGGTGAGCTTCCGGTGAGCACCATGGGAGGCCTAAAAGCGCGCGGCAATCCCGGGGGAGCGAGCGGCGTCTATCAGGTTGTTGAAGCGGTGCTGCAGTTACGCGGTCAGGCTGGCAACAATCAGATCACCGGTGCGAAGCGCGCTATGGTGCAGTGCCTGGGCGGACCCGCATCCACCGCCGCAACGCATGTGCTCGAAACTGTAAGTTAATTCGAGTTGCAATAATTGGATGGTGTTTACACTCATACGAAGTGGTTGAAGGTTTACCATAGAGTATGCAGATTCAACAGAAATTTCTTAATTTTTCTCTGTGATCGTTGTGATCTTTGAGGTAAAAAATATTAAACACCCATTAGAAATCCGAAGTATAAAGGCGGTAGTAGGCAAAGTTGAGCTGGTATTAATGGTTTAATCATAAGATTTTACAAGGTTGATAGTTCTTGATAGATTCGATTAGCTATACTCGTGTTTACAAAGTTTTTGACATCACACGCAGCATCACTAAAAGGAGATCAAAAATATGGAAATTACCCCCCATTGGAGATTAAAGAAACAACGTTACAATCTGGTCGGTGAAACATGCCCCCACTGTGGCGTAAAGCTGTTTCCACCCCGCGATATTTGCCCCGAATGCGGGCAGGAAGCCAAGAACCTTTACAATTTCAGCGGCAAAGGTGAAGTTTATTCCTACACAACCGTTTATGATCCACCTGCTGGATACGAGGAATACACTCCTTACACGGTGGCATTAGTCAAGCTTGAGGAAGGTCCACTGGTTACGGCTCAGTTAACCGACGTTGGTCAAACCCCGGTCGAAATCGGCACTCCGGTGGAAATGGTCACACGCAAGCTGCGCCAGGACGGTGATGAGCGCGGTTTATTGGTATATGGATACAAGTTTCGACCGGTGCTTGAGAGACAACTGGCTCAATAGATCGTCAGATTAATAAATAATTGATCCTCCCATAGAATGGTTATGGGAGGTTTTTTTATGTGTAGATTGTACGGTTGAATTCAAAGTGATGACAGTCCTTGATGGTTCATCAATTGTTCTGCTGCTGGATCAACTAATTGGCATCTAGTGTTTCACCGGGAGGATTACCTGTCAACAAGGCTGATTCTTTGAGCCTCATGGAGAGAAACACACCAATAAGCATAAGACCGACGAGCACAAGCAGTGACGATGTCATAGTTCCCGTCTCAGGGTTCTTGAAGCTATCCATTCCAATAATAAAAATAATGCCTGAGATTTGCCCTATAAGCAAAAGCAAACCGTTTGAGGTGCCTTCTGGCGCTGGAAAAGCAACTTCTGCCCCATACTGAAAGCCAATAGGACCTGCACTCAGCAGGAAAAAACCGGTAAAGAAGGAGGCTCCTACCAGTAGAGCGTAATTAACGGCAAATGTTATACCAAGCATGCCAAAACTTGCGGCAGCCAAAGCCAGGATGATAAAGGGGACTCTTTTGCGGTAGCGGTCCGATAACGAAGGCAAGATAACTGCTCCTACAACTCCTCCCATGACCATCGCACCACCCACGATTCCGGCTTGTATGATTGAGAACCCTCTTGGTCTCAGAATATCTTCAATCCAGGTCGCTAAACCATTGAAAGTTCCAAGTCCAATAAAAAAGATCACCATCAATAGGATGAAATTTTTATTCCGCAATGTTTGCTTGAAGCCATCGAAAACCAGGGATCGTTCAATTTGGTCGGGAGAACACGCCGGCGTTGGAGGGTGCTCCCTGGAGAAAATCAGAAATATGGCTGCCGCGATCACTGATACAATCCCATAGATTAGAAGCATGCTGCTGATACTGAAATGGATAACGAGAAAAGGGGTGAGTGCCAGTCCTAAAACGATGCCAAGGTACATAGCCAGGGTTCCAAAACCTGATGCGGTCGCTCGTTCTTGGATTGGAAACCAGCGAGCAGCCACTGTGGTTATTGCGTTTAAAATGAATGGCTGTCCAATAGCTATTCCGATTTGAGAAACAAGTACCAGTGTGTAGTTGTCTGCCAGCAAGCCGCGCGATAATCCAAAAAGACCAGTCAGCACTGCCCCAATTCCCACTGCAACACGGAATCCATATGTATCGATAGTCCATGAAGCGGGTATCGACACGAAGATATAGACAATCATGAAACTCATGGATAGCAGACCGATGCTGAGGTCAGAGACATCATAGAAGCTTGCGGCAATGCCAGTGACAGAAGCAAATGTTATCCATAGGAGTTGATTGACGACGACGACCGACATGAACGCAATCAGAACGACCCACCGGTAACTATATATTTTGAAATTCTCTTGTTTCATTCGATCTACCTTCTCCCTCGCCTCAACCGCTGGGCAACTGTGAAATTCTATCGAATTCTTCCCTCAACCTTTTGTATGCTCCATCCAACTCTTCTGCTTTGTTAGTTGCATTCCTAAAGTGAATATCGTAAAAAGTCTGCCAATTATTATCTACCTCGTGGAACCGCTGAGACAGTCTGGCAATGTCATTCCTAATATTCTCTGCTTGCTCGGAGAGTCTTCTTGCATGAACTCCGGCTTTTATCAGCTCAATTTTGTGCGACAGGGTCAGAGGTGAAACTGCCTGAACTCCTTTTGAAGTATAGATCCGGAGGGTTTCGTAAGCGTCCGTCACCAGGAAGTAATAAACGCTTTCAGAAGGAATAAAGGCAAAAGCAAACTCTGCAGACCCCTGTTCTGGACATACGTAATCATCAGCGATTTTGTCGAGATGGTAGCGGACATTTCTTAGGAATTGCTTCTTTAGCCTCTCCCTTTCCTGCGAGTCTTCCGCTTCTAACATCAATCGATAGTTGTCAAGTGGGAACTTGGAATCAATGCAAATAGTCCCCACAGTTGACTTGATATAGGCATCGGGAATCTTCCCGTCAAGGATTTTTTCTCTGATGCCGAACATATCTGCAGGAAGTTGATCAGAGAGAATCTGCTCCAACGCCATCTCGCCCAGAGAAGCCCTTCCCACGGGCACTCGCAGCATTTGATCAAGGGCTCTGTAGTCGTTTCTGATGTCCTCTGCATAGGTCGTAAGTCTTCCTATCTTCTCGTCCAAGCCCGATTCTTGCCAAACACTGGAAATGGCTAATTCAATATCCTTTGGTTTGACTCGTCCTCTCTTAATAACCAAGTAAACTAATACAAGTAGAAGTCCTATGACAACTGTAAGCAATACATTGGTTATGGTCATCCCAAAACCACCTTTTTAAATGTTAGCTTTTAAATATCCTATAGATTGACATTTGTAAGATTTTCATTAAAAACCTTTCATTTTCTGGTTGCCTCTTCAAAGGAGATAATCGCCTGTCTAGTGAGTTCATTTTCAAACAAGTCTTCGATTATTTTTGGCAGGAGCGTAAAAGTGTTCAACCCCCTTTCGGCGAGTGTTTTTAGATCAGCCGTTTGACGGATGCTGGCGACCAATAACCGCAGAGGGCTGTCCATCGCGGCAACAATCCGCCCCATACTGGTCACTTCCTCAATCCCATTCAACCCGGCGTCCGTCATCCGTCCCAGATATGGCGCCGCGTAATCGGCACCCAACGCAATCGCGATCAATACCTGCTGGGCTGAATGAACAGCTGTCATGGTCACATTGGACCCTTCCGCAATCAGCTTTCGTGCACACAGAATCCCTGCTGGAGTGATCGGTACCTTCACCATCACACGCTGGTCGATCCTTGCCAATTCACGTCCTATCTTCAGTATTTGCTCCATCTCACAACCCCACGCCTGTAAGTGGATCTCGTTGGCGCCCAGTTCAAAAGCCGTCTGCGCCAATTTTGCAAGCCGATCGATCGTGAAACCTATCCCTGTCTGATTCAGCAGTTTTGGGTTGGTGGTTACGCCGTAAAAGATGCCTGTCGGGAGATAATGCTGCCAATCTTTTTCTTCTGCGCTGTCCACATACAATCTCAAGCCTGAGGATGTGCTAACCATTGATTTTCTCCAGTTCGTGTTTATAGGGCGGATTGGCGCCAACTCGGGCACAGTTAATCGCTGCAGCCTGGTTGGCATACGATAAACAGGCTTTCAACTGTTCCTTGGTCAAATTACCCAGTCTCTTTATTTCCAATAATTCCTGATGATGAAGATATGCGAGTGTTGCGGCCAAAAAGGTATCTCCTGCCCCGACCGTATCAGCTATTTCAATCTCCGGCGTTCGTACATAAGCCGATGTACCAGATTTGGTGTATCCATCGGCGCCTTCCTCCCCCTTTGTTCGGATCACCAGACTTACCCCCTGATCAAACCAATGCAATAGGTGTTTTTCGAATTCCTCGTTCTTGTAGATCCAATTAAAATCTACTCGGCTGAGCTTAAGGATATCCAAAGAAGCGACCCATTTTTCAAACCGATCTCGATAGGCAACCTGGTCAGCTATTAAAGCAGGTCGTACATTCGGATCCAGTGAAATGATCCGGGTCTCACTCTCGCGTGCCATTAAGGTCTCCAAAGCTGTCGCTCCTGGCTCCATAACCATTGCTATGGAACCGAAGTGTAGCGCTTTTACCTTCTCAGGCAGTTGAGGTATAAGCTCATCCACGGTCAGGCTGCGGTCTGCAGACCCATTGGCATAAAAAGAGAATTGCGGCTCGGTGTAATCTTTTGATGGCAGGTTGACAAATGCAAGTGTGGTTGGATCGGTTGAACGTATACAAAAACTTGTATCTACTCCGTTCTCTTCCAGATTATCTACCAGCATATCTCCGAAGAAATCAGTGGACACTTTACAGTAAAAACCGACCGGAGTTTCTAGCCTGCCTAATCCGATTGCGACGTTATAGATAGATCCTCCAGGGCAGGGTTGGTATGCGCGCACATGCGGCAAAGGTACAAAATCTATTAACGCTTCTCCACAACAAAGAATCACGGAGGCACTTTCATTATGAGCTTTTATGTCAGGTCCAGATAAGAAAGCAGATATAGATTGAACTCAATCAAGTTTCGACTAATTCGTCGGTGCCAGATTTCAGGTGTGATGATAACACATCCATAACCCGGGTTCAACGTGGTGTTTGTTAGAAAGAATCCACGACCTGTCCAAACTACCATTACTTAAGATAAATTGGCAATTTCGGGGTACTGGCAGCGTATCAACTTTAGAAAGTTTAATCTATCAAGTCCCCCTTGGTGCAATTTGAGTCAATGACATGTGCCATTAATAATAATTTCTTGTGATTTACAGTTGACATAGGAATTTTTTAATGCTATGATATCGATACCATGGTATCGATATCATAAAAACGATACCAGTCACCTTAAGAATTATTCAATCCAGTTAAATACCTATGGCAACCATCCATGATGTAGCAAAACGTGCTGGTGTCGCTCCGATAACCGTCTCTCGCGTTATTAATAATTCGGATTATGCCAGCCAGGAAACCCGGGAACGGGTAGAAACGGCAATAGCTGAGTTAGGTTATATTCCTAACGTCCTGGCCCGCAGCCTGCGCTCGAAACGCACCAATACGCTGGCATTAGTGATGACTGATATCACTAACCCATTCTTTACAGACATTGCAAGGGGCGTGGAAGATACTGCCAGCGAATCCGGATATACCGTGATTTATTGCAACACGGATGAGTCTGAAGCAGGGGAATATAAGTATGCCCAAATTTTGGCTCAAAAACAGGTTGACGGTGTTATTTTAGTGCCCGCCTGCAGCAACTCAAGGACAGTTGAGTTTTTCCAGTCAAATGACATCCCTGTAGTATTGATTGACCGCAGCATCCCAGATATAGAAACCGATGTGGTTCGCTGCGATTCGGTAACCGGTGCTTATCAACTCGTTAAGCTGTTAATTGACTTGGGTCACACAAGGATTGCAGTGCTCTCTGGTCCCAGGGAAATTTCTACCGCAGAAGACCGCATTACTGGATATCGTCTCGCCTTAGCTGAAGCCGGGCTAACCGGCAACGAGCTGGTTTATTACGGTTCCTTTACCCAGGCTAAAGGATACGATCTAGCAGCGCAGGTTATGACTCAAACATCACCACCTACAGCATTGTTTTGTGCCAACAACTTTATCTCAATTGGTGCGCTGAAAGCATTGCGTGATAGTGGCTTACGCGTCCCCGAGGATGTCGCCTTGGTTGGCTTTGATGACTTACCAGTGAACATTGTTATCGACCCATTCTTTACCGTAGCCGCCCAACCCGCTTATAAGATGGGACAACGAGGAACTGAACTACTTTTAGAGCGCCTGACCAATGGGGTACCAGACGAATATCAAGAGGTAATCCTACCTATCGAAATTATCACTCGCAAATCAAGTGGACTTGCGCGCGTTTGATTTCTAAACTTATTACCCGCGCAGATGTCATCAGAATTCAGCGAGTTTCTCACCAAGGAGTTTTTTAGATATGCCAAATAACCCAACCGCAGCAACCACCCTTAACAAGGATGATTTGATCGTCGTTACCGGTGCCGGTGGGTTTATTGCTGGGTCCCTGGTAAATTTTTTCCACGATTCAGGCTTTACACGCATTCGTGCAGTTGACAAAAAGCCACTGCCAAAATGGTATCAACAGGTTCCTGGGGTCGAAAACCTTTCATTGGATCTGAGCTACCGCGAGAATTGTAAGCGTGTTGTTGAAGGCGCCATGGAAGTATATAACCTCGCTGCTGATATGGGCGGAATGGGATTCATTGAACGCTTCCGGGTGGAATGTCTGCGCAGTATTCTGATCAACACCCATATGCTCGAGGCATCCTACTGGGCGGGCGTCCAGCGTTATTTCTTTTCGTCCTCTGCTTGTGCCTACAACACAGAACTGCAGGAAGACCCCAACGCCACGGCACTAAAGGAATCCGATGCCTATCCAGCTATGGCAGAGCGAGGTTATGGCTGGGAAAAGTTGATATCAGAGATATTCTGCCAGGAGTATTGGGCTGAACGCAAGATGAAAACCTTCATCGCTCGCTTCCACAACGTCTATGGACCGGACGGCACCTGGGATGGAGGCAGAGAAAAAGCTCCCGCAGCACTCAGCCGCAAGGTGATTGAAGCCCAGGACAGCGGTGAACTCGATATCATTATCTGGGGTGATGGTCACCAGACGCGCAGTTTTATGTACATCGATGATTGTATAAAAGGTATAGACATGATAATGCACTGCGACGATCTGATTGCCACCCCCATCAACCTTGGTTCCAGCGAACTGGTTTCCATAAACGACCTGGTCAGTGAGATCGAAGATATCGCTGGTGTAAAACTGGAACGTCATTATGACATGGATGCCCCGCTTGGTGTCGCCGGTCGAAACAGCGATAATACCTTCATCAAACAGGTGTTGGACTGGGAACCGGACACTCCGCTGTGTGAAGGTTTGGGTAAAACCTACGCCTGGATAAAAGGCCAATACCAAGATCGTAAAGCCGGAAAACCCACTCCCGCTGGTGAAGCTGATGATTTTTAGCACTAGTTTAAAACAGGGCTGAGGTGCAATTAAACAAATGGGGACCACAGATATAACTGACGTCATTGGTAAACTTCCTTATCGGATTGCCTTTGCCGGTGGATGGATTGATCAGCCCTTCGTATCAAAGCACAACCCAACCCCACCCGGTTCTATGGTCGTGGTAGGTTTGCAGCCCACGATGCGATTCATGAATCGATGCGGGATGGGAACCAGTACTCGAAAATTAGCCAGCCAAATCTGGAACGGAAGTATTCCTGATAGAGCACCCGAAGAATTAATTCGCGAGCTGTATGCTGCTGAAAATAATAGCAAAGAAGAGCCTTCCGGATCGCAGGATATGGCAGGTCTGGTTTATCCAGGGGTTATCCGCCTGGATTACGATTTCCACCACGCGGGTGGCTATTTCCCTGTTTATATTGAATCCAATAATGATCCTGTCGTAGCACATTGGTTGGAGAGGGTGCTCCATGTGGTGCCCATTGGTCAGCGCCCTCCTGGGTACAATCCCTTGGGTGAACAGAATCTGGACCCAGAGTGGATCGGTCGTTTAGGACAGTCAGGCAAAGATTGTTTTAATGCCATCCTGGAGAAGGATGCCCAGGCTTTAGGAGCATCTTTTAATGAATGCATGTTGTGCTGGCAGGCAATTTTGCCCCACACGGTGCGCCATCCAACAATTACGATCGATCTAATGAAAATTTTGGCATATTTCCAATCCAGGTATGATGGTGCCATGTACTCCGGTTGTGGTGGAGGCTACTTATTTGTTGTTAGTGAGGAAAAAGTTCCGGGCGCATTCAATGTTACAGTCCGGATCGCAGATTGAGATAAACATGAAAAGCGTTATCGTAACCGGCAGTTTCGATAAAATCCAATCTAAACATGTTCGCTTTTTAGAGGAAGCCTCGAAGTTAGGCTTATTACATGTATTTCTCTGGTCTGATGAAATTATACGCCAATTGGAAGGCGCCTACCCACGGTTTCCGCAGGAAGAACGCTCCTATATTCTCAATTCAATTCGATATATCAACCAGGTGACACTGGTAAATGAGATCGCGACAACAGACGAGCTCCCCAAAATTGAGGGTATCCAGCCCGATATATGGGTCACTTGTGAAAACGACCATAACCTTCAAAAACAGCAGTATTGTGCCACCCGGGGAATTGAGTATAGGATCATCCGCCACGAAGATTTGCGCGATTTTCCTGCTCTACCATCAGGCAATACAGTTTCCTCCACAAACAAAAAAGTTCTGGTCACCGGGTCTTTTGATTGGTTCCATTCTGGACATGTGCGCTTCTTTGAAGAGATTTCTGGTTTGGGTGACCTGTATGTGATTATCGGTCATGATGAAAATATTCGCTTGTTGAAAGGTGAAGGGCACCCGTTATTTTCCCAGGATGAACGTGGCTACATGGTGCAATCAATCCGTTTTGTCAAACAGACCTTGATTTCTGGCGGGCATGGTTGGATGGATGCAGAACCAGAAATTGATATTGTCAAACCACATATCTACGCTGTCAACCAGGATGGCGATAAGCCCGAAAAGCGAGAATTTTGTAAAGAACATGGGATTGAATATTTAGTTTTAAAGCGTACTCCCAAAGAAGGTTTGCCCCGTCGGGAAAGTACCGTATTGCGCGGGTTTTGAGGAGCATTTAAATGTTCTATGCAGTGATTATGGCTGGGGGCTCGGGAACACGAATGTGGCCCTACAGCCGTCAGGATCACCCTAAGCAAGCCCTAAAGATAGTCGGGGATCGCTCCATGTTCCAATATGCAGTCGAGCGAATCGCATCGGTATTTCCTTCAGAACGCATATTCGTTGTCACCCGTGCCAGGCATGCACCAATATTAATGGACCAAATGCCGGAACTTCCGGATAAAAACTTCATTCTGGAACCTGAAGGCCGTGGTACTGCGCCTGCGATTGGTTTGGCAGCCATTCATTTGCTGCACAAGGACCCCGATGCTAGTATGGCAATTCTTACCGCCGATCATTACATCCTGAATGTAGAGCGCTTCTGTCAGGTTTTAACAGCCGCTAAACGATGCGCGACAGATGGCAGCATGGTTACATTGGGCATTCAACCCACATCGGCTTCTACTGGATTCGGATATATTAAACAAGGCTCATCACTGGGCGAGAAGAACGGTTTTACCTATTATGCGGTCCAGGAGTTCATCGAAAAACCCGACTCGGCAACTGCACTGCAGATGGTCGTGAGCGGGAATTATTCCTGGAACAGCGGGATGTTCATCTGGCAGGTGAACCGAATTATGGAAGAATTTGAACGCCAGATGCCAGAATTTATTGCCCAGTTAACCACCGTCAGGGCTGCATTAGGTACCCCTGATTACCAACTAGTTTTAGAGCAGGTCTGGCCTGAGGTGGAAAATCAATCGATTGATTACGGCATCATGGAAGGCGCCCATCAAGTAATTGTACTCCCGGTAGATATTGGTTGGACGGATATTGGCAGTTGGGGCAGCCTTTTTGAAATATTGCCCCCCGATGAGTACCAGAATGTTGCCGTTGGGCAGCACATTGGCATTAACACTCGTAGCTCTTTAGTGCTCGCGAATAAACGTCTTGTGGCAACGCTTGGTGTGGAAGACCTGATAATCGTCAACACCGATGATGCCTTATTAGTATGTTCAAGAGATTGCGAACAGGACGTAAAAGCGATTGTCGACCAGTTGAAGATTGAGCGAAAAACCAATTTTGTTTAGTCTTTAGCTTACTACTGGCTTAGACCGGCAAATGAAACCCTTAATTGAACATTTGCCACGAATTTAAAAAGGAGGTGGTGGTTATTAGATAATAAATGTGTCGAGCCGTACGCCACTCAATCTTTTGAATGAATGGAAGTTATCGGCAACCAGCGACCTTGCCTAGGCTATCTATAAGTGATACGGAACCAATCCCCTTTTAGCGCCTATCAAGGGCTCGCTCTCATCATTTTCGTTCGGAGAATAAATACAAATTTAATGGAGAAGACAAACATGAGAACCAAATTTTGGATGTTCACAACATCACTTCTAATAATCGCATTGCTGGCAGCTTGTGCTCCCGCAGCGACCCCCGAGACTGTTATTGAGACAGTTGAGGTCGAAAAAACCGTAATCGAAACAGTTGAGGTTGAGGTCGAAAAGACCGTTGTCGAAACTGTTGAAGTTGAGGTCGAAGTAGCGCCTGCCCCCGAAGACCTCCCTTACGAGGGGGTAGAAGTCAATGTGCTGACCTTCACCGGTCCGCAGATCGCCGAACCGCTTCAGCGACGCGCTCCCGACTTTGAGGCTCTCACCGGCGCCAAAGTTAACGTGACCATTGTCCCCTTTAGCGACCTGTACCAGAAGATTTTGACCGATGTAGCCACTGGCACCAATGCATTTGACGGCTGGGTATTTGCCCCACAATGGATGGTGGATTACATCGTCCCCGGCTATATCGAGAACCTGACTGATCGTGTCGCCGCTGATGATGCCCTGGAATGGGATGATGTGGCGCCCTTCTTCCGTGACTTCAGCGCCTCCTATGAAGGCGATGTCTACACAATACCCCTGGATGGCGATTTCCACATGGGCTACTATCGCACCGACCTGATCGATGCTGCCCCTAAAACCTGGGACGAGTATCTCGCGATCGCTGCCGAGTTCCACGGACAGGACCTCAATGGGGACGGAGATCCCGATTATGGTTCCTGCATCTCCAAGAAGCGTGGCGCTCAGGCTTACTGGTTCATTACTGACATCGCAGCTTCGATGGTCCAGAGTAAGGGTACCGCCGAAGGTGCTTTCTTCGATCTGGAGACAATGGAACCCCTGGTGGATAATGCAGCTTTCAGAAAGGCTCTAGAAATCTACGATGCGACCACTGAATTCGGCCCACCAGATGAGATAAACTTGGATGTTGGTGACACCCGCAGTCTTTTCACCTCCGGTCGCTGCGCCCTTTCGCTTGATTGGGGTGATATCGGTACTCTGGCGATCGATCCCGAAACCTCCGTGGTCATGGACAAGACCGGCGCAATGATCCTGCCTGGTACAACCCAGGTGTTGGATCGAGAAACCGGCGAGCTGGTTGACTGCGACGAGACCACTTGCCCCTACGCAGTGGATGGTATCAACTACGCACCTTTCGCCGCTTACGGAGGTTGGTCGGGTGGTATTAACGCCGGGGCGGATGACAATGTTAAAAACGCGGCCTATGATTTCTTCTCATACATGGCTCAGCCAGCGCAGGCTAATGCAGACGTAACTGTCGGTAAAACAGGCTTCAACCCTTACCGGACCTCACAGTTCCTCAACCGCCAGGCCTGGGTGGATGCGGGAATGAGTCCGCAGGCAGCCAGCGATTATCTGGGTGCAATCGAAGGTAGTCTGGCTAGCCCCAACATGGTGCTTGACCTTCGCATTCCACAAAACCAGCGCTACCAGCAGGTAGTCCTGGATCAAGCTGTAAGCCAATTCATGGCTGGTGAAATCACCATCGAAGAGGCTGTCCAGCAGATCTACGACGGCTGGGAGGAAATAACCGAAGAGTTGGGCCGCGATGACCAACTTGCGGTATACAAGGCTACTCTCGGCGTTGAAAAGTAGGCTTTCATTAGCCTCACACTTATCTCAAAGCCCGTCTTGGTTGGGTCGGGCTTTGAGTCACCTGAAATTTCTTTTTTTAATGGGGGTAGGGCAACCCAGATTACGTCGCATCTACCCCATCAGCACTTTTTTTGATTTAGTTTTTTCACCAACAGCCTGGAGATTATTATGCGAAAGTTGTCTGCCTGGTTGGATCAAGTTTCCAGTATTGCTTTTATACTCCCTGCGATATTGGTTGTTATCGCATTATCTGTGTTTCCTTTAATTCTTTCACTCTATATGTCGCTAACCCGCTTTAAATTCGTTAAAGGTGGTTTTGAGTTTAAATGGATCGGATTTGATAACTATAAAAAACTGTTGGTAGGAAGTGAACAAACTCACTTCCTGGGGAAAATGGGCGATCCTTCTCCAATAGGTTGGTTGATCTTGGGAGTTGTTGTCATCGCCCTTACCGTTACACTGGTGCGCTATACCCGCAGTCCGCAGCGGTCTATTGCAGGCACAATTGGCCGCATAATTGCCTCTGTGGCATTAGGACTTGCCTTCTGGTTGCTGATTCACACCCTCAACGCAGAAGGTCGTCCTGGTACAATGGTCGTTACCTGGATATATGTTTTTCTGGGAATAGCCATCCAATATAGTCTTGGTCTTGGATTGGCTTTACTCACCACCCAGCGGATTCCCGGTCGGCGATTTTTCCGGGTTGTATACCTGCTGCCGATGATGATTACACCGGTAGGGGTAGGTTACATGTTCCGCATGTTGACCGATACCGACAAAGGTCCATTCCAACCCATCTGGCAGGCAATGGGACTAGGTCTATACTCCTGGGTCACTAATCCCTGGGGAGCGCGGGTGGCAATCATGCTGGGGGATATATGGCAGTGGACACCATTTATGTTCATCGTGCTTTTAGCAGCTTTGGAAGGTCAATCGGTTGAACAGGTGGAAGCCGGCCTGGTAGATGGCGCCAACCGTTGGCAAATTTTTTGGTTCATCACCTTTCCCAATTTACTCCCTGTCAGCATCACTTTGGTCCTGATCCGTATGATTGAGGCGTTTAAGATCGTAGATTTGCCCAATATTATGACGAATGGCGGACCCGGTACAGCCACTGAGTCAATGACTCTACACGCCTTTTTCTCCTGGCGCTCACTAAACTTGGGCCAATCCGCAGCCATCTCCTACATCTTGCTGATAGTGGTAACAATGGCAGCTATGACTTTTATTAACCTGTTTCGTGGTCGTGCCGTGGAGGCGTTATGAGTACATTCGATAACATTTTCAAGCGAAAATCGCTCCATTCACCATCGACAGCCGGGTTGATTATTTCTTACGTGTTGCTTTTAGGATGGGCTCTGGTGGTCCTGTTTCCCCTCTACTGGCTGTTCGTGACATCTTTTAAGCTGCCTATTGATGTGAACACCGGCCCCTTTTATATCCCGTTTGTGGATTTTGAACCGTCGCTCCATGCCTGGGATTACATCATGGTGGGAGATTTAAGCAACGATACAATCCGACCATACATCAACACTGTTATCGTATCCCTCACCAGTGCATCATTGGCTTTGCTTTTAGGAACCGCTGCAGCCTACGCCCTGACACGCTTTGAATACCGACCTCGCATCGGCGCAATCCTTTCTTTTATTGGCTGTATAGCATTGGCTGTTGTCGCTGTTAGACTGGGTGTACCCTGGCAGGTAGCAGTTGTAATAGCAATCGCGATTTTCATCCTGATCCTGCAAACCATCGGTCGCCGATTTAAACGCTCCCTCGGTAACAACGACATCGGATTTTGGCTCATCTCGCAGCGCATGTTGCCGCCAGTTGCAGTAGTGATTCCGATCTATGTTATGTTCCAGCAATTAAGATTGCTGGATACCCGCGCATCGTTGATAATCACTTACATTGCCGTTAACCTGCCAATTGTGATCTGGTTGATGCGCGACTATTTTATGACTATCCCGAAAGAATTGGAAGAGTGTGCCAGTATTGATGGCGCTTCTCGCTACATGACATTCTGGGCTATTGTGCTTCCCCTTTCATTACCTGGTCTGGTAGCCACGTTTCTATTCGTGCTGGTCTTCGCCTGGAATGAGTATTTGCTGGCCTTATTCCTATCTGGTGCCGATGCTCAAACCTTGCCGTTGACAATCGCCGCTCAGAATGCAACCCGTGGACCTCAGTGGTGGTATATGTCAGTTCTGATATTGATTATGATCATACCTGTTATTTTGATTGCCATCGCTTTAGAACGATATATCGCCCGTGGACTGCTGGTTGGGGCAGTTAAGGGATAATATCCGATTTCTAATTTCATATAATTAATGGGAGTTATTTCATGAGTACTGGTCAACAAGATATAAAGGTAAACCTACCTCATAACCGCTTGGCAGGTAACATGCCCAAGATAGGTATCCGTCCAGCGATCGATGGACGCCGTATAGGTATCCGTGAATCGTTGGAAGAGCTGACGATGGATATGGCTAAAAAAACCGCCGATTTCTTGAGTGCTAATCTGCGCCACGCTAATGGACTGCCTGTAGAATGCGTTTTAGCAGACACTTGCATCGGGGGTGTCGCCGAAGCAGCCCAAACCGCAGAGAAATTTGCCCGCCAGGGTGTGGGTCTTTCCATCACTGTGACCCCTTGCTGGTGTTATGGCTCTGAGACCATGGATATGGACCCATTGATCCCAAAAGCCATCTGGGGCTTTAATGGTACCGAACGACCGGGTGCGGTATACTTGGCAGCCGTTTTAGCTGGTCACAACCAGAAGGGATTGCCTGCCTTCAGCATCTATGGTCGCGATGTGCAGGATGCGGGCGACGCCACCATCCCTGAAGACGTACAGGATAAACTGCTGCGCTTTGCCCGAGCCGGACTCGCCGTCGCCACAATGCGTGGTAAATCATACCTGGCCATGGGTGGTGTCTCGATGGGTATCGCCGGTTCAATAGTGGACCAATCTCTCTTTGAAGATTACCTCGGCATGCGGGTTGAATCGGTGGATATGACTGAATTTGTCCGCCGCATGAATGAAAGCATGTATGATCCTGAAGAATTCGAGAAAGCCCTCGCCTGGGTTAAAGTTAACTGCCCCGAAGGGAAGGACTACAACCCTCCTAAGAATGAGCGTTCTCGTAATCAAAAAGATGATGATTGGGAGACCTCGGTCAAAATGGCTTTAATCGCCCGGGACCTGATGGTTGGCAATCCTCGTCTGGATGAGCTCGGTTTTGGTGAAGAAGCACTCGGTCATAACGCGATTGCCGCCGGTTTCCAAGGGCAGCGCCAATGGACAGACTATTTCCCCAACGGTGATTTTATGGAAGCCATTCTTAATACTTCATTTGATTGGAATGGAATCCGTGAACCTTACATCGTCGCCACAGAAAACGATGCCCTCAACGGCATATGTATGTTGTTTAACCAACTGCTGACCGGGACTGCCCAGATTTTTGCTGATGTGCGCACCTATTGGAGCCCGCAGGCTGTCAAACGAGTGAGTGGATACGATCTGGAAGGGATGGCTTCAGGCGGCTTTCTGCACTTGCTTAACTCCGGTCCAGCCGCTCTCGACGGAACTGGTCAGCAGTTAATAGACGGTAATCCGGCTATGAAACCCTATTGGGAGATCACTCCCGAAGAAGTCGATCGCTGTCTGAATGCAACAACTTGGCACGCTGGTCTCACCGAATATTTTCGAGGTGGCGGTTGGTCTACTAAATTTAGAACGCGCGGCGGTATTCCCGTCACCATGTGCCGGCTAAACCTGGTTAAAGGGTTAGGACCTGCTTTCCAAATCGCTGAAGGCTACACCGTGGATCTACCGGATGATGTCCACCAGATACTCGATGAACGCACCTCTCCAACCTGGCCGACGACCTGGTTTGTGCCCAACCTAACCGATTCTGGTCCATTCCGCGATGTTTACACCGTTATGGCGAACTGGGGCGCAAACCACGGCGCTATCTCATACGGTCACATCGGCGCCGATCTAATCACATTAACTTCCATGCTGCGTATTCCAGTTTATTTGCACAATGTTTCAGAAGCGCGTGTCTTCCGCCCTCACACCTGGACATCGTTTGGCGCAAATGAACCTCAAGGCGCGGATTTCCGGGCATGTGCAAATTTTGGAGCCCTTTACAAATAATCAGCTTATGCTTTTCTATTATATTTATTCTTCAAAAGTGACAGCATATCTGATGTGTTACTGGAAGCGCGTGAGATTAAATAGAGTAAACTTGGAGAACGACAATGTTAAAAGGAATATCGCCATTATTCAGCCCTGAACTTCTGGCAGCTATCTACCGCATGGGGCATGGGGACGAAATAGTATTGGCAGATGCCCACTTTCCCGGAGATAGCACCAACCGACACGTAATCCGCGCCGATGGTTTACAGATCGAGGCTTTATTGGACGCCATCCTACCTCTCTTTGCATTGGACAGTTATGTGGACGATCCTATCGTAATGATGGAATGTGTCCCGGGTGATGAACCAGACCCGGTCGTGGAAGCTGGCTATCGCCGCGTAATCGATACCTACGCTCCGGATACTCCGCCAATCAGATTTATCGAACGCTACGATTTTTATAAACGAGCATCCAAAGCCTTTGTTGTGGCTATGAGCGGTGATACCAGAAAATATGCCAACATAATTCTAAAAAAAGGTGTTTTATAGTTGCCGGAGTCAACTTTACCCATAATATGGATCATCATTCCCAGAGCGATTATTTTTAATCTCAACTGGTGGTTAATATGAATGCCCGAACCTATTTAGCAGTCGATCTTGGAGCTGAGAGTGGGCGCCTTATCGCCGGAAATTTTGACGGGAAATACTTGCGGATGCAGGAATTGCACCGCTTTTCTAACACTGGTGTGTGGTTGGGTGAGCATTTACACTGGGATATCCTCCAATTATGGAACGAGATTAAGCGCGGGCTAGCGCGTGCTGCGCAAGAGTTTGGCGAGACTGTATGCAGCCTCGGATTGGACACCTGGGGAGTGGATTTTGGATTACTGGCAGCTGATGACACGCTCATCGGGAATCCATACCACTACAGGGATCGTCGCACCGACGGGATCATGCAAGTTGCATTTTCGCGGGTGCCGAAAAGAGAGATTTTTAATAAAACTGGAAACCAGTTTATACCGCTTAATAGTTTATATCAACTGCTTTCTATGGCAGCAGTTAATTCTCCGGCTTTATCAATTGCGCATACGTTCCTCAACATGCCCGATTTATTCAACTTCTACCTAACCGGGTGTAAGGTCAATGAGTTTACCATCTCGAGTACGACCCAGTGCTACGACATGCGCAAACGGGAGTGGGCTTTTGATTTACTAGCCCAGCTCGGCATCCCTACAAAGATTTTCGGTGAAGTTGTGCCACCAGGCACAATTTTAGGTGAATTGAGATCCTCATTGAGGGAAGAGCTATGTTTAGATTCTGTCTCAGTAATCGCCAGCGCCGGGCATGATACCGCCAGCGCCGTTGCGGCAGTACCGGCATCTTCTCCAGACTACATTTATTTGAGTTCCGGCACATGGTCGCTATTAGGCGTGGAGATCGAGAAACCCGACGTCAGCCAGGGTAGTTTAGCTGTCGGTATGACAAATGAAGGTGGAGTTGGAGATAAAATTCGCTTCCTGAAAAATATAGTCGGCTTGTGGCTCGTTCAGGAATGCCGCCGAGCCTGGGAACGCGTGGGATTACAATACACTTATGATGAACTTACCCAAATGGCTTCTAAAGCGCGCCCGTTTGGGTCCCTGATCGTCCCTGGTGACTGCCGCTTCTCAGTCCCCTGCGATATGCCCGCCGCCATCAAATCATTTTGTATTGATACAGGTCAATCCATCCCCCATGATAGAGGCGCAATAATCCGTTGTATCCTTGAAAGTCTGGCGCTGGAATATCGCTGGGTTTCAGAACAGATTGAACGTCTGAGGGGGGTGAACTATCCGCTAATCCATATAATCGGTGGAGGTACAAAGAACAAACTACTCAATCAGCTTGTCGCTGATGCCACCGGTAAAACAATAATAGCAGGCCCCGTTGAAGCTACCGCCCTGGGCAATATCATCGTCCAGGCGATCGCTATGGGGGATATCGCTTCCCTGGCTGAAGGACGTGCGATAGTGGGAGACTCTTCCGAACTGCGGACATACGTTCCGACCAAATCGATGGCTTGGGACGATGCGTATGAACACTATCTGGAACTGAAGGTGAGAGAATAAACTAATATGATCCAAAGTGAATACCGCTTACGTCAGGAAATCGTTCGTGTCACTCGAATTGTAGCCAATCAGGGTTTGATACCCTCAAGTGACGGTAATATCTCGATACGAATAGATCAAGACCGATTTTTGATTACCCCCAGCGGTCTTGATAAAATGTCCATGGAACCGGATGACCCCATAATTGTAAACCAACTGGGTGATCCAATTCCCATGCTAGGTTTTGATATGACCGATGAAGGGAAATTGGAGAACGAGTCCGTACGTTATTTAAATTATTGGAGTAAGATATGAATGGTTGGACAAAAAGAATGCTGCGCGTTGATCTAAGCGATGGTAGTTCAGTTATTGAAGAAATAGATGAAGAAATCTTGCACAATTATCTGGGTGGAAGGGGCTTAGGAACCTACCTGGTTTACACAGAAGTCCCCCCCGAAACTGATCCCCTCAGCCCAAATAACATCCTGGCGTTTTGTACTGGAGTTTTAACCGGCGTGCGTGTCCCAACAGGGGGGCGCTCCTCCTTGAGCACGCTTTCCCCGTTGACAGGGACAATGTTCGACGCTAATTCCGGTTCTCAATTTGGTGTACGGCTAAAATGGGCTGGATTCGACGCCTTGGTTATTAAAGGAGAATCCAGCAGTCCGGTCTGGTTGGAGATCTCACAAGACGGCGCCCAAATCCATCCAGCCGGCGATTTGTGGGGGCGTGAGATTCCAGAAGTTGTTTCTCATCTAAAGGCTAAAAACTCAGCGGTGGTAAGCATTGGTCCTGCCGGTGAAAACAAAGTCTTATTCGCATCGATTGCTGATGAAAACGGACGATCTTATGGACGCGGCGGCGTTGGCGCAGTAATGGGATCAAAGAACCTGAAAGCCATCGTTGCCCACGGTAAGGATAAGCCGAGGATTGCAGATCCAGATACTTATGATTTCGTAAATTATGAGGCAGGAAAGATGGTCAAAGCCTCACCGCGCACCTCGCAAGGGTTGCCAAAATTCGGCACTTCAGTGCTGGTCAATCTGATGAACTCATACGGCGTATTGCCTACCCGTAACTTCCAATTAGGTGAATTCGAGCACGCGGAAAATATTTCGGGTGAACGTTTGCGGGATGAATTCCTGACCAAACGAGGCGCCTGCTGGAGTTGTCCGATTGGTTGCAAGCGCAATACCAAAACCAGCCGTCAAGAAGGTGAAGGTCCTGAATATGAGACAATCTACGCTCTGGGTTCATCACTGTGTATTGACGACTTCGAGACAATAATCGAAGCCAATTACCTGTGCAATCGTCTAGGAATGGATACTATCTCTTGCGGGGCTACGATTGCCTGTGCCATGGAACTGGTCGAGCACGGTAAGTTGAATACTGAACTAGCATTTGGTCGAGCCGATCTACTCCTGAAAACGATCGAAGATATAGCCTACCGTCGTGGTTTGGGCGATCAAATCGCCGAGGGTTCAAAACGGCTCTCGGAGCGCTATGGAATGCCCGAAACCTCAATGCAGGTTAAAGGTTTAGAATTCCCAGCCTATGACCCGCGCGGAATGCAGGGTCAGGGCTTGCTTTATGCCACTTCTAACCGCGGAGCCTGTCACCTGCGCGGGAACATGTTAGGACCCGAATTGCTGGGTTCCCCTAAAATGCTGGATCGTCACATTTCCAGTGGTAAAGCGGGAATCCTTATAGTAATGCAGCATACCAACGCGGTAATTGACTCTATCGGAATGTGCAAATTTGTCAACTACGCAATCGGTGACGATTTCTTTACCCGCTTGATTACAGCGATCACCGGGATTGAATACGAAGTGCAGGACCTGCAATTAACGGGCGAACGAATCTGGAATTTGGAACGACTCTACAACCTGCGGGCTGGATTCACCCATTCCGATGATACGCTGCCCCCTCGCTTTACGAATGAACCCCTCAAAGAAGGTGCCAGCGCGGGTCACGTTGTTCATCTGGATGAGATGATGGCAGAATATTACCGATTCCGGGGTTGGTCTCAGGAAGGTATCCCCACCCCAAAGAAACTTACAGCCTTGGGACTGGAGGAGCTGGCAAAGGAGCAAACCCATGCTTGATCAATTTCAGAGATTTGGCTACGACCTTTTCTACCGCGGTTTGACATCTTCCCATGGTGGCAATATAAGTGTCCGCATGGGCGATCGGATCATCATCACCCGTACCGGCTCGATGCTGGCGCATTTGACTGAGATGGATTTAATTGAAATCGGTTTAGACGAAGATGACAGCAATATCATGCTAGCTTCCAGTGAGTTGGTTGTGCACCGGGCGATTTACCAAAATACTTCTGCGCTGGCTATCGTACACGTACACCCACCCCATGCTGTAGCCCTCTCCATGGCGGTAAAAGACGCCATCATCCCGATTGATAGTGAAGGCTCATACTTGTTTCGAAAAGTTCCTGTTGTGCAATCAGAAACAACAGTTGGGTCAAAAGACGTTGCCAAGTTGGCAGCGGAAATGCTCAGAGATTATAAAATATTTATGTTGCGAGGGCATGGCTGTTTTTCCATCGGTCCTGTTCTGGAAGAAGCCTACCAATGGTGCTCAAGTCTGGAAGAATCATGTAAAATATACTACTTAACCCGAACTGTTCAGGCAGCCCAGGTTGCGGTTTCTCAAGATGGTTTGGAAGACCTGGAATACCGTAAACATACAGATGATTATAAAAGTTGGTGAATGACCCAATCATGATTTAAAGCAGGTTCACGATATGATCAAAAAAGTATTCGTAAGCGGTTCTTTCGACTTGTTGCACAGCGGTCACATCGCATTTTTTAAAGAAGCCTCCTCATTCGGAGATCTTTACGTTGCATTGGGTTCCGATAAAACTGTATATGAGTTGAAGGGCAGGCTGCCGATCAACTCCCAGGAAGAACGCCAGTTTATGGTCAACTCAGTAGAGTATGTCAAAGACTCTTTCATTTCTCAAGGATCTGGCATGCTCGATTTCCTGGAAGAATTTAAACAACTCCAACCTGACATCATGGTTGTCAATACCGATGGCAACACCCCCGAAAAGCAGCAGTTGTGCGCACAACAGGGTGTCGAATATATTATCCTTCAGCGCGAACCCTATGCCGGCTTACCTGCCCGAACGACAACCGCATTGCGTTCTATCAACCAGATCCCATTCCGGATCGATATCGCTGGAGGCTGGTTAGACCAGCCTTATGTTTCCAAACACTATCCCGGTTCAGTGATCACGATCTCTCTCGAACCGACAATTCAATTTAACGAACGAAGCGGGATGGCCACCAGCACCCGTCGCGCCGCTATCGATCTATGGGGACCACGTCTTCCTCCTGGTGCTCCTGAAAAAATCGCAAAAATTTTATTCTGCTACGACAATCCACCAGGGACTGAGGAAATTTCTGGTTCCCAGGATTCAATCGGGATTGTTTTCCCCGGTCTCACAAAAGCTTATTATGATGGTTCCTATTGGCCGGAAAAATTCGAACGTATCCTCGATGAAACCACCATCCGATTTGTAGAAAGTTCTTTCTACCTGGTACCATTGGGACCGCGCCATGCCGATTTCGATGTACTCGCAGATACCCGCATCGACCGCAGTAAGGCGAAAGCACTGGCGGATGCGACCGATGCTTGCTGGCAGGCGATACAAAATCATGATGTGCACGCATTTGGTGCTTCCTTCAGAGCTTCATTCGAAGCCCAGATTGCCATGTTTCCCAATATGATGAATGATATGGTTACTGCTCTCATCACAAAATACCAGGATGTGGCCCTCGGTTGGAAGTTATCAGGTGCCGGAGGTGGCGGCTACCTCATCCTGATTTGCGACAAACCAATTAAGGATGCCCAACGGGTGGTAGCCCATCGCGAGAGTGATTAAAGGCATCGAATCGAAATTGGAGGTTGTATGAAAAAAGCATTGGTTTGTGGTGCAGGTGGTTTTATTGCAGGTCACCTGGTAAAGAAATTAAAAAGTGAAGGATACTGGGTGCGGGGCGTGGACATAAAAGAGCATGAATTTGCCCCTTCGCAGGCGGACGAGTTTCAGCTACTGGATCTGCGAAAGGCAGAAAATTGTTTGAGTGCACTGACCTTACCGGAAGGTGCTTTTGATGAGGTATATCAATTGGCTGCTGACATGGGTGGTATGGGTTTCATCCATTCCGCCGAGTGTGAAATCATGCGCAACAGCGCACTGATCAATATCCACATGACCCATTATGCCTGGAAATTGGGTGTGTCGCGCTACTTTTTCTCCTCTTCGGTCTGCGTCTACCGCGACATGCTGCCTGGTGAGCCCGAGATGACAGAAGCAGAAGCCATCCCAGCCAACCCTGATAACGAGTATGGCTGGGAAAAGCTATATGCTGAACGTATCGCTCAGGCTTATGAGCGCAACAGAGGCATGAAGGTCCGCATCGCCCGGTTCCAGAACTGCTATGGCCCTGAGGGAACCTGGACGGGTGGTAGAGAAAAAGCCCCTGCGGCTTTGTGCCGTAAGGTTGCCGAAATCGAAGATGGCGGCGCCATAGAAATCTGGGGGGATGGAACCGCAATCCGCTCCTATACTTACGTTGACGATATGATCGACGGAATATTTATGCTGATGCATTCCGACTTACAGGGAGCCGTTAATATTGGCTCCCCCCAATATGTAAGTGTGGATGAGCTGGCTGAAACCATCGCTGATGTATCCGGGAAAAGATTCACCTTCAAGCATGTGGAAGGACCGGTAGGTGTCCAATCGCGCAACTTCAGCAATGGTCGTATCTACTCGATTGGCTGGAAATCCCGGTACGCCTTGAAGGACGGAATTTCCTTAACCTACCCTTGGGTGGAGCAACAGGTCAAACAAGACCGTCTCACAGAGATAGATTAAATTGATAATAGTTCAGAGAATTATTTCGATAGGAGCATACCATGTCTGATTTATTGCTAGGTATTGATATAGGTACATACAGCAGCAAAGGGGTATTGGTCAAGCCTGATGGCACACTCTTGAAATCCTCTGTCGTTGAACATGTCATGGATATTCCCCATCCAGGCTGGGCAGAACAGGATGCGGATGCCGTGTGGTGGGCTGATGTTGTAACCATTTGCCAGGATTTACTCGATGGTTCTCCATATTCAGGTGACGACGTGGGTGGGGTGGCTTTCAGTGCCATCGGGCCATGTGTGCTGCCAATAGACGCTTCTGGAAATCCCTTGCGGGCTGGAATACTGTATGGTGTCGACACCCGCGCCAGTTCTGAGATTGAGCAACTCAATCACAAGTTGGGGGAAGAGACAATTTATAACCTCTCCGGAATGGCTTTAACCAGCCAGGCTGCTGGGCCAAAAATCCTGTGGATCAAGAATAACGAGCCAGAAGTCTGGGAACGGACCGACCACATAACCACTGCCAGCAGTTATTTGATATACCGTTTGACCGGCGAGAAGGTGATCGATCGTCATACCGCCAGCCACTATATGCCCTTGGTGGACATTAACACCCTGGAATGGTCAGACCGCTTTGCTGACGAGATTGTCAGTCTTGACAAGCTCCCCCGCATGGCATGGAGCGACGAACTCGCCGGGCAGGTCAACCCAAGCGGTGCCGCCCAGACCGGATTGAAAGTGGGAACGCCTGTGGCAGTAGGTGCAGTGGACGCTCTGAGTGAGGGCATCAGTGTAGGCGTAGTACAACCAGGGGATTTGATGATCATGTACGGCAGCACCGCCTTTTTCATTCTGGTGCTTAATAATCCCGTACCCGATGAGCGTATGTGGACGGTAGGCGGGTCCTTCAAAAGCCAGTATAACCTTGCCGCCGGGATGGCAACCACCGGATCATTGACCCGCTGGTTCCGCGATGAACTTGCTGCCGATCTCCCTGAGGACACTGCCTACCAGACACTGTTTGATGAAATCAAGACTGTCACAGCCGGTGCCAATGGTCTGATCGTACTACCTTATTTTAGTGGTGAGCGTACCCCCATTAATGATCCCAACGCTCGTGGTTTAATCATCGGTCTGACTCTGGCTCACAAACGCAAACACATTTTCCGGGCATTGCTGGAAGGAGTCGCTTATGGAATCTGCCACAACATTGAGACCTTCCAGGATATCGGTGCGCCCGTTAAACGCGTTGTCGCTGTTGGTGGCGGCACCCAGAGTAAAACCTGGCTCCAGATTGTCTCAGATGTTGCCGGAATCGAGCAGATCGTGCCGGCACAAACCATCGGTGCCAGCTATGGCGACGCTTTCCTCGCCGGTGTAGCGGCTGGTATTCTCAATCGGGAGTCAATAACAGACTGGGTCCAGGGGGGTGAAATCATCCAACCCAACCCAGAATATCAGCGGGTTTACCAACCTTACTATCATGATTATCTCGACCTCTACGAACGAAACAAGGAGATCATGCACAATCTTGCAACCGAAGCGCGGATGTGAGCAAACCATTCACAGAGATATCCTTAAATTTCTTTTCACTTTTTCGTAAGATCCCCAAATTCTTCCATTATTGTCAATCTTTTCCTACCATTAATTTATGGCCCATTATTTTATGGCCCATTATGTTATGGCAACCGACCAATCTAAACTAAGAAAGCCCCAGGGTTGAATAAACCTTGTGGGTCCCAACGTAATTTTAGCTTGCGCATTAATTCCAGACTTTCAGGAAAGTAGCCCCAGTGGTCGGTTGTCTCTATCATATGTTTGGGTGCTGTAAGGCGGACTGCATAACCGTTAGCTTTGTGAGCCTCAGCACGTATATTCGCTAAATCGCCCCCATTTTGAATATACATCATTCCGTTTGCCAGGTCAGCTATATATGAGGACTCGTTGAGGGACGGCGCAAGGATTTTTAATAAAGATGGCAAGTCTTTGGGAGCGACGCCCACACGAACCAGAGATGTGATCTTTTGGACGCCGTTAGAGCCTTTTTCATCAGCTTGCAGCCAATGTCCCCAGACTTCGCTGCCGGATAGAGTATGATTTTGATCCACTCTACCTACGCCTCCAACCTCCAGCACGCCGCGCGCTTGAAGGAGCTCCGCTGCCACGTCTTCTGCGAGACCCTCAGCTGTGTAAATCAAAGTGTGAGGCGCATCCGATAGTCCTTTAACTCCCTTGCACAGTAGTAGCGCTGATGCTGCCAGGCATACCCTCATAAGCTCGTGATTCCACTGCAATCCAAGTTCCAAATCCTCAACCGGCACGACCAGGCTGGCACGGTTGCGTGGCATCGGGTTGAGCTTCAAAGTCGCTTCAGTGATCAAACCCAACGTGCCGTGTGATCCCACGAAAAGCTTTGTTAGATCGTAACCGGCTACATTCTTGACAACCGGTCTTCCAACCCGGATCACGCGCCCATCCGGCATTACGACCGTAAGAGCAAGCACCAGGTCGCGCAGCCCACCGTAACGCATGCGCAAGGGGGCGTTGAAGTTGGTGGCAATGATTCCGCCCACTGTGGCTTTATCCCATGGGGAGGTTAGCGGCACACACATGTTATGATTCGTTAGTGCAGCCTGCAGCTCTGATATTGGGGTTCCCGCACCCACACTGACGTACAAATCCTGGGGCGCATACTCGATGATGCCGTTTAATTGATTGGTCTGCAGCACATGTTCGGCATCCGGAAGTAAGCTGGATTTGGTACCTCCCCCTCGGATTCGTATATCCTGGTTGATATTTCTGCTTGTAAAAACTATTTCACAGGCGTCTTCTGTGGACCCCGGTATGTGAATTTTTGTGATTTTGTTACATGCATTTGATTCACCCCTGCTCTCCTGCCTCTCTACTCCTCTGCTCCTCTTCCCTCCAGCCCCCATGCCCCCTTGCTCCCTTGCCCCTTGGTCTTCTGGAAAAATCTTACCCGGATTCATGATGTTCCGGGGGTCAAACACTTCCTTGATCTCCCGCATGGCGTTCAATTCGTCATTATTGTACAGCAGCGGCATGTAGGCTCGCTTTTCGATTCCCACGCCGTGTTCGCCAGTTATGGTGCCATCATGACGGACGCAGGTTTCCAAAATCTCATACCCGGCATCGTGGACGCGTTTCATTAACTCTTGGTCGGACAGATCACTGATGAGTAAAAACGGATGAATGTTGCCATCACCAGCGTGGAAGACGTAAGCGACTTGGATCGCGTATCTTTCGCAAATCTGGTTGATCTCGGTCAGTGTAGGAGCCAGTTTGCTGCGCGGTACGGTGCCGTCCAAGGTGAGGTAAGCTGGAGCTAGGCGCGCCATCGCTCCGGCGGCGTTATTACGACCGTACCAGATTTTTTCCCGTTCATCTTCTGATTGAGCCATTTTGATATCCAGAACTTTGTGTTCGTGCAAAACGGCTGCGATTTCGTCCATCTGCGCTGACAGGCTATTTTTATACCCGTCCACTTCGATGATCAGAGCTGCACCTGCCGTGATGGGCAGTCCAGCTTGAGCGAAATCCTCGATGATAACCATCATTTTTTGATCCATGAACTCCACGGTTGCCGGAACCAAACCGCGCCCGATCAGGGCTGAGACCGCATCGCCTGCGTCTGAGACCGTATCAAAGGCTGCAAGCAATGTCTCCACTCCGGGTGGGTACCGCAGCAGGCGGATATAAGCTTTGGTAATGATCCCCAATGTGCCTTCGCTGCCAGTAAGCAAGCCTGAGAAATCATACTCCGGGTAATCCAATGCCCGCCCACCCAATTGAACTGCTCCTCCATCCGCCGGTACAATTTCCAGCCCGGTCACATAATTTGTGGTCACCCCATATTTAAAGCAGTGCGGACCACCGGCGTTTTCTGCAATATTACCCCCTAAAGTAGCGGCTCGGCTGCTGGCAGGATCCGGCGGGTAATACAACCCATTTTGCTTGACATATTCATCCAGATTCCGATTGACAACACCTGGTTCGATAACTACGCTGCGCCCGGCTATATCGAGATTCAAGATGTGATTCATGTGCGAAAAGTGCAGGATCAGTCCCCCGTTTTCAGCTACTGCCCCACCGGAGAGTCCAGTGCCTGCTCCGCGCGCAATTATTGGGACATCATGTTCAGTTGCCCAGCGCACGACCCGGCTCACATCATCCCTGGATTGTGGGTAGACGACGCCATCAGGCGTTCCGCGATCAATGGAAGCATCCACCTCATAAGTGATTAGCTCAACCGGATTGGTGATGAGTTGCCCGGGTTGGAGAAGATTTGCCAGAGAGGCAAAATCAATTGATTGGGATGTTTTCTCCATAAATGATTTCCTTATTTGTGAGTGGAAAGTGAATAACAGATCGTGGTTTTATCCAGATACTTAGATTCTTTGCCTCTGTTGCGTTCCGGTTCAGAATTTCATTTCCGCTGAGCTATTTTGATTGACCACTAGTTGCTACACCCTGATCACTTATTATTGATTCCTTCTCGTAAGACAAATCCAACACTTCCACCACATGCATCACTTTTGCTTCCAAACCAGCGCGTCGCACTCCGGCGATGAGCTGCATCTGGCAGCCGGTATTTGAGGTCACGATCAAATTGGCACCGGTGGCGGCGATATCAGCCATTTTAGCATCAAGGATCTTGTCTGCCATATCTATCTGCGTGATGTTGTAAACCCCGGCGCTGCCGCAGCATAAATCGGGGGACAACAATTCGACCAGTTCCAATCCGGGAATCATCCCCAGCAATTGGCGCGGCTGATTGACCACTTTTTGCCCGTGGCGTAAATGACAGGAGTCAGAATAGGTCGCCCGGACTTTCAACTCACCTTCAGGAGGTGAGTGAAGGTTCTCCATAAGGAATTCGCTGATGTCTTCGACTTTGTCAGAGAATTGTTTGGCCTTCTGTGCATAAACGGGATCACCGGTTAGAAGATGTGGGTATTCTTTGAGCGCCACCCCACACCCGCCCGCGTTGTTAATAACGGCTGAAAATTCTCCCTCATGAGCGAGGAATGCGTCAATATTATGGCGGGCAAGTCCTCTAGCGTAATCTTCGTCACCCAGGTGCAGGTGCGCAGCGCCGCAGCAGGTTTGTGATGCGGGTGTATGCACTTCGAAGCCGTTACGCTGTAAGACACGCACGGTCGCCTGGTTCACCTGGGGCAGAAAGCCCTCCTGGATGCAGCCGGTAAAGAACAACACATCGCCGCGCTTATTTCCAACCGCAAGCGCAGATACCCGGTAATCTTGGTAGTGGGGGTTTAAGGGCGGCAGGATAGCTTCCATAGACTGCAGCGTTTTGGGAAGCAGATTGTCTGACCGTACGATCTGCTGCAGCCCGATAGTTTCGTAGATGTACAGGGCGCGAGCAATAAACTTAAGCAGGCTTCGATTGGTCATTAACTGTTTTGTTCCCAGCCAGCGTAGGAACCTTTCAGTAATGCCGGGTGAGCGGTTGTGCTCTACGACAATGCGGGCAGCCTCGATTAAATTCCCGTAATTTACATCGGAAGGGCAAGCGGTTTCGCATGAGCGGCATACCAGGCACAAGTTAATATGCTGGGTGAGGCTGTCTTTGAAATCGACGAGCTCAACTCTTCCGTCCGATACCGCCCGTATTAAAGCAATGCGCCCACGCGGGGAGTCCATTTCTGTGCCGAGGGCATTGTAGGTTGGGCAAGCCGGCAGGCACAGACCACAGTGAATACACTGGCTGAGTTTGCTCCTGTATTCTGGAGAGGTAAGCAGTTCGATGTTTTGGATCATAGATGGTTCCAGGAAGATATGCCAGCCTGCAAACAATACCATAGTATAACGGTCGGGAGCATCGTGGGTCAAATCCAGTAACTTATTTAATTTCTATTTCGTGAAATTGATGTAGTTGAATTAAGAGTATTCCAGCAAGTATGATCACACACCCCAGCAGTTAGATTGAGGAAAGCGTTACTCCGAGTAAAATCCAACCAATAAATGCGGCGAAAACTACCTCAGTGCTCATGATAATCGTTGCATCAGCAGGTGGTGCTACTTTATAACTGCTGGCTTGTAATATAAATCCGATCCCGACTTATATAAAGCCAGTGTAAATATTCGCCCACCAAGCGCCCGAAAAAGCGGAAAGAGTTTCCGTCCTGAAGATAATCCCTGCCGTCATACTGAGCAAACACATAAAAAATACTGCCCGATAGCGAGGTGCAGCACATCGATCCATTTTATAAGCCACCCGATCAGGATGACGAGCAGTGTCCACAAAAAGGATGTGGCAGGTTTTGCTGTTTTCCGTACCAGGATTGCTCTGGAGAGACCAGCACATTAATTAAGAGTTGAAATGTAAAGGGAATCGACTATCCCAACGATCACTGAGATCACACAACCATCTGGTTGGTTAAGTGCTTGACGGGCAGCATTGCCTTCCCTGTTCACCAATACGGTGTCACCGATGCCAGCATGGGTGTTATCCAGAGCGATAAAATCCCCCTCCGACGGGTCGTCGGGCAAGGTCAGCGGTTGCACCACCAGCAAGCGCCGATTCTTATAATCCGGATGGCTAATCGTTGTGACGACAGTACCAATAACTTTCCCAAGTATCATTATATTAAAGGTAATATGAAAGGGTTTTTGACGGTTACCAGGCAATCAATAACCTATGTATACCTCACCAAGCCTTCTTTGAGTGTGTAATCAAAATCACCATCCGGTTGCACAACCAATTCATCAACAATGCCAATAATAGCCAGGTCGACCGGTACGAATTTATGTTCGCGTAGTGCCAGGGCGGCCTCGCGTGAGCGTGTCATTACACACAGGTCACCGGGACCAGCCCACACCACATCAACTGCCACCTGCAAAGGGCCAACAGGGCGCAGGTGTTTGTCTAATGGCTGCACGACGAGAAGCTTCGTACCTTTCAGGTCTGGGTATTTAATTGTACAGATAGCCGTCCCGCGCACACGCCCGAATAACATATCGTAATCCTACTTATTACCAACATTTTGGAGAATTCGGCTGATGATGGTATCTAGCAATTTCTGATCAACCGAATCACCCAAGCGCGCCACTACTGCTGCGTGCACTTGCTTGTGCAGGTCGTCATTGCTTCCCGCGCTACTGGAGATCGGGGCGATGGTTGAACTAGACTGATTAGAGGTCGCCTGTCCCGGACTCGAAGCGCTTGGAGAAACTATCTTCGTTATATAGGGGCGTTCTGGAGCACTGGGTGGTTTATCGTGATCACGCAATATTTCAATTCCTAAGCGGATGGCTTTATCCCGTGCTATATCTGTTAGCACAACGTCGTCATCCTCCACCAGCGAAATGACGCCCCGTTTAGCCAGATCTTCGATATCGCGTTCAGTATAAAATGTTTTTGGCATGGATTACTCCCAAAAAGTAGAACCTAAATTAGAATTCACTCTCAACACCCTCCAGACTACCCAAGGCTCGAATGGAGGCATCGCGGGCTGTCTCAGCTTCCGCTTCCGTACCGGAAAGCCACATGCGGCCAAAACGACCGACTGAGCTGACGTGCACTACGTTTATAGTAGCTTTCTTCTCAGCCTCGTTGCAAGCGAAGTTGATATATGCTGCGGGGAAACACTCGACTACTAGTAGTGTTTGACCTGGAACCAGCATGCTGCCCCGTCGCCAACGGTTGAGTAGCTGCGCCTGATATGGATCAACATTGGTTATCACCTGGATCGAGGCAACCTGCGGACGAATGCGGTCCTCAATATTCAAACCAAGACGCTCGAGTACGATACGCCCAGATTCGAGCACCGCTGCCTGATTGAGGGAGTGCACTTCGAACATGCCAAATTCGCGTTCAACTACCTGGGCGCCGGGTTTAGCCTCAGTTGCCTTGACGGCAATATCCACTGTGCGAAATACCTCGTTGCCGGGGGCCATCTCGATATATAGTGAAGCCATGCCCTCGACCGGCAAGTCGCCCTGGGTGATGGTGCCTACAAAGGCCGCGTATTTCGCCTGCATGCGGTCTAGATAACAATAACAACGAAGAGAAAATTCTTTAGCCATTGAATCCTTGTCGATATGGTCAGCTCTTATGTTCAGGTACTTGATCGTGCATTGCAATTCCCAGGGGAGTCACGAAGACTGGTCGCTCTGGTATGTGCGTCGGCAGACCGGTATAATCCTCAATGACCGCAGCCATGCCAGGGTACGCACTGGTTCCGCCAACAAGTGTCAGATTTTCGACCTGTACTTGGCTTTGGGCGACGTGGCGAGCCACAATGCTGGCTACTTTTTCCATCACTGGACGGATAATGAGGAACAGACGAGATTGTTCAGTTGGATTGACCTTCATAACTTCTGCTGCCTCGAATGAGATATCTTGCGCTCCAGCGATTACCAGCGAAAAGTGGGTACCACCAGTTGGCTCATCGGCAGTGTAGACTACTTCACCATCCTGCAAGATGGCAATGCCTGTAGTACCCCCTCCCACGTCAACAATAGCACCATTTTGTAGACCAAGCAGGGCATTCGCTGCCGTAGGCTCGTCAATCATGCTGGTACAATGCAGGCCGGCAGCCTCAACCACGTTCGCGCTTGCTCGCACTTCTACCTGGTGAACTCCCGGAGGGAAGCCAGTGGCAGCATGGGTTAGCTTCCTGCCAAGTCGCTTCTCCACCCGCTGCTTCATCTCGACCAGCAGGTCCACCGCGCCCAGAAAATCAACTACCAGACCGTCACGCACTACCTGGGCGAATTGGTATTCACCCGCTAGGGGTTGCTTGTCCTGGTCGAGCACGACTAACACCAGGTAGGCAGTGCCCAAGTCCACACCGACGAGAAGTGGTTCTTCGGGAATTATATCCAGAGGCGCAGGTTCAGGGTCAGGGACCCAACGGATGACATGTTCCGCGCGGGCTAACATCCGGACGTAGTCAATCTGGGCGAAATATCTTTGAGCCGCTATTTTTTATCTCCTCCCGAACGACCGCCGAAGCCACCCTTTGTGTTCTCCGGTAGTATCATTTCGACATTTTCGTGCGGACGCGGGATGACGTGCACCGAGATCAGGTCTGCTACTCGTTTGGCCGCAGCTGCCCCCGCATCGGTGGCTGCCTTGACCGCTCCAACGTCGCCGCGTACCATCACGGTGACATAGCCACCGCCGACGTATTCCGAACCGATTAATACCACGTTTGCTGCCTTGACCATAGCATCAGCAGCTTCGATGGAGCCGATCAGACCGCGGGTCTCAACCATACCTAAAGCGATGAATGCAGGATCTTGTACCATTATGTTCTCCTATTAATAGATTTGCTTAACATTTGATTTTTGAAATTATTGTGCAGTATTTGCTATACCCTTAGTATTTGCCTCACAACTTCTTCCACTACCGCTTCGATCTCACTGGGCGCGGGACCATAGATCGGACCGGCAGGTGTCGTGCCTGGCTTCATAGCCATTTCAGGTGGTCGTGTGGTTTCAAAAGCCATGCGTTTTATGTTGAACAGGTGATAGACGGTGACGTTATCACCGGTGATGGAACCACCAATCCCTCCCGCTCCAAGGGTCATAGAGGGCATCACTTTGGTGGTTAGTCCGATTGAGCCTAGTGTGCCCATCGTGTTGACTCCAATACGGAAGACAGGCTTCTCCAAACCAAAAGCCATGATGACTTTTTCGTCTGTGGCGTGAATGATAAGACTATGACCGCGTCCGCCAAAATTGATCAACTCGATACAACGTTCACAGCCTGCTTCCCAGCCATTAGCTTCGTACCAGCCCAAGACGGTTGTCATCTTTTCGCGTGATAAAGGTTCGTCCTGGCCAACTACGTTCAGCCGCGCCACCAGGATGCGAGCATGTCCGGGTACCTGAATGCCGGCCATTGCCGCAATGTATTGTGGCGACTTTCCAACGCTGCTCACGTTGATGCTGCCATCAGAATGGAATAGAACCTTCCTCAGGGAATTGGCCTGAGATTCACCAACGAAGTAAGCACCTTCGCCTTCCATCAATTGTTTCAGTCGTGCGGCGATTGGACGATCGGCCACCACGGCTTGTTCCGTAGCGCAGATCACAGAATAATCGAACGCTTTACTGGAAACGATATATTTGGCAGCTTTCTCCAGGTCTGCACTGCGATCGACGTACACCGGCACATTGCCCGGTCCTACCCCGTAAGCTGGTTTGCCCTGCGAGTGAGCGACACGCACCATCTCACTCCCGCCGGTCGCCAGAATGACGCCAGTACGCTTGTAGGACATCATTTCCTGGGTGCCCTCCAAGGTGATCTGTGTTAGACAGTTGATCAAGCCAGGAGGGGCGCCGGCATCATCAGCTGCGTCTATCATCAACTTACCAGTCTCAACGCAGCAGTTGACTGCGTTGGGGTGCGGGGAGACTACAATGGCGTTGCGCGCCTTAACCGAAATCAAGATGTTGTTGATCATGGTGGAGGTCGGATTGGTGCTGGGTATCAGTGCCGCCACCACGCCCATCGGCCATGCGATCTCATAGATTTTGTTGACCTTGTCTTGGCGTACAAAACCCACAGTCTTAATATCTTTGATCCTCTCCCAAACGTGTCTGGAGGCGAATTCGTTTTTCAGTTTCTTATGCTCTGGCACACCAAAGCCCGTCTCTTCAGCAGCTAAGCGCCCCAGCCGTTCGGAGCCCAGGAACGCTGCCTGTACCATTGCTTCACACACACGGTCTACTTGCTGTTGGGTGGCAGATCCCCAGATTCGCTGGGCTTCGTACGCACGTTCCACCATCTGGCGAGCCTCTTGGACTGAGAGCAAATCCTTATCGGATTGTTTCATAATCGATCCCATGCCGAGTATTCACGCAAGAGCTACACGACCATCAGGCTCGCTCACTCCTTGCGATAAACTACTTCTCCACCTACTACTAAATGGTCAATCACCGCCATGATGACAGCATCCACTGGGCTATTCTTGGTTAGATAAGTCTGACGCCCACCTGATCCATGCGCTGTCAATACCAAATCTCCGACACCCGCATCCAGCGTGTCAACGGCTACATAGGGCTTACCTATCGGCGTTCCGGTCTCATCAGTCTGCCGCAGGATGAGTAGCTTTCGACCAGTGAGTTTTTCATCCTTTATGGTGGATATCGTGGTCCCGATAACTTCGGCGATCAACATTACATACTCCACAAAACATTATCAAATCTACTTAATAAATTATCTCAATATACATCTTATGAGCTACTCAATGGTTTACACGCTAAGATTTACGAAAAACCACTTCTCCATCGACCTCCAGATGGTCGATCACCGCCATTACAACAGCATCCACCGGGCAATCTTTGGTCTGGTATGTCTGACGAGCACTAGAGCCGTGCCCGGTCAGTACTAAATCGTCCACACCAGCATCCACCAGGTCGACAGCCACGTAAGGTTTGCCGGTAATCTCGCCAGTTTCGTCAGTCTGGCGAAGAATAAGCAATTTACTGCCTCGCACCTTCTCGTCTTTTATTGTCGAAATTGTTGTGCCAATAACTCTGGCGATTTGCATAAACTGTCCTATAAATACATTACACATAAGACGGTCTAAAGGATTATCCCCTAAGCAATCCGTCTTATCTATGTTGCCACAGGCAAGGCCGCCGCTGCCACACCATTCACCTTTCTCTCGCTCTGAACGATCTTTACACCTGCACTGGCCCCGATGCGGGTCGCGCCGGCTGCGACCATTTTCTTGGCATCAGTGTAAGTTTTCACTCCTCCAGCAGCCTTAATACCCATCTCCGGGCCAACTGCGCTACGTATTGAGGCGATATCTTCAATTGTTGCACCACCACTGGAAAATCCAGTAGAGGTCTTGACAAAATCGGCTCCAGCCTCCTTTGCTAATAAGCTAGCGGTTATCTTCTCATCATTATCTAGCAAAGCAGTCTCGATGATCACCTTAACTAACGCGCCAGCGGTCCGCGCCATCCGCACTACACCGTGAATATCCTTCGCTACCAGGTCATAATCCTTCGTCTTGAGCGCCCCAATATTGATCACCATATCAATCTCAGTTGCCCCATCACGCAGGGCGGTTTCGGTTTCATAGCCTTTCACCTCAGGGGATGACGCTCCCAGTGGGAAGCCAACAACCGTACATACCTTCACCGGGCTGCCACGCAGTAAATCGGCACACAACTTCACATGCGTAGGGTTTACACAAACTGAAGCGAACTCATATTTGCGTGCTTCGTAGCAAAGTTGCGCAATCTGGTCAGCGGTAGCATCCGGCTTGAGCAGGGTGTGATCTATCATCCTGGCGACGCTAGGATCATCTGGAATACCGCCCAGCGTGGATGTAATTCGCGTAGCTCCGGCGCTGACAACTCTTCCAACGCGATCAAAACAGGTTTTTACGCAGATATCTCCGGTGCACTCCTCAGTGCAGTGGTCGCCATCGGGCAGTGCTGATCGTTGCTCCTGTTCGGCAAGCGCGATCAGCACTTCACGAGCAACAACTTCCACTATTTGTTCAACTTCCGATTGTTCATAAAACATTGATTTCTAACTAGCCTGTCTCCTTTCAATCGTCGTGATTTTGTCTACCCGGCGGGCGTGACGCCCCCCGGCGAAGATTGTGTTCAACCAAGTCAACACGATTTGGCGGGCTAATGTAGGAAAGATCAATCCAGCACCCAAGGTAAGTACATTGGCATTATTATGTTCACGACTGTTCAACGCAGTGGCGTGGTCATAGCACATAGCAGCCCGTACACCTGGCACTTTATTGGCAACCATACAGCTCCCAATCCCAGCTCCGTCAATTATAATTCCGCGCCAGACGTCACCTTCACTCACTTTTTTCGCTACTGCATAGGCGAAATCGGGATAATCCACCGAATCCGGGCTATACGTACCACAATCATCCACCTTGTAGCCCTGCTTCAGGAGGAATGTTTTAAGGTTCTCTTTGAGAGAAAAACCACCGTGATCAGCCCCCAATGCTATTGTGTTTACTGTTGCGACATGAGGCTGAGATTCCACCAGCATTAAATCTGGCTCGGTACCTGCAGGATTTAAGGTAGACGTGGTTGATGAAACGACATTGCCGCTTCCCAATGTGCGCCGCACTATCTGCTGCACGAGATCTTGGAGATCGGAATCAGAAATTATGCTCATAACTCGAAATTAATAATTCACGGGTAGATTATGTGGCTCCGAGGTTTCCATATGAAATGGCAACCTTCGGAAGGCAAATTCACCCGGTGAAGAATGCAACCGAAGGTTAGTGTAAAAACGGAAACGATCACCACGTAATTCAGAATCGACGTACTCAATTATCTGACCTGTGACCATCCGCGTTTCACGATGGAACACAATCACGACAGCCGGCGGTGTCAAACCCAGTAAGTGTGTCACTTCGGGTGTCGAAAGACTGGCTTCAATTACCTGTTCAGCATGATCGGGTCTTTTCTTATAAACATTGTAGAGTATTTCATAAAGAGAATTAACGGCAAAATCATAATTTAAAATCCCTGGGCAAAGGGCGTGCGGTAAATACGATCGCTCAATGGAGGTGGGCTCGTCATCCATGAGTCGCACTCGGTAAAGAAACGCAACATCAGCTCCAAGCTGAATTTGTAGTCGCCTAGAAAGAAATGGATCAGCACCAATTATCTTTGCCTCCAATACTTGGCTGGTTACTTTCTTACCATGAATCCGCATTTCTTGAGTGAAGCCAAATAAGTATTCCGCCGTCTTGTCAAGTCTATTGTCTACAACAAAAGTTCCTACCCCTGGAACAGTCCTTAATATATCTTCATTTACCAGTTCACTGATTGCGCGTCGAACGGTATTACGCCCAGCCGAATAAATTTGGCAAAGTTCACCTTCTGATGGTATTCTCTCGGATGCTTTTATCTGTCCGGTTCTCACCTGGCTTAAAATTGACTCTGCTATAACTTGATATAGTGGTTCAGCTCGCCGTTCTCTATCCATAGCAGTCCCTTAAAGATTTATCTACAAACATTCCAACCTGTACCAACATATACCAACATGTCCTATTCGCATTATAGCACTAATTTGGGTAAAGTGTCAAGAATAAAATTGACAGAATAAAATGGCAATTCATCAATCAGACGCGCTTTTGAAAGTATTGATGTTTGATTAAACTGAACAACGCCCTGCGCTTTAGGATAACTTAGAAGAACTTCCGTAGCGGTTATATTTTTTTATTTTATTGAGTCGTTGACAACAATTGTTTTGGATCTACAAGTTGAAAAATTTCCCTCACTCGCCATGTGCAGTAAGCGCTCATTTCTTTTGGAGATGCGCTGGTGTGATAATGTGCCATGCTGCCAAGCCGCGCCCCTGAAGGACCGATTCGAACTTCCAGGTGCAGATGAGGGTTAAGAGCGTTTCCGCTGTCTCCGATTTGACCAATTATTTGTCCGCATTCGACGGCTTCATCGATTTGAAAAGAGGGGAATTCTTTCAGATGGGCGTACAATAAATATAGTGAGCGTTTCTCGGCGTTCCAGGGTGGAACGGGTGAAATCTGCGGGCAGTTGAGGGCTGGATGGGATTCAATTGTTGGAGATAGAGTTGGAAGGTAAATCCCTGAGACGGATTGGGAAGCCAAGGACTCGAGCGGTGTTTCGATCATCAGAGCATTTCCGTAAGGGAATCGGTTGTCGATTACTGCCGCGACGTGACCGTCCAGTACGGACTGCACTGGGTTCCCGGATAGGGCGATCCCATATTCCAGGACAGCAAAATCTACACCTTGATGGGGGTCGTCCCGCCCTGAGCGTGGTGGATTGAATGGGTTATGGATAGTGTCGGTCAATTCGGTTATTGGTATGCCTTGCAGTGGAGAACATAAGCGCAGATCGGTTATTTCTTCCACTTCGGTTGGTTTTTTGGTGAAAGCAGGCGATGGAGATGGGCTGGATGTTGGGACTGATTCACTTGTAGGAGTGGGTGAAGCGTTCGATGTGCTGGTTGCTGTCGGGGGTTGAGAAGTTGTTTTATGATTGATCTCACCAGAATTGGATGTACACCCCGCCAATGAAACGATAAATAATAAGGTTAACAAATATAGATGTCCAGAACGGTTATTGAACGCCATTTTATTTATGGCTTCCCTGGTTGGGTACCCAACAGTCCAATTGAAAAGAGTGAGAAAGTAGTATAATCTTTTTTTGATAAAACTATGAAGGAGAACAATCTGGATTATTGGTTGAACCGGTTGCCATGTTCGATGCTTTGTTGTGGTTCAGTAAAGGCGATAGTTTGTGTTATCACAGGAAGACACTATGACTCTTTATGACTTTGACCAGATTCTTGATCGCCGGAAATCGGACAGCCTCAAGTGGCGCTACTATGGGGATGATGTTATTCCCATGTGGGTGGCAGACATGGATTTTGTGTCTCCAGAGCCCGTCCTTCAGGCGCTGCATGAGCGGGTTGATCATGGTGTTTATGGTTATCCAGTCGGCTTGACCCATTTACCGGAAAAGGTCTCGGAGTTTCACCAGTTAATTATAGATCGCCTGGCTTGCTTGTATGATTGGTATATCTTACCGCAGGACCTGGTCTTAATTCCAGGGGTCGTTACGGGCTTTCACATTGCCTGCCACACCTTGGAATCTCCAGAAAATGGAGTGCTGGTGCAAACCCCTGTCTATTACCCAATATTAAATGCAGCTATTAACACAGGGAGGCTTTCTCAGGAAATGGAGCTGACCCGCAATCCGGATGGTTCTTATAGCGTTGACTGGGATTTGTTCGCAGACAGCATCACTTCAGAGACACGCTTGTTTATTTTATGCAATCCCCAAAATCCGGTTGGCAAGGTGTTTTCGCGCGCCGAACTGGAGAGCCTGGCAGAAATCTGCCTGCAGCGTGACATCCCTATATGCTCAGACGAAATTCACTGCGACCTGGTTTATCAAGGATACAGGCATATCCCCATCGCATCTTTAGATCCGGTTGTTGCACAAAACACGATTACATTGATGGCGCCCAGCAAGACGTTTAACCTTCCTGGACTGCAATGTTCTTTTGCGATAATTCAGAACCGAGATTTGCGAGAGAAGTATATAGCAGCCCGCAAGGGTCTTGTGCCGTGGGTCAACTTGATGGGGCAGGTAGCAGCCGAAGCGGCATACCGTGATGGGGGAGATTGGCTTGCCCAGTTGCTGCAATACTTGGAAGGCAATCGTGACTATCTGTCTGATTACGTTCAGGGCGAATTACCAGGGCTTTCTATGGCTGAACCTCAAGGCACATACCTGGCATGGCTCGACTGTAGAGAAACAGTAATATCAGGTAATCCATATGAATTCTTTTTAGAAAAGGCAGGGGTTGCTTTTAATAACGGTAAAATGTTTGGCCGCGGAGGTGATGGTTTTGTGAGGATTAATTTTGGCTGTCCGCGTTCAACCCTTGCTGAAGCATTGGAGCGCATGAAAGAAGCCTTAATTGATATGTAGTCCTTTTTGGGTGTGCTCTTCAAGCGAAGCATTTTGATGTGTGTGGAGAAAGAAGTCGGCACAGATTTTGCAACTAAAGTCCTACAGAATACCGACAATTTGATAGGGTTTTCTAACGGTAGGTTGATGAAATCAATGATTTATTAGCCTGACGGAGACTTGACAGTTTGCGGGTAACAATGCAACATGTTGAAATGCTCAAATGTGGTTTTCCATTATTAATCTTGAATGAGGATCAGACCGCATGAGTGGTCTGTAGAATTAGGAGATAGAGATGAATATCAAACGTACTTGCGTGGTTGTAGCTCTAGTATTACTCTTAGCCGGTCTTGCTGCCTGTACGCGTTCATTAACACCTTCGGATAAAGGTACTCAGACCAGCCCTGAGGACGTTACTTCTGAAGAAGTGACGCCCGCAGCCGGTACAGAAGTTATGGGACAATTATTTTTGCTCGCAACCCAAACGGCTATGGCTCGACAAGGCATCAGCGCTGAGGAATTCCCCGAAGTGTCAACAGAAGAAGCACCAACAGATGTGGCTCCCGGTACAACCGAAACCGCTCCTGTTGAGGGTCAAGAACAAGGTACAACAACTGCTCCAACCCCTAAACCGACCAAAGTAGCAGTGCCAACTGCGACACCAGGAAAGCCTGATACGTATACTTTACAGAAGGGCGAGTTCCCATTCTGCATAGCCAGACGTTTTGATGTGAATCCACACGAAATGCTGCGGGTCAGTGGTATAGTGCCCAATACAACTCTTCAACCCGGCACAGTGTTGAAATTACCCCAGACCGATCGAGCATACCCCGGAAATCGCACTTTGCGAGAGCATCCCACTACTTATACGGTCAAATCTGGGGACACAATTTATTCTATAGCTTGTTTGTTTGGCGATGTGGCTCCGGACGCTATCGCTTATGCGAATGGTTTGCAACCGCCATATGAGCTATCCCTGGGAGATGAGTTGCATATCCCATAATAGATGATTGTATATTTACTGGAATTCAAGGAGTAGCCAAACCTGATGGTGGCTGCTCCTTAATTATTTAGGGAGGTTTTTTATGCCGTTTGAAGTGATTGAATCCCAGGTCGTTTTCCGTGGTCGTGTTTTCAAAGTCAGAAAGGATAAGATCAGAGTCACCGAAAGCCGGGTTTCCCATCTGGACGTGGTCGAGCACCGTAATTCTGTAACAATCGTACCGCTGGACAGTGATGGTAACCTCTGGTTTGTTCGCCAGTATCGTCATCCAGTTGAGGGAAACCTGCTGGAGTTGCCTGCTGGTGTGATTGAACCGGAGGAGTCGGCCGAGGAGTGTGCCTACCGTGAAATTCGTGAAGAGACTGGTATGGCGGCAGGAAATTTGCGGGAGATCGGTAGTTTCTTCATGGCGCCTGGGTATTCGACAGAGTACATGTATGTCTTTCTAGCGACCGAACTGGATCCGGATCCATTGGATGCAGACGAGGACGAGTTCATAAGCATTGATAAGATTCCAGTTGAAATGGCATTGCGCATGGCAAAGAGCGGTCAGATCCAGGACGTAAAATCAATCGGGTCGATATTTCTGGCGCAGCCATTTTTGCTCCAGACAACAGAGCCTAATTCATAAGTACAAAGCTGCTAAACAATATTGAGTTTTTACCTTGCGAAGGTCTATGGCTGAGCCTGGTTTGCCCCTGTTGGCTCTGCTTTGTGTGGTGAGGTTGAACTTCGACCTGTTTCCGGGTTGAGCAGCGTGTTCAGCCATGTGATTGCTCTTCCGTCGTATTCCCTGCGCCCGCATATATCGCACACATAAGCCGGAAAATCTGGCACTGTGATCAATTCATTGTTCAGCCAGGTGAAATAAGTCAGGTGCCGCAGCTTCAAGAGACCAGTACCGCATTCACCACACATGCCTTTGATATTTGGTGCCTCATTTTCTGGTTTACTGATCATCCCTGGCAACTCCTTCACTCGAGAGCTTCCCGAATAATATTAACACCGGCGCTGGCACCCAAACGCGTTGCGCCGGCTCGAATCATAGCTGTTGCTGTTTCATAGTCACGTACACCACCCGCGGCTTTGATCTCAATATTGGGGCCAACAAGCCGGTACATCAAATCAACATCTTCGACTGTAGCTCCACCTGGGACAAAGTCGGTTGACGTCTTTACGAAATCTGCTCCCGCTGCTTTACATATCAGGCAGGCGATTATCTTCTCCCTGTGGGTTAGCAGGGACGTTTCAAGGATAACCTTCAGGATTGCTTTTTGATTGTGAGCGGTTTGGGCAACTGACTGCACGTCGTTGACCACCAACCCGTAGGCCTCACTCTTAAGAGCGCCAATATTCATCACCATGTCGATCTCGGAGGCGCCAAAAAGTATGCATGAAAGTGCTTCGAAGGATTTCTGGGTCGGAAGGGTGGCGCCAAGCGGGAATCCCACTACAGTGCAAACAAGGACCTGGGAATCTGCCAATAACCCTGATGCCAGGGGGATATAGGCTGGATTCACGCACACGCTGGTAAAATTGTATTTCCGTGCTTCTTTGCAGAGATCCGCGATCTGGTCTGAAGTAGCTTCTGGTTTCAGCAGGGTGTGATCAATCCAGCCGGCAATTTGAGCACCCATAGGTACGGGAGGTAGGGCTGGCAGTACCGGCAGTTCACTTTCGTATTCGTCGGCTAATTCAAGAATCTGTGCAATTGAATACATAAGTAATTATCTTCAGGGGGCTGCATTTGCTGAAACAGGGTATTGGATAAGCCCCCATTTTTCTGGTGGCCAATAGACAACCAGTGCTTTGCCAACTACGTTTTCCATCGGAACGGGACCCCAATTGTGAGAATCGGAAGAATTGTTACGGTTATCTCCTAATACAAAAAGAGAATTTTCAGGTACGTCCCATTCACTCTGATATTGTGGTTCGGCAGCGATATAGGGTTCTTCTATGAGCTGGTCGTTGACGTAAACTGAGCCGTTGGAAATTGTAACATTATCTCCAGATAACCCAATGACGCGTTTGATATATTCCTGCTCAGGGTCGCGGGGATAGTGAAATACGATCACATCGCTAATTTCTGGCTGGCTGAATTTGTATGCTAATCTATTGACGATCACAAATTCTCCGCTTTGCAGCGTGGGTTCCATACTGTGACCATCAACTCGGATACGGGCAGAAACTGCATTTATACCAATAAACAGCAATATCGATAAGATCAAAGTCTCCAGGACATCCAGGAAAAAGCGCGCAACCTTCGAACGGCGACCTTTTATGGTGGTCGGTTCGGGAAGCGTCTCAGTTTGATAACCTTCCAAGTTGTTTTCCTCCATATGAATCATGAAGATTATAAATCTGCTTCGTAGTAGGAGCAAGGTTTTGAATATTAGAGTGCGTTCATGATTATATAATGTGTTCTAATGTCTTGGTTTGAGTACCAATCGTATCGGCGTACCGATGAATGGATAATGGACGCGGAGTTGGTTTTCTAGATAGCGAAGGTAGCTGAAATGCGCTGACTTAGGATTGTTGACGTAGAGCATAAACGTGGGTGGATCGCTGCGAACTTGTGTGACGTAGTAGATTCTAAGCTGGCGACCGGAAAATGTGGGTGCTGGATGTCTGTCCTGCGCATTTTGTACGACTTGGTTGAGCTGCGAGGTGGAAAGTTTAACCAATCTTTCCTCCTGCACCTGAAGCGCCAACGGTAGTACCCGGTGTACACGCTGCCCGGTTTTGGCAGAAATAAAAAGAAGCGGCACGTAATCCATGAATTTTAATTCGTCGCGTAAACGAGTGGTGAACTCGTGCATAGTGTAGGTGTTTTTTTCGATTAAATCCCATTTATTCACCACCACTACGACACTTTTCCATTCTTCCAGGATGAAGCCTGCGATGTGGGCGTCTTGGGCGGTTACACCGCTGGTAGCATCAATTACCAGCAGCGCTACATCTGCCCGTTTTATGGCCAACAATGCACGCAGGACGCTGTATTTTTCCACACCCGGTACGATCCGTCCCCGTCGGCGAATGCCTGCAGTATCGATCAAAGTGATTGGAATGTTCTCGTAGACCAGATTTGTATCCACTGCATCCCGGGTGGTCCCGGGAATTGGACTCACGATCGCCCGTTCTTGTCCGAGTATTTTATTCAGCAGGCTTGATTTACCAACGTTCGGCTTCCCAATGATCGCTATTTTAATAGAATCGTCTTCGATTTCAGCTTCTTGATCTATGGATGTTTTGAGGGCGGTCACAAGGACGTCCAACAAATCTCCGGTACCAGTGCCGTGCAGAGCTGAAATCGGGTAAGGGTCACCCATGCCCAATTCATAGAATTCCAGCGCCTGACTGCGGCGGGCAGCATTGTCAGCCTTATTCACTACCAGCAGCACAGGCGGCCAAAAAGAACCGTTTCGTTTCCGTTGGTGCTGGCGTAGAATTTGAGCTACTTCCTGGTCGGCCGGGGTTACACCGCTTTCAACGTCTGTGATGAACAGTACGATATCGGCTTCATCAATGGCGATTTCCGCCTGGATGCGGATATCATTGATGAAATCTTTTGATCCAATCGAAAGCGGTTCCTTGACCTGACCAGGAGAGATTGTCGTTGGATCAATTCCACCGGTGTCAATAATGTCAAAAGATATGCCGCTCCACTCCGCTTCTGCTACCAACCGGTCGCGTGTCGTTCCGGGGATTTCATCGGTGACTGCTAGCCGATCCCCTGCCAAACGGTTAAACAACGTGCTTTTACCGACATTGGGTCGTCCTACTAAAGCGATAATTGGTTTTAGCATTAGTCTATCCTGTCAGGTGAACGGTATACGCTGGGTGCGGCTTTTTGCTGTATTCTGCTTGTGAGAGAATCACGGCGTGGGTGTGACCGATGGTGTAGCGAGGACTGTTACAGTAGGTGTGGGGGTTGGTGCAACACTGATATCCACTTCGACTGTATCGGGTAGCGTGGTCTGCACTCGAACTTGATCAGGTACCCGCTCGACTTCGGGAGACCGCTGGTAGATACCGGTAGGCAATCCTTCGAGGTCCAAAATTATCCGGAAATCTGCTGGTGTTAATACTTCCAGGATGTTTATCGGTCCTGCTGCTATCACATCAACCTGTACAGGCGATATCGCGGCTTCAAGATCCTGTGCCAGACCAACTACCTCAACAGGGACGGAGTACGTCCTACTGCTTTCGATCGCTGCTACGCTTACCTGAACCAGGACATCAGGTTCTCGAACTAATTCAATCCCTGGGGGCAAACTCAATCCAACATTTATTTCAATATCATCACCTAGATCGGTCAGGTTTACTGGAAGGGTATCAACGAAGCCTGGAATCTCATCTATTTTTCTTGGATCTTCAGAAAAAACCGTCACCGTAGGAGGTGAGACCGAGACGTTTGTCAGGCGGTAACCATTTGCGACCTGACCTGTAGTGGTCACCTTGACGACAACGTTTTTAAAACCGCCTAGTAGATTGATCGGTTGGGTGACGCTTACTTCATTAGGTGTGACCGTCACATCGCGGATTGTTTCGCCGTTCTCATCCACTACTTCCACGGGGATGGTTGTATTAAGAGTTTCGGTTTCGCCGGAGATATCAATACTTGAGCGCACCAGTGCTACTTTCTCTACTGAAGATGCTGGACCGGATACTGTGACTTCGTTTGGCTCAAGTAATACCGTCCCTTTTTTATAACCTAATGGCGGCTCTCCGTTCACACTGAGTTCGATTGGGAAACTATCAGCTGCTAATGGTTCCAGAGTCAAACGTATATCCTGAGGATCAACATTGACAAACCGGATTGGGTTGATATCTACACTTGTTCTTACCTCGACATTATGTTCTCCGGTTTTTAAACCGGATAAATCAATCCAGGCTTGAATTAATTTGGGGTTGTCATTCAGCTCATTCCATATTGACCTGGGAGCCTTTAACGTGAGCTGTACCGTTTCAGGGATTTCACCTATCAGCAGTAATTTTGGATCCTGCCCAACTACTTCGATACTTACAGGGCGTGAGATGTGTTCTTCATTAGGGTCGGCGGTAACAACTGCCGATACCCATACGACCACGGACAGGATGAAAGCAAGTATTAGAGTGCTTATGTTCTTAGATAGCCACCGAAATATGGAAGCGAACATTTATGAATCCTTTTGGTCATTTGCACCCGTTCCGGGGAAAAAACGAGACACTGACGCTAACAATCCACTAGGCTGTGGCGGTTTAAAAAATGCTCTCAGTACATTCTCCAGGCGCTCAGCATCAAGGCGTCTAATCATCCTTCCGGAGTGAACGACGGTTATCGAACCTGTCTCTTCAGAAATCACAATGGCAACTGCGTCGCTTACCTCAGATATACCCAGTGCCGCCCGGTGGCGCAGCCCCATCTGCCTTTCCGGGGATGCGGTCAGGACACCGCTGGCGGATAGGGGCATAACACAGGAAGCAGCAATCAGGCAGGAGTCTGAAATGATTACTGCCCCATCGTGCAATGGGGTGTTGGGGTAGAACACTTGTAACAGTAATTCCGGGGATACGTCAGCGTTCATGTACACCCCGGTCTGCACGTACTCATTCAGGGAGTCGCGACGCTGCATGGCGATCAAAGCTCCATGTTTGCGGTTAGCAAGACGTGCAGACGCATAAACGATTGCATTTATCGTATCTTGCATTTTTCCGGAAGACTTATTGGTGGGTATAATCGTTCCCGCTCGCCCTAATCGTTCGAGGGCGTGCCTTATTTCTGGAGCAAAGATAACTGGTATGGCAAACAGGATAGCAGGCAGAGCCACTCTTACAAGCCATGAGAAAGCCGGCAGCACTTCTAATGATGCCAATAATCCGATCAATGCGATTAATAACAGGGCTCCACGAAGCAACACCATAGCTTGAGTGCCGCGCAATAGCAATAAGATCCCGAAGAAAACTGCCATAACCAGGATCAGGTCAACTATGCTCACCCAGTTTAGTCGCTCGAAAATAAAGACTATATTTGTAGCTATGGTGTTGATAAATTCAGGCACGCGTGTGAACTCCAGATTGGTTTATCTAATAAAAATTAAAGGGCTCTCATAGCGCAGACGTTTGTTGCAATTGTTTACTGAACATAACTGTATCACGGGATTGGAAGGAAATGGCGATTTCTCTCCAAGCTTGAATTTCGAGCTCCTCTGGATTTCGCACCTTGTATCCAAGAGGTGTTAATCCAGCAAAGTGATCGGCTAATTTGTCGGTCAGGTAGAGGAGCGAAATTTCGCATTGGCGCCCCTCTGATATTGAATCAATTGCTCTCATAAATTCATATAATGAGTTTGGGATTGGAAAATCCACTCCCAGGTGGACTTCGTCGCTGATTGCGACTAAATTTTTATCATTCCAACCCGCCACACCAGCAGGAATATCGCCGAATTTCATGACCAGGAAGGTTTTTTCTGTAAAGGCAGCCATGATATCTTGAGAAGTGGGATTTACTTCTCCATCGCTAAGTTGAGAGATAAGCCCAGAAATTTCAGCACACTGGTCAGGTATATACCGGAGGACCTTGATGTTACCCATTTGGTACACTTCTGGGCTGGGTTTCTTTTTACGCAGCTTCTCGTATAATCCCAACCATGCTTTCTTAACCTGACTCCAGGTATTTTCAAGAGAGTCGTAATTGTATATAACAATATTAGCAGCAGCAATTTTATCATTCTGGGGGGACTGTAATTCTATCCTTTGGGTAGCATTCATCTCACTCAGACCACGATTTTTGATCAAGCGGGCAAGCTGCAGCTTTAGGGGAGCAGTGCTGACCCACAGGCAATCACATTTTTTTGCCATACCTGATTCGATCAGTTTGATGGCTTCAAGGACGATTACCTTATGCCCAGATCGATTGATTAAAGCATCGATAGCCTCACTGACGAGCGGGTGGATGATTGACTCCAACTGCGCCAGTGCATCTTTGTCGTGAAATACTACCTGGGCAAGTTTAGAGCGCTCGATCTCGCCACTAGAGTCTAGAATCCCCTCTCCGAATGCTTCTAACACTGGTTGGAAGCCCGGGTCTCCTGAAGCGATGGTGCGATGAGCCAAGGCATCTGCATCGATGCCGAATGCTCCTAAGTGTTCCAGCATTTTTCGCACTACGCTCTTGCCAGTGGCTATGTTGCCGGTCAAACCGATCACATATTTTCCCGACCAGGCGCTCATACATTCTCCATTCAAACAGTTTTCGTTATCCTATTGCACCCCCCATTGTAGTCGTGGGGATGAAGAATGTCAAAGGCGGTATAAAAAAACCATGTCCCATTAAGCTGTCCAAATCGGAACATGGCACTATTGGTTTAGTTTTTATCGCTCTTATATGGCGGTCTTGGTATTACAGTTACATGAAATCCTCAGCAAAATGGCAGGCTGTCCAGTGCTTGACCTTGATTTCCCGGTATGCTGGTTCTTCCTGGAAGCAAACTTCTTTAGCGATTGGGCAGCGTGTATTAAAGTTACACCCGAAGGGCGGGTTTGCCGGGCTGGGGATATCACCCTCCAGAATAATGCGGTGGCGCGTTTCGCTGATATCCGGATCCGGTACTGGAACAGCAGACATCAGCGCTTGAGTGTAAGGATGCAGCGGGTGCAGGTAGATTTCGTCTCGATCCGCCAATTCGACGATCTTGCCCAGATACATGACCGCCATCCGGTCGCTGATATGGCGAACCATGCTAAGGTCGTGGGCGATAAAGAGATAGGTCAGCCCAAGCTGTTCCTGCAGGTCTTCGAGCAGGTTGACAACCTGCGCCTGGATGGAGACATCTAACGACGAAATCGGTTCATCGCAGATGATCAGGTCCGGGCTGAGGGCAAGTGCTCGGGCGATGCCGATCCTCTGCCGTTGCCCACCGGAGAATTCATGCGGGTAACGGTTGACGAATTCAGGATTTAGTCCCACCAATTCGAGCAATTCATCCACCCGTTTTCGTTTTTCCTTTCCTCGGGCGATTTTGTGCACTTCTAGGGGTGCGGAAATAATTGAACCCACAGTCATGCGTGGATTTAAAGAAGCATATGGATCCTGGAATATCATCTGCATATGGCTCCTCAACCTGCGCAGCTCATTTTCCTTGAGCGTCGTCATATCAACGCCATCGAAAAGGATTTGCCCGTCCGTTGGTTCATAAAGTTGAAGGATAGTTCGTCCGGTGGTTGTTTTTCCGCAGCCTGATTCGCCGACAAGACCTAAGGTCTCTCCAGGATAAATTTCGAAACTGACGCCATCTACTGCTTTAATATCTCCGACGTGTCGTTGTAAGATAGCTCCTTGGTAGATGGGGAAATATTTTTTTAGTTTCTTAACTTGGATCAATGCTTGTTCTTCGTTCGTCATTATCTATCCCTCCCTGCAATTTCTTCCCATCGCCAACAAGCAACTACGTGATCCAATCCATCGGAAGATACTAAAGGAGGCATTTCTTCTAGGCACTTGTCGATCCTATAGGTGCAGCGAGCGGCAAAGGGGCATCCTTTAGGGAGATCCACTAAATCAGGTGGTAAGCCTGGAATAGATACCAATTTTGTACCTGGTGCCTCATCTAGACGGGGAAGCGATCCTAATAATCCCAAGGTGTAAGGGTGGCGGGTCCGTTTGTATATATCCCTAACGTTTCCTCGTTCGACGATATATCCGGCGTACATCACGTTGATTTTTTGGGCGATTTCTGCAATAATTCCCAGGTCGTGCGTGATCCACATTACCGCCATACCAAGCTCACTTTGCAATCTTTTTACCAAATCCACAATTTGGGCCTGGATGGTCACATCGAGTGCTGTCGTGGGTTCATCGGCAATCAGCAGGCTGGGATGGCAAGAGAGCGCCATAGCGATCATTGCCCGCTGGCGCATCCCACCTGAAAACTGGTGAGGATAGTCGTCCAACCGCTGCTGGGCTTCAGGGATACCGACCATTGTCAATAATTCTCCTGATCTCTTGTATGCCTCTTTTTTATCCATGTCTTGATGCAGCATTAAAGCTTCGGATATCTGGTAACCTACTGTGTAGACCGGATTAAGTGAGGTCATTGGATCTTGGAATACCATGGCAATCTGAGCGCCGCGAATACTGCGCATCTCGTTGTCGCTCATTTTGAGCAGATCGTGACCGTGGAAAATAACTTCCCCGCTTTCGATCTTACCGGGAGGGCTTTGGATCAAGCGCATTATGGACAGCGCATGAACGCTCTTCCCGCAACCGCTTTCCCCAACGACCCCAAGTGTCTCACCGTCATCCATTTTATACGAGACACCGTTCACAGCATGTACAACCCCGTCTTCAGTATAAAAGCGCGTTATTAAATCTTTAAGATCAAGCAATACTGCCATATTAATCCTTGTGAATATAGGTGAAGTGTTTCGGATGAGATAGGATAGATTTCCACAGGCGCACAATCCTAGATTCGCATCTTGGGGTCCAACGCATCCCGCAGACCGTCTCCCAGCAGGTTGAAACCCAAAACACTCAACATGATCGCAATTCCCGGGAACAATACAGCCCACCATGCGCCGCTGGTTAAGAACCGGTAGCTGTCGCCCAGCATTGCCCCCCATTCTGGCGTTGGGGGTATTGCGCCAAGACCTAAAAAGCCTAGTGCAGCCGCTGATAAAATTGCACCAGCCAGCCCCATTGTCGATTGAACGATGATCGGAGATAGAATATTCGGGAAGACATGGCGAAAGATGATCCGCCCGTGACCCTCCCCAACGGATTGGGCAGACAAAATGTATTCTTTTTGAGTGACCGATAAGACCGATGATCGCACAATGCGTGCATAGATAGGAATACCGACAATACCAATTGCAATCATCCCTTTTTCAAGACCTGGTCCCAGGAAAGCAACGATCGCGATTGCCAGCAGGTAACCGGGGAAAGCCAGGATGATGTCCATCCCCCGCATAACGATAGTGGAAAAAGCTCTGCCTCCCAATTGGAGGGCGAGAATTAAACCTATCATCAGCCCCAATATTCCACACACGAGCGCCACAAATGGAGCGACCAATAAAGCCAGCCCTCCGCCAATCAGCAATCCCAGTCCACCAAATAGTAGAAAGCGACCAGGTCTGTCGGCTAAAAATTTATCGAATATTCCACCAAACGCTCCCAGCGCAGCGAAAAGAAATATCTGGACCGGTTGGGCTGCGATCCAGCCTGGTAAGAACCCGAGCATAAGACCAATTAATCCTAATAGAAACGCTCGTTCAAGTGGTGTGACGGCTATACTTTCGAAAAACCCGGATAGCAACCCCAATATTCCTCCAATGATCAGGGAAATGCTCACAGCCACCAGCCCCACCCGCAGCGAGTTCCAACCGCCGTGGATAACACGCGTAAAGATATCTCGTCCCAGTTTATCAGTTCCAAAGGGGTGAATTGAAGGAACTTCCTCCGTAGGAATCAGATTGGGGGGCTTTAGCTTCAGGGAGTAATTAAGGTCAGTATTTGGATTGTAATCCCAGAAGAAGTGCGCTAGGACAGCGGTTAATACAAATAAAGCCACAATTGCCATACCGATGCGGGCGGTTTTGCTTGAGATTAACCGCTGCCAGGCGTCTCCCCACAGAGAGCGATGTTCGCGGACCGCGAAATCGGTTATTCCTAGTTCATCAGGTGTGATCTCAGTCATTTAACCCTCAATCGTATTTTATGCGCGGATCAAGATATGCGTAGGATATATCGATAAGTAGATTGATGAATACAAACATTAGGGCGATCAGCAGGGTGCCTCCCTGCACGATAGGGTAATCACGCGCGAGAATCGAATCATATATCCATCTGCCAATCCCAGGCCAGGAAAAGATGGTTTCAGTTAATACAGCGCCGGCTAAGAGTGTGCCTGCCTGGAGACCGATGATTGTGATGATCGGTAGAAAAGCGTTTTTTAGAGCATGGCGGAAGAGTACAAATCGTTCCATTAACCCCTTAGCATGCGCTGTACGAATGTAATCCTCTTGCAGCACATCCAGCATGCTGGAGCGCGTCATCCGGGCAATGATCGCCATTGGGATGGTCGCTAAAGCGATCGATGGCAGTATTAAATGCTGGACCGCATCGAGGAAAGCAGGGATGTTTCCGGTTATCAGGCTGTCGATGAGTACGAAATTCGTCTTTAATTCGAGACCCACACCCACACTCAGACGCCCGCCCGCTGGCAGCCACTTCAAGAAAACGGCAAAAATCATGATCTCCATCAGTCCCAGCCAAAAGATAGGCATAGACACGCCAATAAGCGAGCCGACCATAGTAGTACCGTCCAGGAGAGAATTGCGGCGGGCAGCCGAGGCAATGCCGGCTGGAAGACCGACAACGATTGCGATGAGCATTGAGACAACAGCAAGTTCAACAGTCGCCGGGAATCTTATGGCAAGGGTTTCAGCCACCGGAATCCGGCGGTGGATGGAGGTACCCAGATCAACTCGCAGTAGGCGACCGAGATAGTTGATGTACTGGCTGTCGAAAAAGCCCGCAATATCGCCTTGTTTTAATGCTTCGCGGTCGAGGAAAGCCGGTCGGTTGAGTCCAAGCTGTTCCCTGATACGTTCTACGTTATCTTTTGCTGCATGCTCTCCCAGCATGGCGATAGCAGGGTCGCCGGGGATGAGGCGCTGGAACATGAAAATGACGAAAGTAATCCCAATTATCGTAGGAATTACCGCGACGAACCTGCGAAATATATATCTGGTCAAGATTACCCTCCTTACTATTAATACGGGGGGGCGGATACTTGCCGCCCCCCCGTATAGACTTCATAAGGTTTTATTTGTTCTTACAGCCTCGCAGGTAGTGGAGGCTACTTGGCGATTTCTACAAATTCGTAGTAGTCAGCGCCAACAGGCTGCGGGATATATCCGCTCACTGCAGCAGAGAAGATGAGTGGGGTGTTATTGTGTGCAATCCATAACCGAGCCACATCGTCGTGCAGCAGTTGCTCGACCTGCTCGTAGATTTCCTGGCGTGCAGCCTGGTCGGGAAGGATAGCCGCTTGGTAGAGTAGATATGCTACTTCAGTATTGGCATACCAGCCTTCGCGTTTTTCCGGAGCTTTCACCCACTCGGCGGGATCTTCTATCGCCGCACCATCCGCATCAACCTTGTCGGCACCGCCAAAACCAAAGAAGTAGTTCAGGAAGTTGTCCGGGTCGCCGTTGTCACCACCCCAACCGAGCTGGTACAGACCGACGAGTTGACCTTCACGGCGTAAGCCTAGAAAGGTCGACCAGTCACCTGCCAGCTCTAGAGTGGCTTCGATGCCAGCATTAGCCAGGTCGGCAGCCATGGCTTCGCCGATCTCTTTCGGGCTGGGATAGTAGAAGCGAGTTACAGGCATGTAGTATAGAGTCAGCGGGATCTTGTCGCCAGCAGCATACGTTACGTTGCCTTCGGCATCCGTGATGTCTTCGGCGATTGTAACTTCACTCAAGCCGTCCGGGAATCCGGCATCGGCGAGCAGTTGCTTGGAGAGATCTGGATCGTAGGTCCAGTCCTCAACTGCATCGTTGTGACCCCATATCAACGGGGGCAGGAAGTTCGTCGCCGCTTCACCATAAGCGCCGTAGAAATTCTCTACGAGGCCTGGTCGGTTGATTGCATGGGCAACAGCTTCACGGACCTTAGGATCCTTGAATTCTTCAATCTTGTAGTTGAATGCCAGATAGCCTGTGTTCAGTGCAGGTCTGGTCTCGACATACAGGTTGGGATCTGCTTCAGCTGTCTCCAGGTCTTCGACGACAGCCTGCTCAAAAGCGTGAATGTCGCCGGCTTGCAGAGCCAGGAAGCGAGCGGAGTCATCGGGGATTACGCGCCAGATGATCTGGTCGACCGTCGGTTTACCACCCCAATAGTCGTCGTTTGCATCAACTGTGATGTGGTCGCCTTCGATCCATTCAACGAACTTGAACGGGCCGGTTCCCACACAACCCGCTGCGGGGGTGCCGTAATCCTCACCAGCAGCTTCAACAGCCGCAGGGCTGGAAATGGCGAATATATCCATCGCCAGGTTAGCCAGGAAAGGAGCCAATGGTGCATTCAACGTGAACTTGACCGTCAGGTCATCTACCGCTTCGACAGAGGCGATCACGCTGGTGTCATCGAAACCACCCCACATGTACTCGTAGTATTCGAATACCTGGCTTTCGAAGTGCTGAGGGTGATCCGTGAATCGCCAGCGTTCGAAGTTGTAGACCACTGCATCGGCGTTGAAGGGGGTTCCATCGTGGAACGTGACGCCCTCGCGCAGGCTGCAGGTCCACTCAGTAGCATCTTCGTTGGCCGTGCATTCTGTTGCCAGAGCAGGAACGGGTAAGGTTGAGCTATGCTCGTACTGATAGAGCGGTTCCAGGCACTGCCCGGTCACGCGGAAGGATTCACCGTCGGTGACGATAGCAGGATCAAGCTGCACAGAGTCGCCGCCGCGACCGAAGATGAAGGTCACCGGTTCCATCTCTTCTACAGGCTCTTCAGATTCTGCCGGTTCTTCAGCCACTGGTTCTTCAGCCACTGGTTCTTCAGCCACCGGTTCTTCGGCTACTGGTTCTTCGGCCGCCGGTTCTTCGGCCGCTGGTTCTTCGGCCGCTGGTGCTTCAGTTGCTGCCGGTGCGCAGGCAGTCAAGACCATGCTGAGTAAGAGCACAAGTGCTCCGAGTGTATAAAATAACTTGCGGTTCATTTTTTCTCCTCCAAATCTAATTTTCTTTTTAGTTTTTTTTAAGTAAAAAGCTCTTTTTTTGACTTTGGACCCATTTCACCTCCTTCCTTAAACAAATAATTGGATGTGGTTAGAGATATTTACCAATTATACGTATGGGGAGCCAGGTGTCAACATGAAAAAGGGGACTAGGTCAGAATGTGAGCTTTTGGTTAAACATGCAATGTTTCACATAAAAGACGCATATTGCCCAAATATTTCATGACACCTGGCACTTCCTCTAATGCATACTCCTAAGTATAATCGAAAAAAGGATATTTGGAGGTCCAAAATGGCGGAAAAAGTATGGCAGTCCATAAAAATTAGTTTCTGTCACCATGTGAGTGAGGAAGTTGCCCTCGAAGCTGAGCTTATCTATCCGCCGGAACTACTTCCCGATCAATCACCGCGGGTTATTGCCCATCGATGTTCACGTGCGGTTATGTGCAACCTTGAAGGCAAAGCTAGCTGCATCTGGGCAGGTACGAACCCGTCGATTGACCCATTCTTGGAAAAAGCTGATTCCGGTTAGCATCTATATCTTGATTACTGTCTTATAGTCTATACACAGATTAGGATGAAAAGGTTCATCCCGACAAATCAAGCAATTACACCCAGTTTTCGTCCAACATTTCGAAACGCTTCCAGACCGAAATCAAGATCATCCTGCGCGTGGGAGGCTGAAATCATCACTCGGATGCGAGCTTTGCCGCGCGGCACAGTCGGATATCCAATCGCCATTGCGAAAACGCTGTTTTCGAATAATTCTCGGCTGAACTGCTGAGCAAGCGGAGCCTCTCCTAACATAACCGGTGTGATCGGTGTTACACTGCCACCGGTATCGAATCCCATATCTCGCATTTCAGCTTTGAAATAGCGCGTATTTTCCCACAGCCTGTCCACCAATTCGGTCGATTGTTCCAACAAATCGAGGGATGCCAGGCATGCAGCCGTGTCGGGAACTGTCATAGCGGAGGAGAAGAGGAAGGGGCGCCCGCGCTGGCGCAGCCACTCCACCACTAACGAATTCCCCGCCACCACACCTCCGACTACACCGAATGCTTTCGATAACGTGCCGACCTCAATATCGACCTTGCCGTGCAGGTCGAAATGATCGACAATCCCGCGTCCGCCGCGACCGAGGACGCCCTCACCATGCGCATCGTCGACCATCAAAACAGCGTCATAATCCTGTATTGCGGTGTAGATTTCGTCCAGCGGAGCAATGTCACCGTCCATGCTGAACACGCCGTCCGTGATCACCAGCGCGTGCGGGAAGTCAAAACGTTGTTCTTTTAACACTCTACTCAGATCGATGGGATCACAGTGATTATAGCGAACGACGCGCGCCCTGGACAATCGGCAGCCGTCGATGATGCTGGCGTGATTAAGTTCGTCTGAGAAGATGACATCACCTTTGCCTACCAAGGCAGGGATTGCTGCCAGATTGGCATTGAAACCGGATTGGAATGTAATTACGTCTTCCACACCCTTAAAAGCCGCCATCCTTTGCTCCAACTCCAGGTGAATCCCCATTGTGCCAGCTATCGTGCGCACAGCAGCCGGACCAACCCCATATTTTTCGATTGCTTCTCGAGCCGCCTGGGTCACATGTGGGTGGTTGGCAAGCCCCAGGTAATTATTGGAGCAGAAGTTTAATGTGCGTTTTCCGTCCACGATCAGCCATGCTCCTTGAGGTGAACTGAGTGTCCTGATGCGATTGTAAAGACCACTGTCTTTAAGGTTTTGTAGTTCATCTTGGATATACTGGAGTTTTGAAGACATTTTCACCTCGTATGATATAGTTGTAGCCCTTTTAAAATGGTTTCTGATTGGTAACTAGCAAAAGAAAACCGTTAATAACTATTCCTTAGGTTTCGTCCGGCGACCGAGCCCAAGCAAGCGACCGAAAATACCAGCAGAGGATGGAATTTCTACGGCTGGTGAACCTTCCAATCTAAGCCAATCGCCGGATTGACGTTCCTGCCACCATGCTTGGCGTCCTTGATAAGCCCGCTCCAGATACTTTTCAAGAGCGTCGCTATCCTGGTTTTCAATGTCCACCCGCAGTTCCTGCAGGGCGGTAATGGTTTTATCAAGGACTCGCATAGTATTCTCTTTATTGTTGAGTACGGACTCGGTTAGGGATAATGAACCGTCTAAGTGAACAATCGGGCTGGTTGCTTCTGCGTATGCCCTACCAGTCACTTTACGGCACTCGTTCCAGCCAGGTTGGTCAACTGTAATGTTGAGCAGCGATGACGCGAGTAACTGCGGCAGTAAGTGGGTGGCAGCCATCAGACCATCTATCTCTGCCGGATCGATAAATAATGGCGATGCTCCTAAAATGCTTGTCAGGTCTGCTGCCAATTTTACGGCATCTGAATTTGCGCTCGGAGAAACAACGATTGCCATTAACCCGTGTTGGAAAAGATCAGAATGAGCTGCTTCTAGTCCAGAAGCATTTGTGAATAAGTATGCAGGATTTATAACAGGTGTCAGACTGATGTAATGACAGCGGTTTGGAAGTATTTCCGCTGACCAGTCCAGCATTACCTCGTTTATTGGAGCGGTATCCATAACGACTGCATCTTCTTTTAATTCCGGGGCGATGATCTCCATCGTTTCACGGATTTGATCTACTGGAAGCGAAAGAATGACCACGTTGGCATCTCGTACTCCAGAAGGTAGGTTGATGGCGACCTTATCTACTGCCCCCATTTTTTCCGCCCGGCGAGCGATATCCAGCTCGAGGTCGTGCCCCACCCGGTGTAATTCATCCTGCTTGTCAGACAGAGCCAATCCTATTGATGCCCCGATTTGACCCAATCCGATTATGGAAATTTGAACTGTCATCAGTACTCCTCAGCTTTTATTATCAGCTCGTTGCAAGCGCTGTAGTAATTGTCTTTCCATTAGTTGATTCGTAATTACACCTGGATTTTCTCTAGATTGTACATTTGGGTGAATGTTTTGAGGTTCTTGGTGGCGCCGGATGATTGAGACGGTTAATTGGGAGGCGCCTGCCTGGGCAGCCATGTCCGCTCCCCAGACCGGGTGTTTCTCAGAGATGACAAACGGTCGCAAGAACCCCTGCGGCTCACCCTGTCCCCAGGCTTTTGCTCCCTGCGGAGAAATTGTTTTTCCCAGCACAATTACTATCCGTTCCCAAAGATGCAGTGGATGAAGGCTTTTACCCACATCGTGCAGCAGAGCAGCCACCAGTAAGTCATGGTTCGTTTCTCCGCTTTGGCGTAATTGATTATAAACCCAAAAGCTGTGCGCCTGTTCGCCCGGTTGTAAGCACAAAAAAAGGGGCATTAAGTCTGGTGAAAGGATTTTTCTAACCTGATCGATATCACCCTTTTTAGGTATACCGGTGATTGCATTCCAGGTTTGGCGAGCCCGGTAAAGGATCTGCATCTATAAACCTACTAAAAATATTGTTAATGTATTGACTGCAGTTCCGATGATCAACCCGAAGATATCAAATCCAATCATCGGACCAACAAAAACAAGTGTAATTAAGAGTAATGGACCGTACGGGCGGATGATGTCCAACATACCTGATAAGCTAGGAGGAGCCAGGTAAGATAGGACTTTTTCGCCATCAAGGGGTGCCAACGGGATCAGGTTGAATACCATCAAGATCAGGTTGATGGATACAAACTCAAGGAGTATTCTTGAAAAGTTGGGCAAAATACCGCTGCTGGGCGCAAATGCTTCATAGATGGAGGCAAACTCAAAGCGGAACAATAGTGCAGCTAATATGGCGAGCATGAGATTAGAGAGTGGACCAGCTAATGCTACCCACATATAGGCGGATGGAGAGCGCCGCTGCAGTGTGTACGGATTGACTGGAACCGGTTTAGCCCATCCGAAACCGGCGAGCAATAAGACCATAGACCCAACTGGGTCCAGATGGGCAAGCGGGTTAAGGGTTAATCGACCATTGAGACGGGGAGTGTCGTCTCCAAATTGGGTTGCAGTCCAGGCGTGCGCGAATTCGTGGATTGTAAAAGCAACGATTAAAACTAATACCCGCGCTATCAACGTAGCCGGGTCAAGGTTGAATACCATATTAATAACTCCAGGATTTGCAATTATACCATCCCGGGTCTGAATTCAGATTGAGCCGGATATTGGTAGTTCCACCATGATATAATGCGCTCCATGCTGCCGGAATTGCAGATCGATGATGTTGTGCGATTACGCAAACCCCATCCATGCGGGAACTATGAGTGGAAGGTATTCCGGCTGGGTGCGGATATTGGTCTCGAATGTACACAATGCGGCAGGCGTTTTATGCTCCCACGCCGTAAACTTGCTAGAAGAATCAAGCAAATCATGCCTAGAGCCGAAGATATTCAGCAGTCTTCGAAACAAACCGATCTTCTTTGAAGCAGTTTCATATTCTGTAATAGAATTTGCTCATTTAAGCATAATAAAATTGTATCTTCGGAGTTTCTTAACTGCTAAAAGCAAAATAAGGTGGTATACAGGGAGTGTTTAATTACACAAAATGATAACTGCCAGATTTGGTCAATAGACCAAGGTTATTTGCTATGTACAAACCCTCGAAAATCATATACCTCATCGTTGGGATGTTTACAATTTCAGGATTAGCAGGCTGTAAGCTACCGTGGGCGAGTTCTGATGCAACGCCGATCCTGAATGTCACCCAGGCATACCAGACGGTGGAGGCGCGCCTGACCCAAGCTATTGCCCAAACGCCGTCTGTGACTAATACATCTACGCCAACCGAAATAAGAACGGCAACCCAAATACCTTCTATCACCCCTGGAACGGTTACCGTTACACCTGGGCAGCCTACCAGCGCTGCTTCTCCGATACCTAGTTGTGATTTAGCTGCCGCTGGCATTCCCATTGATGTAACCATACCTGATGAGACACAGATGCAGCCGGGTGAATCTTTCACCAAGATCTGGCGTCTTCAGAATGTGGGAACGTGCAACTGGACGTCTAGTTATTCCGTCGCTTTATTCTCAGGAGATGCGATGGATGCACCTTCCAGTGTGCCTCTTCCTGCGAATGTTGCCCCAAAAGCGAGCGTTGATCTTCCAGTGGATATGATAGCACCAGAGATTGCAGGAACTTACCAGGGTAATTGGAAGTTGCAGAATGCTTCCGGGGAATGGTTCGGAATCGGTCCCAGCGGAGGTTCTGCTTTTTGGGTGCGAATCATTGTCGCCGGTTCCTCCACGCTGACGCCTACCGTGACTGGACCCACAAATACTCCGGGACCTGATATCCAAGTCAGCGGGGAGGCTACCCTGGGACTGGATGACGGTCTGGATTTGGACAGCAATCAGCTCAACAATGGTCTTGAAGACATTTTGTTTGAAGTCGATACTCAAAATCTCTTTCTTACTCCAGTAGCTGGCGCTCAAATCGTTAAGTATGGCGGTAGTGAGCCAATAATCGATGACTGCCAGACCGCATCTTTAAGCAGTTCGCCAGTGGAAGTTGTTGATGGAATGAAAGGCACCTACATCTGCTATAGCACAAACCAGTCACTGCCTGGATGGCTGCGATTATCGTCTCTATATCAAGATACCGGCGAGCTGACGGTGCAGATTCTTACCTGGTCGCAGCCCTGACCATATTGGGCACTTTTGTGGGCACTCTATATCTGGTCTCGACACCAATCGGCAACCTGGAAGACATCAGCTCGCGAGGTCTGCGAGTGCTCGGTCAGGTAGGCTTGATCGCGGCAGAAGATACCCGCCGTACTCGTAAACTGCTCGATCATTACCACATAAAAAACCAGGTTATCAGCTATCACGAGCACAATAAATTACGAAAATTGGATAGTGTGTTAGCGGCGTTATCCCAGGGGGATGTGGCCCTGGTTTCCGATGCCGGAACCCCTGTTTTGAACGATCCCGGATACGAGTTAGTTAAGGTGGTCCTGGAGGCTGGATATGATGTCAGTCCCATACCAGGTCCCAGTGCCCCTTTAGCCGCATTAGTTGCGTCAGGATTGCCAAGCGATGCTTTTTTATATTTGGGATATTTACCAAGAAAGTCCAAAGAACGCCGCAGTTTGTTGTCTGAGGTAGTAGATTTGTCCTACACGTTGGTCTTTCTGGAAACTCCTCACAGGCTGCTGTCTGCGTTTAAAGATTTGCAGGAGATATTAGGTGATCGTATGATTGCAGTCGGGCGCGAATTAACCAAGCTGCACGAAGAGATTTATCGGGATAAAATCAGCGCGGCTTACGAACACTTCTCGTCTCAACCGCCGCGTGGTGAGTTCGTTCTGGTTGTCAGTGGGAATTTATCAACCCCTAAGCGCTGGAGCGAAGATCAAGTGCGTGAGCTGATAATGAAACGGATAGAAAATGGAGGTACCCCACCTGGAGTTGCACGGACGGTATCATCTCTTTCGGGTTGGCCGCGCCGGGAGGTTTATAATTTGGTTAATGAAATACGGTTGTATGACAGTGGAGAACAACTATGAATCTCGATGATTTTGCCAGGTTTAATGAGATCGACCTTGAAGATATGCTGTCCCAGATTGATGAACTGCCGGATCAACTGCTGACTGCCTGGGAGATCGGGTTGGATTCCTCACTACCATCTTGGTCCGGCATTAGTAATGTGTTGATTGCGGGAATGGGCGGTTCGGCGATCGGGGCGGATCTATTAGCCGCTTACGCTTCACCGATAGGTAGTGTCCCGATTTTTGTTCACCGCGATTACGATTTGCCAGCCTGGGTGAAAGGGTCGCAGACCCTGGTGATTGCTTCTTCGCATTCTGGGGACACGGAAGAGACTCTTTCGGCGTTGGAAACAGCGCTAAAGAGGAAATGTCGCTGCCTGGTGATTTCCACTGGCGGAAAAATTGCCCAATATGCAAAGTCTTCCGGGATTCCTGTATGGCGATTTGAGCACGAGGGTCAACCCCGGGCTGCGGTTGGGTATTCGTTTGCGCTGCTTCTTGCTGTGTTGTTCAGATTGAATCTCATTCCAAACCCTTCCCGCGATTTAATTGGAACTGTTGTTGCTCTGCGAGAAGGGCAGACTCAATTATTGGCGGATATTTCTATTGCAAACAATCCAGCAAAACGAATTGCCGGACAGTTGGTTGGACGCTGGGTAACCGTTATGGGATCGGGTTTACTGGCACCTGTGGCGCGCCGCTGGAAAGGTCAGATCAGTGAGATTGCCAAAGCCTGGGCTCAATTTGAATTTCTGCCGGAAGCCAATCACAACACGCTGGCGGGAATTCAAAACCCGGAAGACCTCTTATCGTGCATTACTGTTCTCTTCCTGCGTGCTCCTTCCGATCATCCCCGCAATCGCCTGCGCTCTGATTTGACTCGCAAGACCTTTATGCTTGAAGGGTTGGGCACCGATTTTATTGATGCACAGGGGGAGACACCAATGGCGCATCTATGGACCTGCCTTCATTTTGGTGATTATATGGCGTACTATTTGGCGATGGCTTATCAAGTAAATCCGACCCTTGTTACGGTTATCGAGAATTTTAAAGCAGAAATGCGAGCTGAGGGAGAATAGCCAGGATTATCAGACCAATGAAAATCCCAAGTAGAGCACCGATCAGCACATCGGACAGGTAATGTAGTCCCATGGCAACCCGTGCCAGGATCACAAGTGGTGCCCATAAGAAAACAATAAAACCGAACCAGGGGGGGCCAAGACCGATCGCCATCACTGCCAGCATGGCTGCACGGGCAGCATGACCTGATGGAAAAGAATGGGGGTCGGTAATGCGGTAGATGTTTCCCCATTCGCCATCCGGACGTTTTCGCCGCACGGTGAATTTTATTATCAAAACGATCACAGCGGTTACCAGCACACCGATCATCATCCCGGCGGCGCGCGCTTTCCAATAATCCGTGCCCAGCCACCAGAGCAGCCCAAGACCCAGAATCCAGAACCATGAATCCCCCGAATGTGCGCAGATGACCGCTAGTGTTCGCAGCGGACCTGGCTTATCAGTAATTTGCAGGCTCTTGGTATATTTGGAATCGAGATCCAACAGCTTACGCTGAAGTTCCACCTTCATGCAGACTCTTGCTTGGACAGATCAGCGCGCAGAATTTCAAGCTGGTGGGGTTTATCCACATCCATACCTACCTCGGCATATGGACAAAGGATAGCCCTGCCGGTGATGTTTAACTTCTTGGTCACTTTCTCGACCGCCCCTTTAGTATCGATTCTACGCAATAATAACAAGAATAAGGTGTCGTAACCTATCAGAGCGGCTTGTTTGAACACGTTCTTGCGGGCAGCCAGAACCTTCTTGAAAAGCTCATCGTTCTCGGTAATGGTCAGGGCACTAACGACATTCATATCACCACCGCACACTTCGACGTCTTTCAACTTTGTGAAAGAGCGATTGGAACCCGGAAAGCGAGCCTCCATCACCTGACGCGTGATCAGGTTGTAATAGATATCGTCATCGGTTTCCGAA
>CBFDCK010000004.1:0-72620 GCA_965603285.1 uncultured bacterium
CCTTACAGGCGCGCTCCGACCGCTGGCGACCCGCCCCTGGGGGAGTCAGCATCGGGCATTACAAGATCACCGCCGGCACTTTAGGGACCGTTGTGCGTGACAAGAAAACTGGACGCCGGTTGATCCTTTCTAACAATCACGTCCTGGCAAACAGCAACGAAGGCGATCCCGGTGACCCCATCCTGCAGCCGGGTGCAATCGACGGCGGGAAGGTCGAAAGCGACACCATTGCTCACCTGGAGCGGTTCTGCCCTATCCAATTCGGGGAGTCGCCACCAACGTGCAGTATGGCCACATTTTATGCGCAGTTTGGAAACGCTACAGCCAGGATGCTTGGGTCTGGGCACAAAGTGCAAGTAATAAGAACCGATCTTGCAGCCAAGAATCTGACAGACGCGGCCGTCGCAAGCCCGGTTGATGACGATATAATTTCAAATGAAATCCTGGATATTGGTGAGATAACTGGGATCATTCTGCCCGCCCTCGGCATGCCGGTGCGCAAATCCGGTCGCACATCGGGTTTATTGAGCGGTCAAATCCTGGTATTGGATACCACCATCAACGTGGACTATGGTTCAGGGAGAACCGCCACTTTCGAAGAGCAGATACTTACCAGCCCGATATCAAAAGGCGGCGACTCCGGTTCGCTCCTGGTGGCATCCGACTCGCGGCGCGCTGTTGGTTTGCTCTTTGCCGGTTCAAACGAAGCCACCTTACACAATCCCATCCAGGCAGTACTCGATTGCTTGAAGGTCGATTTTACCAGCCAGAGCACGGTTAGCAAAAAGATCGAAATGCACGACACGATCGACAAAGCTCAGGCAGTTAAAGAAGCCTATCAAGAAATGCTGATGAAAAAAGCAAATGTGGTCGGCGTTGGAGTGGGTCTGCGCCACCAGGGCGGAACGCGTTCAGATACGGTTGCCTTGATCGTTATGGTCGAGCAGAAAATACCACACGCCCTGTTGGCACCGGAAGACGTGATCCCTGCTGAGATTGAAGGTGTGCCCGTAGACGTGCGCGAAGTGGGAAAGATAGAAGCGCATTGAAAAAGGTTGCTGTGTTCGGTGACATCAATGTCGACGTGTTGATGTCCATTTCCAGCTACCCCCAACCTGGTGAAGACGCGACGGCAGCAAAAGTAGTATTCCGCCCGGGCGGCTCAGCCGCCAACACCGCTCTGGCGCTCACCAAGCTGGGAGTTAAAACCAATATGATCGGGCGTACAGGTGATGATACCTGGGCGGACATCGCACTGGAACCTTTGGCGAAGGCTGGTGTTGATATCCATTACGTCCGACGTGATCCAGACAAACCCACCGGTTTAATCTTCATCCCGGTCACCCCAAATGGCGAAAGGACAATGTTCTCTTATCGCGGCGCAAACCTTATGATATCAACGTCTGATATTGAACCCCAAACGCTGGAAAACTCGAGCATCCTGCATTTATCGGGCTACAATTTTCTGGTTTCTCCACAGAAAGAAGCCTCTTACCGGGCTGTAGAACTGGCACAGGACATGGGGATCGATCTTTCGATGGATATCGGCACAGCGCCCGCTACGCAGGCTAAACACGAACTGGACCGCATCCTGCCGCTGCTCAATCTCGTAATACTAGGTTCAGACGAGGCTGGCGACCTATTATCCAGCCAGACCCCAGAAGAGGCGATCCCTGCCCTGCTAGAACGGGGGGTCAGTATGGTCGCATTTAAGCTTGGTCAGGACGGCTGCATCGTTGCAGACCGCACTGGCACGTACCGGCTGCCTGCGTTTGAAGTGGAGACCGTCGATACCACAGGCGCTGGGGATGCGTTTTGCGCCGGTATGTTGTTTGCCAGGCTGCACGATTTGAGCTTACCAGCGGCTGGGCTGCTGGCGAACGCGCTGGGCGGTCTAGCGACGACCGTATGGGGAGGGGGCGGTGACATGCCGGAGCGCGGAGAGGTGCTCAATTTCCTGCAAACGCAGGAAAATAAGCGCACAAAAGTGGGGGAAATCCTTTCTAAATTGCGGAGACCCAATTAAACTTCAACACACATGTACATTATTGGGCGTGGATAACATCAGTCAAGTAAATGATATTACTCGAGGATAATTATTTGATACAATGGTGACAATTCCGGTCAACATGCAGCGCATTTAAAATGATAACTATGGCAGACTTGAACAGACGAGATTTCCTAAAAATCAGCAGTCTAGCTGTGGGTGGTAGTTTCCTGGCGTCGATGGTCTTACTTCGTACCAAAGACGAATCGGGGCGACCATCTCTCGAACGGATTACGATTCCGGTTAAACACCTCCATCCTGCGCTGGAAGGATTCACGATTGCCCAACTCACCGATTTCCACCTCTATCCATACACCCAACCCGACCTCATTCGCCAGGCAGTAGAAATCACCAACAGCATCAAGCCGGATTTAATCGTCCTGACAGGCGACTATGTGTGGCGGAATGTAGAAGCCGTTTTTGTGCTGGCTCCTATCCTGTCCAACCTGAACGCCTCACAGGGCGTGTACACGGTCATCGGCAACCACGATATCTGGACCAACGTGAATGTCGTGAAGAAAGGTCTCAGAGAAGCGCGCCTGCCAATTCTAGAAAATCAAGGGGTGGCGATAACCAGCGGGAAAGGAAATTTCTACTTAGCCGGTCTGGACGACGGCTGGAGCGGCGAAGCGGACCTGGAAGCCGCCCTGGAAAATGCGCCCTCTGAAACCCCGGTGGTTTTACTCGTTCACGAGCCGGACCTGGCAGATGATTATTCATTGGATGGGAGAGTTGCCTTGCAGCTCTCGGGGCACTCACACGGAGGGCAGGTCCGCATTCCTGGTTTTGGGGCGCTTGTATTACCCTACCTTGGAAAAAAGTACGACTTAGGGCTTTATAAAGTCAACGATATGTGGCTTTACACGAACAGGGGAATCGGCAATATCAGTGTGCCGTTCCGGTACAACTGTCCGCCCGAAATCACAGAATTTACATTGACCCGACTATGAAACAAGGAATGTGAAATCCGTTTCGTGATGATATAATTTATATTAAATTTTGTAATAATAAAATACCGGCACAGGGACAGGGGTTAATCGAAGATAATGCGTTCATACAAACCAAATCAATTTATCAACAAACTACCAAAAGCAGTTCTGGCAGTCGTTCCGTTATTACTTGCACTGACACTGGTCATAGGGTTGAACCCGGCTTTTGCACAGGGGAAACGTGCTGTTCAGGTGATTAACGACCAGCTTACATTAGATGAACGTCATCTTTATTCAATAAAGAACCTCCATCCAGGTGATACGCTCTATGTATACCTTGAAGGGACGGCGGGAAACCTGGATCCTTTGGCTGCCATGGCTGACGCCCGTATCGGCGCCGAAGCACTGGGAGCGGCTTACGAAGAAAAGCTCCTTCTTGCGATTGAAGAGGGGCGCGATCCGCTGGAGGCCATCCCAGAAATTGCCGACGAGCTCTTCCTGATCTGGGATGACGACAGTGGAGAAGGATACGACGCCGCCTTCAACTTCGAGGTTCCGGCTGAAGGGGAATATTTGCTTGTAGTGTCGAGCTCGCCAGGGAGTTTTTCCTCCGGTGATTACACACTAACCCTTGGAATAAACGAGCCCAAGGTCATAACAGAGGACGTGAAACCAACCGGCGATGAGATTGCCATCCTGCACCAAGAAGCCTCACAAGCAGGCGTCGTTGTTCAAGAAATCACAGGCGCGCTTACCGGCGATAATCCTGCAACTTTTTACTTCCTTGAAACGGTAAATGCCGGTGACACACTATACGCCTATATCGAAGCCACATCCGGTGATCTCAGCCCAATCCTAACACTGAGGGATTACGGGGATAAACCGATCCGCAGCGGCAACGTCTTCGGGGAGAAGACCAGCGGTAGTTTGAATTACAAATTCGAGGAAAAGGAAGCCAATTTTAAATTGCGTGTTGAAAGTTGCTGCGAGGGAGAAGGTAGGACAGAGGGGAATTACCGTTTGTTAGTCGGCATCAACGAACCCGAAGTGCTCAGCGGTGAGGCGGGAACAACGGACCAAAATATTATAAAACAACCCCTGGATGTCAAGATCGGTGTCAAAATTGACCAGATAACTGATATAGATCAGCAGGCAGAAAATTACACCGTGGTAGCCGACCTGCAGTTTGAATGGCAGGACCCATCCCTGGCTTTCAGCCCAGACAGCTGTGATTGCGCTTTTAAAACATTCACCGAGAAGGGTTTTGACGATTTCATCAAGCAAACGGAAGGGAAATGGCCAGACTTTTCTTTGACTAACCAGCAGGGCAACCGTTGGATACAAAACAAAGTCGTGGTCGTTTTTCCGGATGGGCGAGCACAATATTTTGAACGCTTCACAACCACCTTTCAAGCTCCCGATTTTGAATTCAGCAAATTCCCGTTCGACACACAACAGTTTAACGTACACGTCCTTTCGCTTTACCCGGAGGAATTCTTGATCTATTCTGACCTGGATGGATACAGCGGGATGGGTGATCAATTGGGCGAAGAAGAATGGGACGTGATTAATACTGAAACCAGCATCACAACAGTTGGTACAAATTCCCAATTCAGTCTTCACTTTGAGGCTGAACGTTCGCTCACTTTCTATATTGTGCGCATATTCATCCCCTTGCTCCTGATTATTATCGTTGCGTGGATAACATTCTTCCTGAAAGATTACACTAAGCGAATCGATGTTACTGCTGGAAACCTGCTGCTGTTCATCGCCTTCAATTTCACCATCTCCAGCGATCTGCCGCGCTTGGGTTACCTGACTTTCCTGGACAAGCTCTTGATCACCACTTTTGCTATCAGCGTGCTCACCCTGGCATACAACGTGGTTTTAAAAAGGCTGGAAATCGCTGGCAAGGGTGATTTAGGTGAGAAGATCGATAAGTATATGATCTGGGTTTATCCAATCGCCTACGTGGTAGCATTCGCAGGTGTTACAATAAGTTCATTGTAAGTTATGTGAATTTCAAGATATGTGATAAAACCATCACGTTTTCTGGCAGCCCTTCATCGCAGCTCGTCATCACGGCGCTTCATCGCAGAATCGCAAACAGGGTTTGTATCAATTATCAGCATTACGCTTTACTTAGCGTGCGAATAGGAACCTGTAATTGCAGCGTTAGAATGGCGCCTCACTGCAGCCTATACAGTTCAAATTTGCCTCATCCCAGTCCTTATTTAGACGCGCACCGCCAAGATATCTATGGGTGACAAACTCGAAATAACTGCTCTTGGGGGATTGACAATAAAACAAGACGGTGAACCAATCACCGGACTGGCTTCGCGCAAAGCGGAAGCACTGCTGGTTTATTTGGCCTGCACCGGAAAACCACAATCACGGGAGAAGTTGGCCGAACTGCTGTGGGAAGAACGTTCCCAGAGCAGGTCTTTGTCAAATTTGCGCGTTGTGCTATCCAGCCTGCGTAAACACCTTGGAGAATACCTCACCATCACCCGGGACACGGTCGTACTCAACCAGGCGGCTGATACTTGGCTGGATACTGCCGCTCTGGAAGAAAAACTTGCTGCCGGACAACCAGAGGCTGCAGTCTCCTTATATCAAGGCGACTTTTTGGGCAGTTTCTACATACGCGGAGCTGTCTCTTTCGAAGAGTGGGTGATGGAAGAAAAGGCGAGATTGCACATCATCGTGGTCGCCGCCTTACACAAATTATTAGACGCAGCCTTGAAAGAAGGTCATTGGGATGTTGGGCTTACATTTGCCAGGCAATTGGTCCGGCTGGAGCCTCTGGATGAGACCGCACATCGTAAAATGATGCTCTTGCTGGCTTATTCTGACCAGCGTTCAGCCGCGCTTGCGCATTACGAAAAATGGGGTAAGCTGCTTGAAGAAGAATTGGGGGTGACACCCGAGAAAGAGACAATCGGGTTGTTTGAGCAAATCCAATCGGGAGAATTAAAAATCTCCACCCCAGCCACCATGCCCACGCCGGTGGTTGAAATTAAAGCACAAATTCCTGCCTTTCTGGAAATGGAAGCAGAGGTTGAACCAGCAGAAAGACCCCCCTTCGTGGCTCGTGAGCGTGAACTTGAAAGATTACACGCCTCTTTAGCCAGAGCTGCAGACGGTGAAGGTCACGTTGTTTTCGTGACCGGTGGACCGGGTCGTGGAAAGACGTCCCTGTTGGAGGAATTCACCTTCCAGGCATGGGAGCAATACGCGGGTCTGCTGGCTGCCAGCGGCAACTGCAACGCCTATTCGGGTATAGGCGATCCTTATATGCCCTTCCGGGAGATAATGGGCGCGCTCAGCGGAGATGTGGAAGCTCGTTGGAGAGCCGGCGCTATCAACCGCGATCACGCAGGACGCCTGTGGGATTGTCTGCCCGTGACCATGCAAGCACTGATCAACAACGGACCTGATCTGCTAGACGTTTTACTAACGGGAAAAGCGCTTCTCTCTCGCGCTAAGGCGGCAGTCCCGGAAAGCGGCAGTTTGCTTCAACAGTTTGAAGAATTAGTGGAAAGGCAATATGAACGTTCTGAGGGGCTGGAACAAAGACGTTTGTTCCAGCAGTTTGTGAACGTACTGCATGAAATCGCAGGTAAACGCCCATTGTTACTGGTCTTAGATGACATGCAATGGGCAGATACAGCTTCCATCAGTCTGCTGTTCCACCTGGGCAGACAGTTGCAGGGCAGCTCTATCTTGATCGCCTGCGCTTATCGCCCGGAGGAAGTGGCTTTAGGACGGGATGGCGAACGTCATCCATTGGAAAAAGTGCTGGGTGAATTCAAGCGCCAATTCGGTGACGTCTGGACAAACCTGGGACAAACAGAAGAAACACGGGGACAGGAGTTTGTCGATGCATATCTGGACACCCAGCACAACAGACTGGGGGAAGATTTCCGGGAGGCTCTCCTACAACATACAGGAGGTCATCCTCTGTTCACGATTGAACTGCTGCGCGCGATGCAAGAACGCGGCGACCTGGTTCAAGAGCGAGGCGCCTGGATTGATAAGCCTTCCCTGAACTGGAATATGCTGCCAGCACGCATAGAGGGAGTGATCGAGGAGCGGATTGGCGCCTTGGACGATGAACTGCTCGAAATTCTGAACGTCGCCTGCGTAGAAGGTGAAGATTTTAACGCCCAAATTATCGCTAGAGTGCAAAACACCAGCGAGATAAATGTTTTAAACCGCCTTTCTAAAGAGCTGGAGCGCCGCCACCATCTGGTGAGAGAAATCGGCGAGGTGCGTGCCGGTGGTACCATGTTGTCTCGATTCAAATTCTCGCATATGCTGATTCACAGATACCTTTACAACCAACTCGGCGCCGGTGAACGAAGACTCATACACACCGAAATTGGCAGCATATTAGAAGACCTGTACACAGGACAAAGCGAGGATATCGCTGTTCAACTGACCCACCATTTCCAGGAAGCAGGAACACCAGAACGGGCGCTTCCCTATATGATTCAAGCCGGGGACAAAGCACGCTCATTATATGCCAATGCTGAAGCGGAATTGTACTATAAACGGGCAGCGGCAATTCAGCAGAAGCGAGGCTGGGACGAGGAAGCAGCCAGGACATTGCTGAAGTTAGGTCTGGTATATACAGCCGCTTATGAATCCGAGAAAGCTCAAGAGTCATACGACCAGGCTTTTGCTCTTTGGGATCCCCTGAGAGAATCGACTAGTTTGCATGATCTCCAAGCTCCAACTGCTGTATTGCGGTTTGCCCTGGAAGAACCTCGGACCCTTGACCCGGGGGTGGCTGAAGACGACGTTTCCGCATTGTTAGTCGCTCAACTCTTCGAAGGTCTGGTGAGAATTGGTCGGGAATATAACATCCTACCGGCTGTGGCGGCGCGCTGGGAGGTGAACGAAGAAGGCACAAAGTACGTCTTCCATATAAAAGAAGATGTCCACTGGAACGATGGCACTCAATTGACAGCAGCCGATTTCGAGTACGCCTGGAAGCGAAACCTTGACCTGACAGAGGAGTCTCCGGCTACCAGTTTGCTCTACGCGATTAAGAACGCCCAAGCGTTCAGAGAAGGTGAGCTCAATGATCCCAGTCAAGTTGGGGTACACGCCCTCAATGACTTTACCCTGGAAGTGTGTCTGGAGGACCCAACGCCTTACTTCCCTTATCTTTTGGCTCATACAGCTTTATACCCATTGCCCAGGTGGGCTTTGGAACGCTATGGCTCGGAATGGGCGCAGTATCAAAATCTGGTAACCAATGGTCCTTACGAGCTTGCGGAGTGGAAGCCTGGTGAAAGGCTGACCCTAGCTAAGAATCCACTCTATCATGAAGAATTCGGCGGCAATGTCCAGAAAGTGGAATGCATAATTTTTGAATCATTCAATGAACAGATATTGGAGGTGTACGACGCCGATAATTTAGACGCAGTCAGCCTGTTGAATGCAGACCCGGGTGCGCTGGCGCAGGCAATGAACGCTCATCCTGATGAATTTGTCAAAATTCCGCGCCCCTCTAATCTTTACCTGAGCTTCCGCACTGACATTCCACCGTTTGACGATGTGCGCTTACGGCGCGCGTTTGTCCACGCTGTGGATCGGAATAAGCTGGAAACAAAAGTCTACAAGGGGTCGCACATGGCAGCTACCGGCGGGTTTGTGCCTCCAGGAATGGTCGGGCATTCAGCGGGAATCGGGTTGGTCTACGACCCGGACCTGGCTCGTCGCTTGTTAAGTGAAGCCGGTTACCCCAACGGAAAAGGGTTCCCGGAGATCACCTGGCTGCATCCGACAGCATCAAAAGATGAACGCTTAATTCCATTCTTGCGCTCTTCCTGGCAGGAAAATTTAGGTTTGGAGCTCGAATCTCAAAGCCCGGAGTGGGGAGAATTCTACCAACGAATTACTTCTGATCCAGCGCATATGACCATACTCGGGTGGAGCGCAGATTATCCTGACCCCGACGTCATGCTGCGCGTTACTTTTCACAGCGACGAAGGTTTCAACATACCGCGCTGGCACAACTCGCGCTTCGATACTCTCGTTGAGACTGCAAAGCGGATCACAGATCAGGACAATCGGATGGAACTTTATCGTGAGGCAGATCGAATTCTGGTTGCTGAGGAAACTGTGATAATGCCTCTTGGCTACGCGAACGGATGGATGCTGGTAAAGCCCTGGGTTTCTCTACCCCGTACTCTCTCCGTCCAAATGTCTTTCAACAGATTCATTGTAGACCGGGATCGACAATAATTTAACTGCCTGATCAAAACGATTTGATCGAGAAAAAGGAGGTTGAATTGAAATAATAAAACCGAATAATAAGAGTACAGGTTGATGGATCAGACTGGGTGCTTAGCAAAATAAATCAAAAAGATTTTTGAGTGGTTTAGTACAGCTAAGTGTCTGCCAACGAATCACAACAAGAAAAGGAGATAATGCGAGATGGGACAAAATAGAGTTCGAGCCTGGATATTCGGCCGTGTCGAATCAATTGACATGCTGAGGGAACGCTATAAAGAAAATCAAATAAATGAGTTGGGTGACGACCGGTTTGTGATTGTTCGAGCCGATATTGTGGACCACAGTGATTACAACGTAATCATACCTGTTGATGCAGAGGACGATGCGGGGCTGGAAGAGGCCGAAAGTGTGATCACAGAACAACTTGGTGTGCTAATTGTTTCGATCGTGAAGGTTGTGGAAGATGGTCACATTCCCTGGCCTCCACATGCCGCGCACGGCTACATAACCGAAGGGGAGGTAGAGGCTCTCCCGATAGAACAAATACCTATTAAAGCCGGTCGACAGCATGCCAGTCCCGGGACAAATAAATGGGGATGAGCGCGCATGTCATCTGACAGCCAGTGAGCGTCATAACTGGTTGCTGCCAAGATGCTGCGCAGCACCTGATTGGGAGTGAAAGCAATAAGGTCGAGTCTCCTGAAATCGGGGACTCGACTTTTGTTATTAGCGATGGCGAGTCAGTAGGGATCGGATTACGAGCTCTTATTTGCGCTCGCCAGATCGCCGCCAAAGTTGAACATCTGCAGGACGGATTGGATGACAACACCCAGGGAGGGTAGATCTTTTTGCTTGATATCTTTCTGGGCTCCCTTCTTGACAGCAGCAATCAACCTTTCGTTTTCCGCTTCTTGCAGATATCTTTTCATCTTATCCTTGGCGTATACTTCTAAATGCATTCCGGTGTACATTTTGATCTCCTTTACCCTCATCCTGTTGGGTTTCTGAATTTTCAGGCACTTTTTTTGTCTCGTCCTGAGCTACCTTATTGAATTGCCCATATCTTAGCAAGCGCCCGTTCAGAAAATGCTCAAAGATCGTTAAGAATCCGTATATTAAGGAGAAATTGCTCCAATTTACCAAATCAGTGCGGATTTCTTTGATTACACCTGTATTTTGATCTCCTCAAAATACTCCGGTCGCGAATAACCGGAACCAGAGCTAATGAATTATCCAGATGAAGTGCTCGCAATAGCGGTGCATCGGGTGACCGCTCTGCCCGACGCTTTGGATAAGGATGAGTTGGAAGCAAAAGCTTTCAAGGGTTCGCACATGGCAACTACCGGCTGGTTTGTACATACAGGAATGGCCAGGCATTCACCAGGAATCGGGTTGGTCTACGATCCGGATCTGGCTCGTCGCTTGTTAAATGAGGCCGGTTACCCCGACGGAAAAGGTTTCCCTGAGATAGACAGTCTGCATCCCACAGCATATGAAGATGAACGCATATTTCCATACTTGCGCTCTTCCTGGCGGGAGAATTTAGGATTGGGTGACGACCGGTTTGTGATCCTTCGGGACGATATTGTGGACCACAGTGATTACAATGTAATCATACCTGTTGATGCAGAGGACGATGCTGGGCTGGAAGAGGCCGTAAGTGTGATCGGGGAACAACTTGAGGCGCGAAATGTTTCTATCGTGAAGGTTGTGGAAGATGGTCACATTCCCTGGCCTCCACATGCCGCGCACGGCTTCATAACCGAACGTGAGGTAGAGGCTCTCCCGATAGAACAGATACCCATTAAGGCCGGTCGACAGCATGTCAGTCCCGGTACAAATAAATGGGGATGAGCGCGCATGTCATCTGACAGCCAGTGAGAGTCCATACTGGCTGCTGCCAAGATGGTGCGTAGCACCTGGTTGGGAGTGAAAGCAGTAAGGTCGAGTCTCCTGAAATCGGAGACTCGACTTTTGTTATTAGCGATGGTGGGGCGGTGAGGATCGGACTACGAGCTCCTGTTTGCGCTCGCCAGATCGTCGCCGATGTTGAAAATCTGCAGGACGGATTGGATGACAACACCCAGAGAAGGTACATCTTTATGCTTGATCTCTTTCTGCGCTCCCTTCTTGACAGCAGCGATCAGCCTTTCGTTTTCAGCCTCTTGCAGAAATCTCTCCATCTTGTCCTTGGCGTGTACTTCTAAATTCATTCCTGTGTACATTTTGATCTCCTTTACCCGCATCATGCTGGGCTTATGAATTTTCAGGCAGCTTTTTTGTTTCGTACTGAGCTACCTTATTGAATTGCCCATATTTTAGCGAGCGACCGTTCAGAAAAAGCTCAGAAAGCGTTAAAACCCTTTCTATTATGGGATAATTCTTCCGGTTTATTAAAATCGGTATGGATTTCTTTGTTTGCACCCACTTTTTGTAGACGGAAACATAAAAAACCGGTCCCAAATCACCGGGACCGGAGTTAATGAATTATCTAGATGTTGTCTGCCTCACGCTTGTATTGCCCCCTTACCTGTATACACCTGCCAGCTTCACCCCGCTGGTTCTAGAATGAGCGTTTCGGAATTGCCAAATTCGGCTTCCCCTCGCTCCCAATTCGAAGGATGATATTCGAAATTGCGCCAGGGATCGATGAAGTGATCGTAATAACGGTGCATCGGATGCCCGCTCTGCCCGACGCTGTGGATCATTAACGAGTTGCTCAAATCACCGAGATCGATGACCTGCCGTAGGGCTGGGATGCAGCCAACTTCGTAGGGTTCGTTGGCACTCCAGCAGGTTTTCTGGATAACCGACTCGCTCCCGTTTGTGGCATAAGGTCCGCGGTTAAAGATGTCCTCGATAACGCCGATGCCTGACTGTCCTAATGTTGCATTCCGGAAAGTTATGGTGTGCAGGTCTCCCCAACGCCACTCGTTTATATCATCACCCAATAACTCCACAGCCTCCACATATGCCTCTTCAAAAGCCTTCCTGAGAATGTCGTCCCTGTCTTCAACATGATCCGGCGTGGTGATGTCATCCCACCACACATTGTCCGGCTCCTGCAGCAAGAAGTACACCGAGTCGGAAGTTATGTGATTGCCACTCGGGTAGAGGTCGGGCGGAAGCTGGTCGTGAAATAACCCTACCAGCAGATGAACCCAAAAAGTGCTGTAAAGCGCCGCTTCAGGGCTGTCCATAACCATCTGAGCATCCCACTGGAGCAGCCGGTCACGTGCCTCAGACACAAGAGAATCCTCCAAAGAGAGGTTTTCCAGGTAAGGAATGATTTCCAGCGCCGAAATACTCTTATTATCGGTTTGAATGGCAGACATGTCCTCAATGGATAAACCGTCCGGGTCGTTCTGGATCATATCCGTGACGCGCTGCGCTCGATGGCCGCGGTCCTGGCTGACGTTAATCAAATAAGGATAATCCCCAGCCCTGGTCTGCGGGTTATTTGACGTGGCAATATACCCCTGGGCAGGATTGAAGACCCTGGGCAGTTCTTCATAAGGAATGAAGCCGGTCCACTGGTAATCGTCATTCCAGCCCGGCACCGGCAGTGAGCCATCACCGCCAGCGCGAATGGGCACCTTGCCGGGCATGATGTAGCCGATATTACCGTCCACATCAGCATACAGCCAGTTTTGTTTGCCGGCATCGAATTGCTGCAGCGCTTCCAGGAATCCATCCCAGTTCTGCGCTCCGTTGACCTTAAGTACTGCCTCGAGTGTTTGAACCGGTTCAAGCGCTGTCCAGGCGTAGGATAGTGCAAATAACTCTGGAGCCTCATCATCGTGAGAGAACAACGTACGATCGACCATAGAATCAGTGGCAACAACGCCATTGCGGGTGCTGCGGACGAAGAACACCACCGGTTCATCAAGCCCGCGCACTTTAATCTCCTCGCGGCGGATATCCATATCCACCCACTCACCGTTCACTTCGTACTGGTTTGGGTCATCTGGATTAACCCGTTCGATGAACACGTCCTCGGCATCAAAAGCAGCGTTGGTTAACCCCCAGGCGATGCGGTCATTGTGACCGATCAGGATGCCCGGCACACCAGGCAGCGAGAAGCCGCGGAAGTTGTATATACAATCCTCATTTTTTTCAATACAGTGCATACCGATCTCGTACCACAAGGCAGGCATGTTGACGCCCATATGCGGATCATTTGCCAGCAGCGGCGTACCAGTGGTGGTGTTTTCACCGGAGATAGCAAAGCTGTTGGATCCAGCGGATGAAAAGAAGCCCATATCCGCAAGGAGTGGAGGTGCAACCTCAGCAACTGATAATACCTTCCTCAGATCGAGCAGATACTGAAAACCGTCTGCTCCGATTTCAGCAACTACGCTCTCTTCGATATCTTCAAGATAATCAAGCTCCTCAGATGGAATGATGACCGGGCGATCGTCGCGATAAAGAGGGTGCAGGTCAGCGTACATATCCCATCCCACTGATGCCAGCATGTCGATATTTTTCAACTCCGTTCGCAGTTGGTCCGACTGGTCGAAGATCATCATCTCGGCCCATATCATGGAATCCACCGCGGTCCATTCCTCGATCTCGACCTCCACACCCTGTAAATCTAAAAAGGCGAACTCAAGCCCCAACTGCGATGGCTCCCGGTCCCCGATGTAGGCGTTAATACCGGCTGTGTAGGCGTCGATAATGGAGCGAGATTCCTCATCAAGCATACGATACGACTCGCTGGTTAGATTGTGGAAATCAAAATGGCGCAGATATTTGTCTGTGCTGAGCGTAGTCTCTCCAAATATCTCCGAAAGCCTGCCTGCTCCAAGGCGGCGTCGAAATTCCAACTGCCAGAAACGTTCCTGGGCATGGACGTAACCCTCGGCGAAAAAGAGGTCTTCTGCATTGTGGGCGTAGATGTGAGCCACGCCGTATTCATCGCGGACGATTTCAACTGGCAGACTCAAACCAGGCACCGTGATAGTGCCGCTCGTTTCCGGAAACGCCTGGCGCGAGAACCAAAACCAGGCACCCCAAAGGATCAAGCCCAAGACGACGATTACGAGGACAACAATAATAATGACTTTGAGCATTTTCGACATGATATACCGTACTCCTCGTTACAATCCAATTGATTGAGAGTACAAACTCCGGTCGATTCCGTGTCAGGTATTTACTATCTCGTCGCGCTCAAACTCATAAGTATAGCCGCCCGCGATCTCCCGGGGGCGGGAGATATGTCTGATCACAAACTGACCGCAATTGCTGCCAATCAGATTCTCTTCGACTTCGCCAATGCTCAGGATAACCTGGTAGCCAAAAGCTTCCAGGTCCCGCACAACTTTGTAATCGCTTTTATCCTTAGAAATGTCTATATACGAAGACAATCCACTGTCCAGCGCTTTATAAGTGGGATTGATCGGGGTGATCTTGATCAGGAATTTATTCGGGGAAAAGTAACTATGCAATATGCTTGCGTCGACCGGCATACCCTCTGCAAGCGCAAAGTTTAATGTGACCTTGCGGTCACCTTCTTCATAAAAACGTTCTCCATAGGCGGACATCTTCTCGAAATCCCACGTTTTGATCGGTACGATTTCGCGGCGTCTGCTCTCATCGGTAGTATGGATAGAGTACTGGAATTGAAAATTCCCACCAGAATAGTGTTTGTTTTTAATCTCCAAGAGACGATTGAAGAACTGGTCCGTTCCGAAAGGGGCAATCGTTGATAGCGAGGGCATTAACCCGGGGGCATCGTACAGGTCTGGCAGCTCTTCTATAACATCGAGAACTTCTGAATTAAGGGCTGGCTCCCCCATCCTGGAAAACTGGACTTTAAATTGCTTGCACGGAATGACGCCATCTGGATATCGTTTGCGGACAAGGTAATCGATCTGCGAGATGATTCCCTCCTTCGAAATTTTACCTTGATAGAACCCACCCGCATCGCACATCGCACATTCCACCGGACAGCCATGAAGAGTTGAAATCAAGAGTACCCACTTTTTATCACGCGGGAACGGTGGTGATACGGCTTCTACAAACTCAACCCATTCTCCAGTACCAAATTCAGCAACATAGATTGTCGCAACGTCATCCCTTCCAGTTGAAGCAATAATTCTCATGAAAACAATCCCTTTCCTGTGCGGAAAATTTGCATCGCAGCTTTGACCCCATCTCCAACAGCAATAGAAGCCTGCCGGTAGATGTCATTTTTAACATCTCCAATAAAATGGAGTAGTCCTGCAGATTGCAATGCTTCCCTCTGCTCCGTGATTTGATCTGATAAAAAATCAGTGTCTGGGACCCTGCCAATCGCTCCTACCAGGTAATCGACTTGGAAACTAGAAGTCCCCTCAATTGCTTTATATTGTACCATCATCCCCCCTTGTTGATTTGAATAGATGCTCTCAATACATGCGTTATCGAAGTAGCGGATATTGGGGTCCAGTTCTGCGCGTTCCCACAATAGCGGGAGGCACTTATGAACAAACCCTCTATTCAGAATGATGACTTGATTGCCCTTGGCGAGATTCAAAGCATAATCAAAAGCAGCATCGCCAGCGCCAACAATTGCGATGACTGCCCCACTCTCTTGAAGAAGCGGGACAACCTGGTAATATATTTTGTCTTGGAGGCTTGCTGGAATATCAAAACCGGTCAGTAAAACAGGTTTCGTTCCTGATGCGACGACGATAATTTGTGAATAATATACGCTTGTTCCAGCTTCAACGAGAAATAAACCATCCTCTAACTTCACCCTGGTAACACTAGCTTTGATTGGTTGGATGGAAAGGTTTTTTAATTGCTCCTCAAAAAGACTGGTTAGATGCAGTCCTGAAATTCCGACCGGAAAGCCAGGGTAATTTTCTACCAGATTCGCATTTTTCAACAAGCCCCCCAACATATTCCTTTCAAGCAGCAAAGGCGTAATGCCATAACGCTTGAGTTGGATAGCCGCAGCAATTCCGGCTGGACCTGCCCCGATAATCGTCACACCTTCAACTTTATTCATCTTCGTGTAAAGCTGTTAAGACCTCGTCGACCAGCACAGGTGTGGCAAATCCATGCGACAGGTTAAGCAGGGTTGCGCGCTGGAAATCCTTATTGTAAGTAGCTGTGCCGTCAACAGCAAACCAGACATCAAAGCCGCGCATGAAGGCGGAGCGGGCGGTTGTTTCACAGCATAAGTGGGTCATTACACCACAAATCACCACGTGGGTGACAGATTTGCTCACCAGCATTTCTTCCAGATCAGTGTTGAAGAAAGCATCGTACTGGCACTTCTTTATCACGCACCCATTCGTCGTCGTAAGCTTGTCGGATAACTCACTTAATGGATTGGTTTCCACGATCAATTCGCTCCACCAGGAAGACATCATGCCAGCATCCTGATGAGTGTTTATGTGCTGGGTAAAAATAACAGGCTTATTCCTTTGGGAGTAGGCTGTGACCAATTTTTGAATACCGGGGATGATGGAACGACCGCTGGGAACAAAGGCGTGCGATGCGGGATCCAAGAAATACTCCTGCATATCCAACACAAGGAGAGCCGATTGGAGAGGCATCTTTAGGGGAGCACGGTATCTTCTCAATGATGCTACACATTGAAGCAGATCCTTTGCTGCTTCATGGATATTATCGGGCGTAAAATACGATTCTTTGGTCACGACACTATGTTACTTGATTCGCTCACTAAAATAAAGGGGGAGATGACGCTGGGCTTGTGTTATATTATCAAGACTTTATTTATTATTACAGAAAAATATTAGGTGGAGATTTCTGATCAGTTGGATTTTGATCAAAAAGAGGTCATAGAGCAATGAATATGGTTCATATAGCTGTAGACGCTATGGGCGGCGACTACGCCCCCGAAGAGATAGTCGCCGGAGCAATTCAGGGTGCACGAGACTTTAATTTGAGAGTGTCGCTAGTTGGTGACCCAGATGCAATCCGGTATGAATTATCGAGGGTTCAGATAGACAACCTGCAAATGGAAATTATTCCCGCCTGCGACGTGATCCACATGGACGAGAGTCCAGTAAATGCAGTTCGCTCCAAGCCAGATGCCTCAATCAATGTGGCTTGCCGAAAGGTAACTGAAGGGCATGCCGATGGCGTTCTGACAATGGGTCACACAGGAGCAGGTTTGATCGCCGCCATTTCCAACTTTGGGTGCATTCCAGGAGTGGAACGACCAGCCGCAATAGTCCCCCTCCTGGGATTGAGAAAGGATGTTTACCTGATAGATGCGGGCGCAAACACCGAGGTGGGTCCCAAACAATTACTCCAGTTTGCATGCATGGGATCAGCTTACGCACACTATGCAGGCGGTATTGCTCACCCACGAATCGGCTTACTTTCAAATGGTTCTGAAGCAAGCAAAGGCAATAAGGTGGGGAGGGATGCTTATAAATTACTTGCTGCAGCCAAAAACATTCTATTTGAAGGTAACGTTGAGGGGCATACAATGTTGGCAAGCGATGTCAATGTGGTCGTCTGCGACGGCTTTGCGGGCAACGTGCTCTTTAAGACTATCGAAGGGGTAATTGCTGCTGTACTGGCTCAGGTTCAGGACATCCTGCCGCAGCTTTCTGCTGGGACGGCTTCCTTGCTACAGGATCATTTGGAGAATATACGCTCAATCAACGATTACGCCAGAATTGGAGCAGCCGCTCTGCTGGGTGTGCAGTTTCCGATGTTCATCGGACATGGTCGCAGCAAAGCCCTGGCAGTTCGCAACGGCATGGCTACTGCCAAGCGCATGATCACCTCGAACGTGGTGGGGGTAATTCGCAGGGAATATGAATCGTGTGTGTAAAGATGCTGCTGCCAATTGTTCATCACGGGTGCATATGCTGACTGAGGAAAAGATCATAATCGAGTAACCAATTGCCAAGATGAGAGATGTGCTCGACAGCCTGGAAAAATGGCGTCAAAATAACGAGAAGATAGCGGTTGCGACCGTTGTAAAAACGTGGGGGTCGGCGCCGCGTCCGGTTGGTTCAAAACTTATCTTAACCCACGGCGGTAGCATCGCGGGCTCGGTGAGCGGTGGCTGCGTGGAAGGCGCGATCATCGACGAAGGCATATCGGTCCTGGATACGGGCAAATCCAGCTTGCTGACATTCCAGGTCGCCGACGAAGAGGCATGGGACGTGGGTCTGCCCTGCGGCGGCACGATTCAGGTTTTTGTGGAGCCTTTTTCCGCCCTGGATGGCATTTACGCCTCGTTGAAACAGCACTTAGAAAATCGCCAACCAATCGCAGTAGCCGGCACGCTGAAAGGTCCGCCCGAATATATCAACCGAAAATTGATCGTACTGGAGGACGGGCGCATCGAAGGGGATCTTAATATCCCCGGACAAACCAATCTTATCGTCAGCATCGCACTTGAGATGCTGGGAAAAGAGACCGGGGGGATACTGGATCTAGAAGAAACTTCGTTATTCATTGAAGTGTACCCGCCTACGCCGCGCCTGATAATCGTTGGAGCAGTTCACATAGCAGAAAAATTAGTGTCCATAGCCCGAACAGTTGGATTTGATACCATCGTGGTCGACCCACGGCGTGCATTCCTCACCCGTGACCGCTTCCCGCATGCCAGCGAAATGGTTCAAGCGTGGCCTTCAGAAGCCCTGCCGGGGATGGATCTCAACAACTCGGCATATATCGTCGTACTGTCGCACGACCCCAAGCTGGATGACCCCGCCCTGCAGGTTGCCCTCAGAAGTAAGGCGCGCTATGTGGGAGCCATTGGAAGCCGGCGCACCAATCAAAAGCAAATCGAACGTTTACGTGCAGCAGGATTGACTGATGAGCAAATCGCACGCCTGCATGCGCCCATTGGTCTCGATATATGGGCGCGGCTTCCAGGTGAAATCGCGCTGAGCATCATGGCTGAGGTTGTTCAAGTACGAAACAGCGTATCTCTCGCTTGATGTTGGGTGAATAACTTGTTGGGTTCAGCCGATTACCAACCGTTGGTGCGCAGCATACTGACTGTGCTGCTCTACGTGGACGATTTTTTCCTCAATAATCTAGAGCGCTTAGAAGAATTGGTCGGGTGTATTTATCCGCATCAGCCAATTCTAAGTAACTCAATGTGAATAGTTACGCAGCGCGAGCGGTAAGAACACCAAATGCGGCGTAAAAAGCCGACCATGGATGTCCCGAAAAGCGGTGTTATTACGCATGTGCTCCCAAGCTACAAAATAATTTGTAAGACCACCCGCCACTGCCGGATTGGTACGATCTGGATCCCCCGTATAGAGAGGTTTAATCTCTATTGGTTCTCCTTTTGTATTGTTGGGGAACACCATCTGGGCGAAAATACCGTAGGGTCCCGAAGAGTTGCTGTATTGCTGCATCCAGGTCACGAGATACTGCGTCCCAGATATGTCACATGACACATCTGCATTAATCTCGTTAATGGGTGTGTTAAATAATAAATGGAGGCTGCCAGGGACGCCATCGCCGGAGATGTAGCGTACGTAGATATCCGGGAGGCGTGTAGAAGTCTTCGATTCCCAAGCTACCAAGAACTGATCCGCTTCTTTACAGGCAGCCACAGCCGGATAACCTTCATGGTAGGACAATCCAGCGATGCTGAATTCATAAGGGGGTGCTCCTAATTTTACAAAATCACCCGTCAAGCGGACACCGTATATATCCAAACTGCTCTTTCCCACATCCCATACCACCAGGTACTCGTTGCGTTTCAAATTGTAGGCCACATCTGGGGAATCACGATACTCCGCTCCTGTTGAGATTATCTGAGGATATCCCGGTGGGGGGAAGGAGCCATCGGAAGCTTTGATCCGAATGCCATCAATTTCAGAGGATGTGCCGGATTTATCAGCCCAAACCACCAGGAACTCCCTCATAGTTTCTGCATAAGCCACTTTTGGGTGCCACTGGTTGGTGTAATATGGGCAAATTTTGAATTCGATTGGATTTGGAATTGTATCATCCCAATGGATGAATCGACCGGAAAGATCCCAGTTGCTCCCATCGCCATTAAGATCATGCATCCATACTACCAAAAACCGGTCATTGATCGGGTCATAATCCACAGCGGGTTCACGCCGGATTTTTGAACCCGTAGCAATGGGAAAAGGACTGGGGCCAACAAACTTACCGTCGCCAGTAATACGCTGACCATAAATGCCATCCGGGTTTCGCCATACGACGAGGTATCCTCGGTGCTTCCTGCTGTAGGCTACGGCAGGTTCGTATTGCAAATTATCAACGGCCGAGATAACAATCTCGTTGCCAATCAGGTGAGAGCCTGGTTCCAAAGGGGCTCCAGTTTCGGAGAACTCCGCGTGCACTGCACCACCCGTCACCCCTAGAAAGAAAGTGACTGCAACCAGGATGAGGACAAAAGCTCTTTGTATTGACACCCGATCCTCCCATGTGAAATTAGGTGTGAGACAAATTGGTCGGGTCGAACCCTACACTTTAACATTCTATGTGTCAAGGGGAGATGAAGAAAAGCGTAAAGTTTACAAATCTTCATTTATAATTTCTGTTTTTTGTACTACGCTGGAAACATCATTTTACATTCAGCGGGTAAAAAGTCAAGTGGGCTCCCACCCAGCAACTTTAATTCAGCATTCACATCCAAACATATAGACTTGTGATTACCAGATGATTATCAGTATTCTGTCAACCCTTTGTATATAAGTAATTTCTTGGTAACTTGAGTAGTCAGCAATTTATTCCACCATGATAATATTTCGTCCCATATTTTTAAAATCCAGACGTATACTTCGTTTTTAAACCGTCAGGGCAGAAAGTATCGATAAGGAATTCTATGTGCTTAAATGGTTTGTATATAGCTCAAAGCTGCTCTAAGTCGAGGGAGCAAATATGGTCTTGGTCAGCAAGTCCGGCAATAACAGTGCCGGTGTAATTCTACCGAAAACCGCACCCAGAACACCCAGCTACATCTGACGATATATATAACCACGAAGTCACTAAACCTCAGGATGTCTAACGCCTCTCAACTTCCACCCACATCTGCTCACCATCTGTGCTCAGGTGAATCCAGCCATCCAAGTCTGTTCGCAGCAGAGAGTAGCCCGCCACTGCTTCCAAGGTCTCTGGTGCGGGCAGACCATCCCGGTCGTCTGCGGCAACGCTGAGCACAACCAACTGCGGATTCCATCTATCGATCCATTCCGGCGGGTTAAGCGGGGCGTAACCGCTTTCTGCCAAGAGCAGGACTGCGACCGGTACCAGGTCCGGGTCGTTTTGCAGCTCCTCCATACTCTCGAAATCCAATCCAATTGGCAAGAGCGTTCTAAAGTCCCCCCACTCCAACAATAATACCGCCCCGCGACTCCCGGCTGAAAGCACTTGTAGTCTGGCGCCTTCACCAAGCTCCAACGCGTGTCCCGGAAGAGCCGGGATTACAAGGGTTTTAGATTCAGCCAACACCTTGCGTAGCTCGCGTGCACTGTGAGTGCCGGCAGTCGGACCTGCCCATAGGACATTATGGGGAGGGAAACGCTCTAGCGTGCGCGGCAGGGCTGCTATCTGCCCATCCCCGGCGGCTACCACAACGAGGAAATCAAGCTGGCGGTGAGTGATCGGCAGGCGCCGACCCAATCCATCTGATAATTTGCTCGGGCTGGGTCCTCCATCGACCAACAGGGTCCTTCCGGTGGGGGTCTGGATCAGCAGTGCATCCCCACTGCCTACATCAATAAAAGTCAGGTGCAGCCGACCATCTGGTACGGTCAGGGCAGCCCGCCAGACCAGTAATGCCAATATACCCATGACTGCCAGGGTCGCGGTAGGCAAGAACGTGAATGTCGATGACTGATCCCCGGTCTTTTCAGCGACCCATTCTTGAATACGTTCTCCAAAAAAGGTCCAGGTGAAGAGCACAAGATAGAAAAGGATCAACCAGTGAAGCGATATTTCCCCCAATGCCATGACTCGACCCGGTATGCGGTCAAACAGCTCGATAATCCGGATGGTATACGCAACGAATGGCCACGCCAGCAAAGACGCCAGTTGACCGAGCGGTGGATGGATCAAACCCAGGATCACGGCCAAACCGCCTAAAATCATCACCGCGGGCTGTGCAGGCAGAATGGCAGGATTTGCAAGCAGTAAGACCAGCGAAAGGCGCTGAAAATGGTATATCATCACCGGCAAGACGGTCAGCATCGCCGCAAAGGTGAACAGGAAATACTCGCTCACCGGTCTTGTCAAACGCTGCGCAGTAGTATCCGGAATTATCCGGGAAGTTAGTCTTATAAAGACATTTGAAAGCGGCTCTGCATACAACAGCAGTCCTAAGGTCGCCATGAAGGATAGCTGAAAACCTACGTCCCAGATGACATCAGGGTTAAAGAGCGCCATCAGAGCTGCCACAAAGGTCAGCGTGTTGAGCCCATCCTGACGGCGCCCTACAAGTGCTGCAAGTAGAGAAAGACCACCCATAATGGCGGCGCGCACTACCGCAGCATCAGCGCCCACCAGCACAGCATAGATTGCGATCACGACAGCCGCCATACCCGCCGCCAGGAAACGCCGGCGCCCTCTGAACAGGAGGTTAAAAAGGAACACAAAAAAAGCGGATAAGATCGCTATGTTAAATCCTGAGATCGCAATAATATGAGCGGTTCCTGTGTTTCTAAATGCGTCTTGGACATTTTCGGGGATTCCAGTCTCAACACCGAGCAGTATCCCGGCCATCAAGGAGGCTTCCGGATCAGGAAACAGGCGGTAAACAGTCTCAAGGGAGCGTTCCCTTAATCCATATACCAGTGTATAGAATGAGCTGCCCTGACCACGCAGCAGTAGTCTAGCGCGAGCGCGCGGCATGTATGAATATATCCCCTGCCGTTTCAGGTAACTGCGATAGGAGAAGTCCTCATCCTCAGGTGGGGTTTCCAACTCACCTTGCAGCCTAACACGGTCGCCATAATGCCACTTACCGCCTGGAGAGATTCTGGCTAATAACAAACCTCCAACAGGGGTGAAGAGCAGTTCGCCTACCGGGTGGAGCCGCTCCACTCGGAGACGCAGGTTGGTATATCTATCATGCGCATCTGGCTGTTCGACCAATACACCCTCGACGATGAATTCCTGCCCAGAATCGTTGTGCCAGGCAATAAAATCAGGGCTCAACTCGGGTTGAGCGAGTTGGTAGCGTGCCCCTCCAAGAGTCAAGGGGATAAGGAGCAAGAGATAGGGGAAGGGGAGGCTCAGTGAAGAAGGAACACGTTCAAGAAGATGGGGAAAACGCCGTACGAGGAGAAACCACACGAGTACCAGCACCAGGAAAAAACCGGTGAGTAAAAGCCAAGTCGTAAAAGACCAATTCAGAAACTCTCCCAGCAATATCCCGCCCAGAAATGCCAGTGAGAGCCAGAACAGCGGCATAGTATGGCTCCGTTATTTTCTGCAGTTATTTGTTTTTAATGACTCCATGATGGCAAAATATCATGGACTGCTAGATTGTACCAAAAGGTAGTCTGGTATTATTAGATAAGTGTCCGATTTTCCGGCTTAAGCAATGTTATATTAACAATATCAGAAGCAACAAGAGAGCATGGTAAATCTTTGACAAATTGAATATACTATAGGACAGCGTGACCAAGAAAATGCAAAGCAACTTATTGTCAACCTAACTAAATAAATTTTTGTTTATCCAGACATTTGGAGGATAGCCTTGACACTCATATTACTTGTCGACGACGAACCTTTAATCACAGACTCGCTCTCGTACAGCTTAAAGCGCGAGGGGTTTGAGGTTGAAATGGTTACGGACGGTCTTTCAGCGTTAGAAGCAGTCGAGAGACTCAATCCCGACTTGATTGTGTTGGACCTGATGCTGCCGGATATCAGTGGTTTCGAAGTATGCCGCCGCCTGCGTTCAACCACCAACACACCCGTCATTATGCTTACAGCCCGGGGTGAGGAAATTGACCGGGTTCTTGGACTGGAAGTGGGCGCTGATGATTACCTGGCAAAACCTTTTTCTTTCCGCGAGCTGCTGGCGCGCATCCAAGCTACCCTACGGCGGGTGGCATTGGATCGTCAATCTACGGACGCAGATGTGATGGCACTCAGACAGTTGAGTCTGGATCCAACTGCGAGGCGTGTTTTTAAAAATGATGAGGAACTTCAGCTCTCGGCGCGCGAATTTGAACTGCTGGAAATGCTGATGAAAAACGCCGGGCGTGCCATGAGTCGCGACGATCTTCTCAAACTAGTTTGGGGAGAAGAGTGGGTTGGCGATTCCCGTACACTGGATGTCCACATCCGCTGGCTGCGGCTGAAGATTGAAGATGATCCTGCCAGCCCCAAGTATATCCAGACCGTCCGCGGCTACGGATATCGCTTCGCGGGTCCCGAGGAACTATCCTGAAACTTCCAAAAACACTAAGTGCGCGCCTGGTAATATCCCACCTGCTAGTAGCCCTGGTCAGCATCATCCTATTGGCTGGCTTCGCCGGCAGGACCATTTATCAGGCTTCCATTGCTGAGGCCGAACACGCTCTGCAAGATTTGGCTTTTGCGGCCGGCAACGCTTTGGAACTCCCCATTCAGGAACTTCGAGCGGGAAGGGTAGATGCCAACTTTATCCAGGGTATGTTGTTCCAGATGTTCGCTGATAACCCTGATATGAGCTTCACGGTGTATCAGCCCGATGGAACTCCACTTGTTGACAGCAGCGCATCTTTACCTCCCAAAGCCAATCGTAAGAACGCACCTGAAGTTTGGGGGTCCCTGCAGAGCGACACCGGAAGAGGGGTCGCTTTTCGCCAGAATTCGAGTGGTAAGCGAACTATGTACATGGCCGTATTAGTGCAGCGTGAGATCGAAGTTACGGCGATACTGCGTCTCGGATTGCCTATGGAACCCGCCCAGGCTGCCGCCCAACGCTCCATTGCACTCCTGCTGCTTGTTTCTGTAGTGATCGCCTCCGGAGTCAGCCTGTTCGGCTGGCTGTTGGCGAACAACATGGCGCGACCAATACAAGTCCTGACCAAAGCAGTCGAAAATATGGAGCAAGGCGATTTAGGAGTGCGGGTAGAACCTTCCGGAACATATGAAATGCACCGGTTAGCGGTTGCCTTCAACAAGATGGCAAGCCGCCTGCAATCCAATGTAAATGATCTGCGCGCTTTCGTCGCCAACGCCAGTCACGAACTGCGCACACCTCTAACTGTAGTCAAGCTGCGGGCTGAATCCCTGCAAGACGGCGCGCTGGAAGATCCCGATGTGGCAGGTCGCTTCCTTGAAGAAATTGAATGTGAAGTGGATCGCTTGGTTCGTATGGTGAATGACATGCTCGACCTCTCCCGTATGGAAGCGGGGATGGATGCCGACCAGCCCGTTTTGCTCGACTTGAGCACAATCGCATCGGAGGTATACGAGACATTTGAGATGCGTGCTGAACATGCTGATTTGACCCTGGAGTGTGATATTCAACCCGACTTAGCGCCTGTATTGGGTAGCGAGGATCAACTTCGACGTGTGCTCTACAATTTGCTGGATAACGCTATCAAGTACACCCCCAGCGGCGGAAGAGTAATCTTAATCATGCAACCCGGTCTTAAAGAAAAAACTGTGCGCATCGCGGTCCAGGACAACGGGCCAGGCATAGCCTCAGAACATCTGCCTCATATATTCGAACGATTCTACCGCGTTGAAAAGTCGCCTGGAAGTTCCAGCGCTGTGCGAGGCAGCGGTTTAGGATTGGCGATTGCCAAATCGATTGTGGAAAGCCACGGGGGAGAAACCGGAGTAACCAGTCAGTTAGACACAGGTACAACTTTCTGGGCTGATTTACCAACTCAGGAGTAATTCCTTCCCTGCGCTACGGACCTGCTTACGGTCACACATCGTTCACGTCGAGGATTGACGCACAGCAATGCAAGCGAATCCGATTTTCAAAGAGCTTTGACCAAATCACCAAATATTATCATTTGCCCATCCACTCAGGTTTGCGCTTCTCGATGAACGCCGCCATGCCCTCTTTTTGATCAGCGGTGCTGAATAGAAAATAGAACGCCAGGCGTTCATCTGCCAAACCATCACTCAGGAAGGTATCAAGCGCTTTGTTGACCGTCTCCTTACCCAGGCGAACAGCTAAGGGGGCTCGAGATGCGATCTCAGAGGCCAAATTCAGGGCTTCTTCCAGGTAACGCTCGACGGGGACAATCTTATTGACCAACCCAAATCTCAGCGCTTCCTCAGCACTCAAGGTACGGTTATTGAGAACCATCTCCATTGTGATCGCTTTTCCAACCGTCCTCGCCAGACGTTGAGTGCCCCCCGCTCCTGGGATCACACCAATGTTGATCTCTGGTTGACCGAAGCGTGCCGTTTCAGAAGCCAGGACTATATCGCACGACATTGCCAGTTCGTTTCCGCCTCCCAAACAATAACCGGACACCGCGGCAATGATTGGCTTGGTGACGCCTCGGATGCGATCAAATTGTGAAATACTGTCGCTCAAGAACATCTCCACAGCAGAGACATCCATCATCTCTTTAATATCGGCACCGGCGGCAAAGGCACGTTCATTTCCGGTGATAACGACCGCTCCAATGTCCTCGTCAGCATCGAACTTGTCCAAGACATCCATAAGTTCGGTTAACATTGTGCTGTTCAATGCATTCAGCGCCTTGGGGCGATTGAGGCGCACAAGACCAACACGGTCATGGATTTCGGTGAGGATTGAAGTGTATTTTGTCACAGGGCACTCCTTGTGGTCTGTAATATTGAATAAGATGAATTGTCATTCGGAACGGCTGAAAACTCCTTTCCGTGATAACGGAGTCTCTCGTTTTTATGGATTGCCATGAAGGGCATCAGGATCATGTTAGCTAAGTCTTTGTAAAATGGGAAAATAAAAACTTTAGGCAGTTGCCAGTCAGTTTTTATTAATTGAGGTTATTCGCGGGTTTTGCCGATTTGACTTTGCATCTGGTGTAAATGATATTCTGCGTGTGCGAGGCTCCGTTCTACAAACCACTGCAATGTGCGCACACCTAAGCGGGGGTGTCTCCCGGTCCGGTTCCAGGCGTGGGTTGGTATCTTTCCCAGCAAGTTCAATTCTTGGGCACGAAGCTCCCCGTATTCCTCCATAATTGTCTCGAAAGGCTCGGCGGCATTATGGCGCTCACTTTCCCTAATCGAAACAGCATCGTTCGCCAGTGAAGGGAAATCCTCATTCCAAATGCGTTCGAAATACGGCAGGAAGACTTGCCTCTCTACATCCCGCAGGTGAGCTATCACCCTGTGTAGGCTCAAGCCTCTCTGGTCATCGGGCTTATTACCATCATCAAGAGATATCTGAGTTATTAGCGCCTCGAAATCCGTTGCAATGTCGGCATATCGTTTTACCAAGCGCTTGCGGTATCCATTCAATTCTTCCATAAGCGACCACCTAATATTCTAACCTTCACAGGAAGGAACCTCTCCTGTGTTGTGCCCAGCATTTAGCGGCAAGCCAAAATATGGGGTTGGGTCCAGGGTGTTCTCGATCTCCAACTCGTTTTTAAATCTTCCCTGACCATCATCTTTTACGATGGAAAAGTGGAGGTGAACCCCAACGGGATTACCTGGCGTACCCGAATAATTACCCTGATAGCCCAAAAGGGTTCCGGCTTCAACATACACCTCTTGGATGCCTGGAGGAAAATCAGATACGATAAAGGATTCTCCCTCCGGACTCGCCATGTGAGTGTAGTACGTCCAGATCTGGTGACTAGGATTTATCGGATCATCAGGAATGCGAATGATGAGTGACGATTTCCAATCCGACATTCTGGTGAGATACCCAGGGTAAGCCGCCACGACCGGAGTGACATCACCTGGATTGCCGCTAAAAATATCGATTCCCTGGTGATGATGACCAATACGGAATGAATCGTCCCACAAATAACCGATAAAACCTTCCGTAGGCATAATAAAGGGAGCATCTCCACAGCGCTCTCCCGCCTGAACCATCCATTCGGGATGTGAAAATGGGTCACGCAGCCAAGTGAAAACATGCACCGTCCGAAGAGTATTCGACCGAAATCCGCGGTAGATCAGGTAGCCTCCAAAAAAAATTGTGATGATCAATATCGTTATTAACAAACCTAGCGTAGAACGGCGGGAGCGGAAATGATGATTTCTGTTTAGATTCACTGTTAATCTACCAATATTTACGGATGTTTTTTAGATCATCTTCTTTATGATCTGCGAAAAAGAGTGAGAAGCGCCCGGCGGTCATCTGCTGCAGCAATCTGCCTGCTTCGCGGCCTTGAGGTGAAGCCATGGCCCTCTCGAGGTCCTGCTGAGAATCAAAATATAATTCATGCATTTGAGCATACGAGATATCACCGAACAAGAACCGCTCTACTCGACCGGTGGCCTCACGGCGCAGTCCGGGCATTCTTTCCGCATGGTGGAGAAACTCGGGCCAGTTTTCCTCGAAAGTCTCCCAATCGTCCAACGGTTCGATCAGGATTACAAGCTTGTACATGTGTTTACGCTCCCAATCTCATTATACACTTAGGTGAAATTATGTTTGCGTTATACGGTTTAATGGTATTATTGTCTACAAGGAACAGAATTAAATGGAAGAAAAAATCACGATTATCGAAGGACCTCCACCCACATTCGAAGCTGTAAGTGAGGATTGGGTCATGGGTCTTAACGAGAGCCCAACTTTGGCAGATGTCGCCCTCACTCGCCTTCGTACATTTAACGGACCATCCCTCGTCGAACGGTGTTACCGAGCCTGGACAAACCAAGAGACGATTCGCCTCGAGTTTCGGGGGCAGGACGGGCTTAAATACGACGCACCCATCCTGGCATCTCGGGCGCTGGATGTCGAGGACGGGCAATTACTGTTGCTTTGGGTGCGTTTGGACAAAGAAGGCGTTGAACTGGAAGTCGGTTACGATGACGATTTAGGAGACGATACCGACAATGACTTCGGTTCTACCGAACTATAACTGAGTAAAGCCTCTACTCAACATTTTAAACCCGGGCGTGCCCGGGTTTTTTTTTATACAGCCAGTATGAGCTACATTCATGAGGGACTCCTGGATTATTGATAATCAACACAACATTCTGGTTCAATTATATAGAATTGCGACATAATAGATAGGCATTGTCGGGCTGCGCACAAGTACCCTAATGGATCGAAAAAGAGACGCTTAGAGTTGCAACCATGGAATTGGATTCTGTCAGCGCGTGTTCAGGATAATTGCCGTTGCTGCCAATAGACCGAACAACAAACAGACGCTCAAACCAGCCCGCCATACTTCGCCGTGGTGTCGTTCGTCAACTAAGGTGTGGTAAGGATAAACACCTTCAACCCGTAATACAGGACCTGCGTACCAGGCAAAGAGGGTTCCTCCGACTAATCCGCCCACGTGTCCCCAGTTATCAATACCCGGCGAAAGCCCAATGACCAGGTTTATTCCTGCAATAACTAAAATATTGATCAAAGCCCTCTGACCAACGGCCCCATAGATTTTTCTATTCTGGTATAAAAATACACCTTCAGCTCCTAATAAACCAAAAATTGCTGTTGACGATCCAAGTGACGGCGAGTTTGTGAATAGAAACGAAAAAACATTGCCGGCAAACCCCGACAGAAGAAAAAGGGCAAGAAAACGAGCGTGTCCGTAATTACGCTCAAGACCAGGTCCAAAGATGTACAGCGCATACATGTTAAAACCAAGGTGTAAAATCGACCCGTGCAAGAACATGGGCGTTATCAGACGCCAGAGTTGGCCTCCCAATATTAATTCATTGACTTTCATCCCTGCCATAGCAGGCAAGTCCGCACCATTCAATAGAGCCAGGCTCGCCTGTTGTAATAAGAACACCAAAACGGTGATTCCCATCAAGGTGTAAACAACAATAGGCACATCACTTGTCAGCTTAATTCGCATCCGGCGACCAGAAGGTAATTTATTTGAGACAAAATTCTTGTTCGGTTCTTGATAAGAATTCGAGGCTTTATTGCCCGGAGGAGATGATTCTATTTTCACAAGCTCACCTTTCTCGGGTGCACTCGGGAGTGCTCTGAATGTACAATTGCCAGTATCATGTCTACGGTTTCATCTAGTTGGAATTCCCGGTTTACAACCGTATAGTCAAACTCTTCAACGCGCTCCAATTCCTTACGAGCAGTCGCGATCCTTAGATTCAGTCCCTCAGGAGTCTCGCTCTTGCGAGCTTTTAAGCGGTTTATCATTTCCAATTCATCCTGAGTTGTCAGAAAAAGCAACAGCGCGTCCGGGCACAAATCGCGAATTGTGGCTGCCCCTTGTACATCAACCCGCATGACTACATCCTCACCGCTGGCAAGCGCCCGGCGTACTTGCTCCTTTGGGATTCCTTTGTAATCGCTATAAACGATGGCGTATTCCAGCAATTCGTCATTTTCAATCATTTCAGCGAACTCATCGTGCGAAACAAAAAAATAATCCTTGCCATGTTGTTCGCTTTCACGAGGCGGACGCGTCGTTGCGGTGACCACGAAACGTAAAGGCAGATTGCGCTCTTTCATACGTAGAATCACCGAGTCCTTCCCCACTCCAGATGGTCCAGAAATAACGATTAGCAAGGGTTCTCCTCGTCCTTCAATTGCATATGGATCTGTCACAATCACCTCTTTTAACAATTATAGGTATTTTCTGTTATATTAACCAAAACGGCTCAATGTTCAAGGTCCGCAACAATTAATAAACAAACCCCATTTTACAGGTACTCGTCCTTTGATTATAATTTAGGTTTGAAGGATATCACATGAACTATCCGTTAAAGAAAAACTCTGTTCGTCTGATTCTCAATCATCTCAAGATACAAATACGACTAGATTGAATTTAAATCTTACAGCATCTTAATTCGCACTGGAGATAACAAATGCCCAATTACCAATATGTATGTATAGAATGCCGAAAGCGGTTCGAAGTCTATTTAACGTATGATGAATATGGGGCGCATCCCATAGATTGCCCCAATTGCAGCAGCAAAAACGTGCAAAGGCTTATCGTACGAGTGAGATTCGCCCGCTCGGAAGAAAGCCGCCTAGAAGACTTGGCTGATCCCAGTGCTCTATCAGGACTAGAAGATGATCCGCGCGCCATGGGACAAATGATGCGCAAAATGAGCCGCGAAATGGGAGAGGATATGGGGCCAGAATTTGATGAAGTAATCGATCGACTGGAATCCGGACAGTCACCGGAAGAGATTGAGGAAGCCGTTCCAGACTTGGGAGGTGAGGCTGGTGGTATGGGGGGAGATGCCATGAATGGTCTTGGTTTTTAACCGCGATTTACCAACCGCTCCAGGACAAACTTCCGGATATCCGCCTGTACCCTTTCAGGCGGCTGTCCGGCGTCGATAACCACCCAACGCTGAGGTTCCTGGCGAACTAATTCGTGATAACCTTGACGCACACGCTGATGAAAATCAAGGTCATAAGCATCCAAGCGGTTCCATTCCCCGCCTCTTGCACGCCGCCGCAGCCCCTCTTCGACATCCACGTCAAGAAGCAGACTCAAGTCTGGTGTTAATCCTCTCGTTGCAAAATCAATCAAAGCCGCCAACTTTTTAAGATTTAACTGGTGACCGTAACCCTGATAGGCTAAAGTCGAATCAGCATAACGGTCACACAAAATGATTCCCCCACTTTTTAGATGTGGAACGATGACCTGTTCTACCAACTGGGCTCGTGAGGCTTGATAGAGTAATATCTCCGTGTGCGGGTGCATTTCCGTATTGTTCAGGTCATGCAGGACATCACGAATTTGATCGCCAATCGACGTACCCCCTGGTTCACGCGTCGTCAGAACCGGGTAACCTTTATCTTTGAGATAATCGGCGAAGATGGCAAGTTGGTAGGTTTTACCGCTTCCGTCGGGTCCTTCAAATGTTATGAACATTAACAGTTTTATTGATTTTCAATCGTTTTCGTATGGTAAGCACGAATGGAGTGTCCATATTACAAATAACCTTATAAAGGTTCCGCAAGGACTACCTGAAGATGCGCACGCGTCTGTTTGGGTCTTTTCCATAAGAGTGCGATACAAGATTAGCATCCCGTGCCATCTGGTGCTGTAAGCGCCGGATGGTGGATTTAGCCGGCTGCAACTCCACCCAACGTTCCCCATTTATCACAGCATTTATTGCAGCGCGGGTTTCGTGAAGAACCACGTCTCGACCGGAATCATCACTAAAATCGGAGATTAAGTTGAATAAATCGCTAAGAAACTTCTGCATTTGGTTAATTGTATTGGCACGCAGCACATAAATCGGCATGTTGCGTTTCTCAGCATCCATAACTGGGCGCTGCCGCTTGCGGTAATGAGAACGTAATGTCACCAATACGTCGGCCTCTCCAAATTCGTTTACAACTACGGCTGGAACTCTAAGGTGTTTAATCGCTTGCATCAAGCGGTTTCGCGCGACACCATATGGATATATTCGTATCGTGCGCAACATTGACTTATCCCCGCCATCTATACTCTTGTCTCTTTTGCTACCATGTTCCTGTACCGGATCTCGCTTCCTCCCCTGCGGTAAACCGCTTGTCTGGAAATCTTCATCCTGCTGCCTGCGAAAACTTTGCTGCGAACGTCCTAACCTGTTGACCGATGAAGTTGCTTTCTCTATGCGAATCTCACCGTCTATTCGTGAGCGGACTTCTGGTGGTAAGGGATAACCACGCAGCAGCGCATCAACGGCAGCAGCGACATCCGAATGCACCGCCAACCGGTCACGGCTCTGAATTTCGATCAACACATCAAATGTAGGGGGCGAGCGACGCTCCAGGACCGTTTTCTGCGTCCCACGACGACGGGCTTCTTCATCTGATAAAGTAACCGATTCGATCCCACCCACAAGATCAGATAATGTTGGGTTCAGCAGTAAATTGTCCACAGTGTTACCGTGGGCAGTGCCAATCAATTGAACACCACGCTCGGCAATTGTTCGTGCTGCTGTGGCTTCCAATTCTCGCCCAATTTCATCAATGACGATCACCTCTGGGTTGTGATTCTCGACAGCTTCGATCATCACTTCATGCTGCTGGGAAGGCGTCGACACTTGCATACGACGAGCCCGTCCAACCGCCGGATGTGGAACATCACCGTCACCGCCGATCTCATTCGACGTATCTACAATCACAACCCTCTTTTTCTCCGCCAATATTCGCGCCGCTTCACGCAGCATGGTCGTTTTTCCTACTCCGGGACGCCCCAGGAGCAGCAAGCTTTTGCCTCCCTCGATCAAATCGTTTATGATGTCGGTGGTACCATAAACCGCCCGCCCCACCCTGCTGGTCAAACCAACGATATGACCGCGCCGGTTCCTGATTGCAGAAACGCGGTGCAGGGTACGCTCTATACCAGCACGGTTGTCGGAATCAAAGTCACCAATCCTTTCTACGACATAATTAATATCGGCGTGTGCGACCTCAGATTTGCTTAGCTCTACTTCCTTGTCGACGAAGCGTGCGGTAGGCAATCGTCCCAGGTCCATGACAATCTCCAATAGATTGTCACTGTTATTGGCTTCTTCCACCGCCTGATTGATATCGGGAGATAGTACTGCAAGTAAAGCCTGTAAATCATCCGTTATGTTAATTTGGTCCATAAGTCATTAATTGCTCTTCACGCGTGTGATCGGGGACGTAACTTCGGCATGCCCTCTCTCCAGGGCTGGTGTTGCATTTCTAATTTCAGCCTTTTGAACGACTGCCATATGCCTGCCCATTAATGCTTGCCGCGGTCCAGCCTCAGCACCCAATTCTTCCAAGGCAGGCTCCAACCATGACTGGTACGAGCGCACACAAATATATACGGGTCGGTTAAACCGGTTGGGGATTTTATGTAGAAGGTTTAGAAAATGGGCTTGGATACCATCAGCGCCTGGATGGACAAATGGCTTAGCCCAAATGCCGCGAAGACCATATTTCAACTCTACGTAGGCTAACAGGTCTGCTCCTTGAAAAAGAACCAATCCCCGGGGGTTGTATGCGGCATATGGCTCCACCTGCTGCACCAATCCTGGAACCAGGTTGTTGTAAAGGGATCGTATTGCAATGGAATCCCTGCTTATTGCAGTACGCCAGGCAGATGGTTTAAATTTCCTTTCTGGACGATCGTGGAACCTCCAAATTCGCTGGCGGGAATAAACTGCAAAATGCTCCCCCCGAAGTGCATCAAGAGCGGCAGTCTGTTCGTCTACATCCGCGATTACGCGCTGTGCACCTCGCTCTCCAGAAAGGATGACCAGGTGTTCTAATAACCCGGAAACCATCGGTGACCTGAGAGCCGCTTCAGGAGTTAGAAATGTTAGATGAGCAAACTGTGATCCTTGAGTATGAATAACTTGACCAATAAGTAGTGGGTCTTCTTGCGAGCCCCCATTGCTGACATAAGTAAACACACCCATCGTGGGTGCCAGGTAAGAAAGCAAAGCTCCTGGAACCAACAATGAACCCCGAGTCAGCACCAGAGCGCTATCCAGGAAAACACTTTGATGACGATGACGATGCAAGATTGGTAGGTCGCGCCATTCAAACGGTCGCACTTTCATATACGTAGGCTACCTGCTCACCAGAGAGAGGAAATAACGGTGAAACCGATCATCGGTAGACAATTCCGGATGGAATGAAGTCGCCAGTAAACGCCCTTGTTCAGCAGCCACGATCCCTCCATCTGGCAGCTGCGCTAGAGAGCGCGCCTCTTTCCCAAGCGACTCGATCAAAGGTGCACGAATGAAAACTGCATGATAAGGCTGCTCACCAAGTCCGGCTGCTTTCAGCGCAGGCACATCCAGATCAGCCTCAAAACTGGCGACCTGTCGTCCAAAAGCATTGCGCTTCACTGTGATATCCATCAGCCCTAACAAGGTCTGAGTGGAATGAACGTCGCTGGACAGCAGAATCGCTCCAGCGCAGGTGCCCCAAATAGCTTTTTCGCTTCCGAACAGGCGCAGGGGTTCCATCAAGTTATAAGCCGTCGCCAGCTTTCCGATTGTCGTTGACTCGCCGCCGGGGATGATTACGCCGTCCAATCCCTGCAACTGCTCTGGCAAACGTACTTCAACTGTTTCAACACCGATCCCTTCTAACACAGAGATGTGTTCAGCGAAATCACCTTGAAGCGCAAGAACCCCTATCTTCATAAAATCCAGAATTGGTTTTACCTCTCTAAAACTCTCCTACAACACCCTCGGCGTACGAATTATTATTCTAATTAGGCTAATAATATTCGTGTTTCTTGACCTACCAGCCGCGATTGGCAATCAGTTCAGATTCTGGGATCGCTGAAATCTGTCGTCCGACCATCGCTTCACCCAAGTCTCTGCTTACCTCAGCCAAGATATATGGATCATTGAAGTGCGTGGTAGCTTTGACGATCGCTTCCGCCCTCTTTGCTGGATTACCCGACAAGAAAATACCCGAACCGACGAAAACTCCATCAACACCTAACTGCATCATCAAGGCAGCATCCGCCGGAGTGGCGATACCACCAGCTGCGAAATTCACCACGGGAAGACAACCAAGCTCACGTGTTTCCAAAACAACTTGATAAGGCGCACCAATCTCTTTGGAATAACCCATCACTTCCTCAATCGGCATATTCTGCAGGCGGCGAATCTCCCCCAAGACAGCACGGGCATGGCGCACAGCTTCCACAACATCACCAGTCCCCGCCTCCCCCTTAGTGCGGATCATAGATGCGCCCTCGCCAATTCTACGTAAAGCCTCCCCTAGGTTGCGGCAGCCACAAACAAACGGCACCTTAAAATCATGCTTGTATATGTGATGTTCTTCATCAGCAGGAGTCAGTACCTCGGATTCGTCAAGATAATCCACACCAACCGCCTGCAAGATCTGTGCTTCGACAAAATGTCCAATGCGGCACTTAGCCATCACTGGGATCGAAACAGCATCCATGATCTGCGATATAATCTCTGGATCACTCATGCGGGCTACACCACCATGGGCACGGATGTCTGCCGGCACGCGCTCCAAAGCCATCACTGCCACTGCCCCAGCATCTTCGGCGATGCGGGCATGTTCCGGAGTGACTACATCCATGATCACACCGCCTTTCAACATTTGCGCCAAGCCTTTCTTCACTGTGATGGAAGCAACTTCTTGCTCCATAGCTTCACCTCCATTCCTCTAATTAATACACAAACTCTTGACCATTAACATTGCTTGAACGAATTTTCGCCTGCGATTTGATTTCTTCTTTGCCCTGGCGAAACAATTTTATCGTTGCTTTTTACACTATGCATTCTACCATGCGGGATAGTGCGTGGCAATCTTTGGACGGTATAGCAAGACAGGGCTGGAAATGGTTCTAACAAAAAATTAATGCCAGTTCACCAGGGGAGAATTGTGAAAAAATCCGGCTAATCCTTTCGAGCATTCACAATAATCCCTCTCTACTTTATACCTGAGCACAAGAGTATAATGATACGATGGGAAAAAAACACAGCAAAACCGCCGAACATCAAAGATTAGCAGATTCTGAAGCCCGGCTAGCTGACTGGAAAAACTGGGGACCTTACCTCAGTGAACGCTCCTGGGGGACTGTGCGTGAAGATTACAGCCCAGACGGGACTGCCTGGGATTACTTCCCGCACAACCATGCTCGCAGCCGCACTTACCGCTGGAATGAAGACGGATTGGGTGGATTTTGCAACAGGTTTCAAAATATTTGCCTTGCTGTCGCTCTGTGGAACGAACAAGACCCTATCCTTAAGGAGCGTCTTTTCGGTCTGACAGGTCTTGAGGGCAACCACGGTGAGGATGTCAAGGAATATTACTTCTACCTGGACGGAACGCCCACCCACTCATATATGAAAATGCTTTACAAGTACCCTCAGGTCGAATTTCCTTACTCCCTGCTCGTAGAGGAAAATCAACGCAGAGGGAGGAAAGCCCCTGAATTTGAGCTTATCGAGGCGCTGAGGGATGCGTTTGCACAGAACCAATACTTCGATGTTTTTATTGAATACGCAAAAGCTGACCAGGAAGATATCCTGTGCCGCATTACCGCCATTAATCGCGCCTCCAAACCGGCTCCAATCCATATACTGCCGCATCTCTGGTACCGCAACACCTGGTCGTGGGGTTACAATCCGACCCGCCCGGTAATCCAAGTAGTTGAGGATACACGGCGAGATGTTTTAATCACACACACCCAATCCCGGCATCTGGGGGACAGGTGGTGGTACCTTTCTGGTTTTCACTCAATAGGAAAGTCGCCTTCATCCCAGCAGGTGGATCGGCTTGAGGCTCCCCTTCTATTCACCGAAAACGAAACAAACATGGAAAGGCTATTCGGAACACCAAACGCTGGTCCTTATGTCAAAGACGGCATCCACGAAGTCGTGGTTAGCGGGCTATCAAGCCGGGTTAATCCAGACCAAAAGGGCAGTAAAGCTGCGGCTCATTACCAAACCACGCTTGCTCCTGGTGAGAGTCTGTCTGTAGAAGTTCGTTTCAGTAGTCTCCCACACGCGAACCCATTTGTTGATTTCGATAATATTTTCGAACTGCGTATACGGGAAGCGGACGAATTTTATACTGCTGTACAGAACCCAATTCTAAGCGAGGACGAGCGCCTGGTCCAAAGGCAGGCGTTAGCCGGGTTATTGTGGAGTAAACAGTTCTATCACTACAGTGTCGAACTATGGTTACAAGGAGATCCCGGACAACCAAAACCGCCAGCATCGCGTTTAGACGGGCGCAACTCAGACTGGAAGCAGCTTTATAACCTGGATGTGCTCTCAATGCCCGACAAGTGGGAATACCCCTGGTTTGCTGCCTGGGATCTTGCGTTTCACACAATCCCATTAGCGATTATTGACCCTGAATGGGCTAAACGCCAGCTTATCCTGCTCTTACGCGAATGGTACATGCACCCCAACGGGCAATTACCAGCTTATGAATGGGCTTTCGGTGACACAAATCCACCGGTACACGCCTGGGCTGCGCTGCAGGTCTATCATATCGATTGCGACTTGAATGAACGCCAAGACACAGATTTTTTAGAAAAGGTTTTTCACAAACTGCTTCTAAACTTCACATATTGGGTCAACCGCAAAGACCAAGACGGTAATAATGTCTTCCAGGGGGGCTTCCTGGGTCTGGATAACATCGGCGTTTTCGACCGCAGCAAGCCATTACCCTCAGGGGAGTATTTGGATCAAGCCGATGGAACCGCCTGGATGGCAATGTATTGTCTCAATATGCTCAACATAGCATTAGAACTCGCCCGTTCTCGTCCGGCTTATGAGGACGTTGCCACCAAGTTTTTCGAACATTTTATATACATCGTCAGCGCTTTTTACGATATGGGCTGTCAAGGGATGAGCCTTTGGGACGAGGAGGATGGCTTCTTCTATGATGCGTTGCATACCTCAGACGGGCGAATCACCCCACTGAAAATCCGTTCCTTCGTAGGGTTGATACCACTTTTTGCCACCACGACAATAGAACCGGAATTGCTGGAGAATCTGCCACGCTTCAAGCGACGTGTGGATTGGTTCATTAACTACCGTCCAGATCTGGTGAAGAACGTCGCTTCATTGACTGAGCCAGGTGCTCATGGTCACTACCAATTGTCAATTTTGAACCGGGAAAACCTGAGGCGCGTCTTGGAGCGCGTTTTTGATCAAACTGAGTTCCTGTCCGATTATGGGCTCAGGTCACTCTCCCGGTTCCATCTTAAACACCCTTACGAGTTACGATTAGATGGACATACTCAAACCGTGGGCTACGAACCTGCCGAATCCAGCTATGGTTTGTTTGGCGGCAACTCCAACTGGCGTGGTCCAATCTGGTTCCCGGTCAACTACCTGGTAATTGAAGCTCTTCGCCAATATGGACATCACTACGGCGATACACTCAAAGTGAAGGTGCCTCATGGATCAGACCGATTGCTTACATTAAACGAGGCGGCAGATGATTTGTGCCGTAGACTTGCAAGTATTTTTTTACGTGACGAAAGCAGCGGTGGGCAGCGTCCAGTATTCGGCGGAGAGGATTACTTCCAACGCGATCCACATTGGCGGGATAATATATTATTTTTCGAATATTTCCACGGAAATAATGGGACCGGTCTTGGAGCCAGCCACCAGACCGGGTGGACTGCTCTGGTCGCTAAAATGATCCAGGATGCTGGATGAAACTCGATTTTGGTCGTCCGATTTGTGGAAACCTGACCAACGCCGCATCCCGAGAGTGGTTGGTGACGAACGGGATAGGTGGATTTGCCTGCGGTACTATTGCCGGCTTACTGACACGCCGCTATCACGGGCTCTTGATCGCAGCGCTACAGCCGCCGCTGGCAAGGAAATTGTTGGTCACCAAGTTCGATGAAACGGCGTTCTACCAAGACATTAGTTATCCATTGTATACCAATCGCTGGGCAGATGGAACTCTAGAACCACAAGGCTTCCGTTATATTGAACGTTTCCATCTCGAAGGCACAACGCCCGTATGGACTTTCACCTGCGCCGACAGCCAGCTTGAGAAACGGGTGTGGATGGGTACCGGAGAAAATACCACATACGTTCACTATCAACTGAGCCAGGGCAGCGCTCCTTTCACCCTAACTGCCAAAGTCCTGGCCAACTACCGCGATTTCCATGGTTCCACTCAAGGAAGTTGGGATTGGCAGATCGATCCTGTACCAGGTGGGCTTAGATTTCAAGCTTTCGAAGGCGGGATCCCCTTCTACCTGCTGAGTAAACAGGCTGAAATTACCCCTAAAGATGAATGGTTCCGGGATTTCGCATTGAGCGCCGAACAATATCGCGGCTTCGAAGGCAACGAAGATCACCTCAATGCCGGCGAGTTCCGTGCGACATTGATACCCGGCGAATCTGTAAGCATAATCGCCACCACAAACCCGGACACCAGTCTTGATGAATCAGAAGCCTATACTGAACGGCGACAACATGAAGGGGATTTAATCGCCTCGTTCGAGCGAGCCAGCCAACATACAAGTTACAGGTCCCACCCGGTGGATGAAATAACTGAGCGGCTTTTACTGGCGGCTGACCAGTTCATCGTCCAGCGCACGGCCATTAACGAATCTAGTGACTATATACCAATCGGGTCTGGAGCCTCGTCTGTTAGTAATACAACCGGTCATTCGATCATCGCCGGCTATCCCTGGTTCGGTGACTGGGGCCGCGATACAATGATCAGCCTGCCCGGTTTAGCCCTTTCCACCGGCAGGCACGAGATAGCACGCTCCATTCTACTCACTTTCTCCCGATTTGTAGATGAGGGCATGCTTCCAAACCGTTTCACTACTACCGGCGAGACACCCGAATACAACACCGCAGACGCTACCTTATGGTTTATCGAGGCCGTTCGTGCCTACCACGCGGCCACCGGCGACGATGAATTTCTGGAAATGCTCTTCCCCGTTTTAATGGACATCATCACCTGGCACCAGCGTGGCACGCGCTACCAGATTCACGTCGACCGCGATGACGGCTTACTGTACGCCGGTCAACCTGGGGTACAACTAACCTGGATGGACGCCAAAGTGGACGACTGGGTGGTCACGCCGCGCACCGGCAAACCAGTGGAAATTAATGCGCTGTGGTACAACGCATTGCGCAGCATGTCGGATTTCGCCCGCCACCTTGGCGAACCGAGCAAACCTTTCGATGAGCTTGGTGACCGCACCCAATCCGGGTTTGCTCGATTTTGGAACCTGGTTGGGAACTGCTGCTACGACGTAATCGATGGTCCAAATGGTAACGACGACAGCCTGCGCCCCAACCAGATCCTGGCAGTTTCATTAACCCACAGCCCGCTCGATATGGTCCAACAAAAAGCAGTGATAGACGCCGCTGCCCGGTACCTGCTTACATCCCACGGGCTGCGAAGTCTGGCTCCCCAGGACCCTTTGTACGCCGGTCATTATGGCGGCGACACCCAGCAGCGCGATAGCGTTTACCACCAGGGCACAGTCTGGGGTTGGTTGATTGGACCATTCGTCAGCGGACACTTGCGTGTATACAAAGACCGTCAACTGGCGCGCTCTTTTCTGCAGCCGCTGATATACAACATGGCAGACCATGGCTTGGGTACAATCAGCGAAATTTTCGACGGCGATCCGCCATTTGCGCCGCGCGGATGCATCGCCCAAGCGTGGAGCGTGGCAGAAGTACTGCGAGCCTGGTTAGAAACGGAACAATATTAGGTGATCTATAGCATCAACATTTTTTAATGCGTAATAATGTCTTCCTTGATGTCGTCTAAAAAGTTGGGCATATCTACGCCGTGATTTGAAAATAACACAGGGAGCGGTTTTTTATCCTTTCCGGCTAAATCGTTTCTGCCTTATACATAAAAAAGGAGGTTACAGTGCTACTAGCAGGTGATATCGGTGGAACGAAGGCAAACTTAGCCGTGTTTTCAGTTGAAAAATGTTCTGTTGTCCCACTCACGGAAATGACATATCGCAGCACTGATTATCCCAACCTTGAGACAATAATCTCCGAATATCTCTCCCAATTTGATTTTAAAGTTACCCAAGCCAGCCTCGGGGTCGCTGGTCCCGTCGTAGAAGACCAGGCCTCCATAACCAACCTCGCGTGGTCTATGACGGTTGACGGGCTCCGGGATACGTTTGACCTCACCCGTGTCCATCTACTCAATGACCTGGTCGCCATGGCTGCGGCAGTTCCCCGGCTTGAGGATAAGGACCTGCATACATTGAACCCGGGTAAGCCGGTTTATGGTGGAACCATAGCCGTCATCGCGCCGGGTACCGGTCTTGGAGAGGCTTATCTAACCTGGGATGGCTCACACTACTTCCCGTATGCCTCCGAAGGTGGGCACTCGGATTTTGCACCCACAAACCAGCTCGCATTAAAGCTGCATCAATATCTTCTGGATCGCTTTGGTCACGTAAGCTGCGAGCGGGTTTGTTCGGGAAAAGGAATACCGAACATCTACGCCTTTCTCAGAGACGAAAAATACGCCGAAGAACCAGACTGGCTGGCAGAACAATTAGTAAGGGCGAAGGATCCTACTCCCATTATTGCAAAGGCTGCTCTGGATAAAAAACGATCCTGCAAGCTCTGCAGTCTGACAATGGACACATTTGTATCCATCCTGGGCGCTGAATCCGGGAACATGGCCCTTAAAGTACTATCCTCGGGTGGGGTTTACCTGGGTGGGGGAATCCCGCCCCGTATTTTGCCTTATCTCGATAGCGGCATCTTCATGCAGGCATTCCTGCACAAAGGGCGTCTAGCAAGCGTCTTAAGCCAGATGCCGGTGCACGTGATTCTAAACCGCCAGGCAGCCCTCCTAGGTGCTGCATATTATGGGCTTGACAGGTGGCAAGACTAAACTTATCTTTTGAGGAGCATCAACATGTCTAATCTAGAACAATTATCAAAACTTGGTCAGGCGGTATGGTTTGATTACATTCGCCGTTCTTTCATCACAGGTGGTGAACTACAAAAACTGGTCGATCAAGGTGTGCGTGGGGTCACGTCGAACCCTGCTATTTTCGAAAAGGCTATTGCTGGAAGCGCAGACTACGACCAGGATCTTAACATTCTAGTTGAAGCCGGAAAGTCGGTTGAAGAGATTTACGAAACCCTAACGTTAGAGGATATTCGCCACGCAGCCAACATTCTGCATCCGGTTTACGATCAATCTAACGGTGAGGATGGATATATCAGCCTGGAAGTTAGTCCAACACTGGCAAACGACACAAATGGCACGGTGGCTGAAGCTAGCCGTCTGTTCAATGAGCTCGACCGCCCAAATATAATGATCAAAATACCAGCAACCCGGGCTGGCATCCCGGCAATTGAAATGGCTATCAGCAAAGGGATTAATGTCAACGTCACGCTGCTTTTCTCCCTCTTACATTATGAGGCTACGGCTCAAGCTTATATCGCCGGCTTGGAAAAATACGCTGCCTCAGGTGGTGATGTTTCAAAAATCGCTTCGGTGGCATCCTTCTTCGTCAGCCGGGTTGATACGGCTGTAGACCGCGAACTTGAAAATCTTGGGGGATCAAGCCTGCAGGGAAAAATTGCCATAGCTAACGCAAAAATTGCTTACGCTCGCTTCAAGGAAATCTTCAGTGGTGAGCGGTGGGAAAAATTAGCTTCGCAGGGCGCACGTGTCCAGCGTCCCTTGTGGGCAAGCACCGGCACAAAAAACCCGGCCTATTCTGATACGCTATATGTAGACAATTTGATCGGTCTTGATACGGTCAACACAGTTCCGCCAGCCACACTGCAATCCTTCCTCGATCATGGGACCGTTTCCTCTACACTTGGAGTCGATATCGACGAAGCGCACCGCCAGTTGGCACAGCTCGCCAAGTTAGGCATCGATCTTGACGCCATCACACAAAAACTCCAAGATGACGGTGTGGCAGCGTTCTTAAAATCCTTTGAGGTCTTAATGGCAAGCATTGCCGGAAAGCGGGAAAAACTTCTCGCTGGATGGGGGCTAATAAGCGCTGATCTTTCTGGATATGAGGGTTTGGTTAATTCCGCCCTGTCCGAAATGGAAGAAGACCAGATCATGTCACGTATCTGGTCAATCGACCACACTGTTTGGAAACCCAAGCCGAAGGAGATTACAAACCGTCTGGGTTGGCTGCACATCACCGAAAAAATGCTGGAAGATCTGCCGCGCCTGCAATCCTTAGCAGAAAACGTGGGTTTGGAAGGCTACACTAACGCCCTCCTGTTGGGCATGGGCGGTTCAAGTCTGGCTCCCGAGGTTTTCCGTAATACTTACGGCGTTAGAAAAGGATATCTGGATCTCACCGTTTTAGACAGCACCGATCCAGATGCGGTGTTGAGTAAGGCGGAAAAACTAAACCCTTCCAAGACCCTGTTTATCGTTTCGACAAAATCCGGCGGCACAGTAGAGACACTTTCATTTTTTAAGTTCTTTTACAACCGTGTTCTCGAGGCGGTCGGAGCGGAAAACGCCGGGGCACATTTCGTCGCCATTACCGACCCGGGCAGCCATCTCGCCGAGCTGGCTGAACAATACGAATTCCGGGCCACTTTTTTCAATGATCCCAATATAGGTGGTCGCTACTCCGCGCTCTCATACTTCGGTCTGGTACCGGCATCTCTGATTGGTATGGACGTGGAGCTGCTTCTCGAACGGGCTTCGAATATGGTCTGTAATTGCGAAGGATGCAACAACCCAATATCCGGAGATAACCACGGAGCACATCTGGGCGCAATTTTGGGCGAACTTGCCAAAGCTGGACGAGATAAAGTGACCTTGATCACCTCGCCCGGCATCCGCAGTTTTGGTGACTGGCTGGAACAGCTCATCGCTGAAAGCACTGGCAAAGAAGGTAAAGGCATCTTGCCCGTGGTAGGCGAAACCGTTGGATCACCAGAGGTATACGGCGACGATAGACTCTTCGTTTATCTCAAACTGGAAGGAGACGAAACCTTCGATTCGACCCTAAAGGTCCTAGAAGATACCGGCAGCCCGGTTGTGCGCCTGAACCTGGATGATCTTTACGACCTGGGAGAGCAGTTCTTCCTGTGGGAAATGGCTACTGCTGTGGCAGGATATCGCCTGGGAATCAACCCATTCGACCAGCCCAATGTCGAGTCTGCAAAAGTGTTGGCCCGTAAAATGTTAACCGCCTACCAGGAAAATGGAAAGCTTCCAGTCTCAAATCCTATTCTAGGTGCGGACGGCATCAGCGTATTCGGGGACGTTCAAGCCAACACACCTGAAAGTGCACTACAATCGTTTCTCTCTCAAGCCCAACCAGGCGCTTACATTGCACTGCAGGCTTTTGTCCAGCCGACGCAAGAGACTGACGCCGCCCTACTGCGACTGCGTACCAACCTGCGGGACGAGACAAAAATGGCAGTTACAAACGGCTACGGACCGCGTTTTCTGCACTCTACGGGTCAGCTGCACAAAGGCGATGCCGGTAGAGGTCTGTTTATCCAATTCACCTCTGACGGCGCCCAGGACGCCTCAATACCTGATGAGGCGGGCGCAAGCGAATCCTCGATCAACTTTGGGGTGCTTGAGATGTCGGCAGCGCTTGGCGACAACCAGGCACTGCTCGATGCTGGTCGAAAGGTTATTCGCTTCCACCTCGGGACGGATATTCTTGGGGGGCTGAACCTGTTATCAGAATCTTTAGTATGAACGCAAAGCGATCTGATAACATGCGAGGCAAACGAGCATGATCAGAGCGATGATCTTTGACCTCGATGGGACGCTGGTACAAACTGAGCGCCTTAAAGCGCTCTCTTACGCCAGCGCGATGACCGAACTTTGCTCATATGAAGTTGACGAAACAGAGATCGTAGAAGTGTTCAAAGAGGTCGTGGGCTTATCGCGCCGTGAAGTTGCAACGTATCTGCTAAAAAGGTTTGAAGCAGAAAGTGCTGCCAGTCAGCACATGGATGAATTTGGTGTGAGCACGCCCTGGCAGGCTTATGTCCAGATGCGCATGCGCTATTATGAAGACATGCTCGCTGACCCCGATGTCTTGCGTAACAACCAATGGCCGCATAACATGGCCCTGTTGGAAGAAGCCAGGAGGGCACAATGCAAAGTCGGTTTGGCGACCATGTCCCACTGTCCCCAGGTTCAGCGTGTACTTCAGGTGCTTAATCTGTCTGAGGCTTTCAATTTCATCGCCAGTCGCGACGATGTAGAGAACGGTAAACCTGATCCAGAGATATACCTGCTGGTCGCCAAAGAACTAGATGTCCCTCCCGAAGAATGCCTGGTTATTGAAGATTCGCCTACCGGCGTACAGGCAGCTCTAGCTGCCGGAATGTGGTGCATCGCGGTAACCACGCCTTTTACCCGTCAGTCAATGCACACCCAGAAGCTTTTGGATGAAAAGTGGGTCGTCGATGATCCATCCGCACTGCCTGAAGTTGTGAATCATATGATTACAGAGCGTAAAAAGGATCAATTAAAAATCCAATAATGAATAGGTAGAACTTAGTCAATAAAATCCTGATGGATGTCGCAGAGAACTCTCGCAACGAGATTATTAACTCAGCTTCGCTCCAATCAGAGTGACAGTTCATCTTATTCTATGTGACCGAGCAATAGAATATAAACCAATCAGATCTCAGTAGGGACATTAATCACATAGATTTTCATAAACTATCAAAGGAAAAAACAAATGGAAATAGCAATGATCGGACTAGGTAAAATGGGTGCTAATATGACCACCCGTATGCTGCGAGGCGGGCACAGTGTCGTAGCCTTTGACTTAAACGAGGATTCAATTCAGGCTGCCGAAGCACAGGGCGCTGACGGGGCCCGTACCCTGGATGAAATCATCACAAAGCTGGCTTCACCACGCGTTGTTTGGGTTATGGTCCCGGCTGGAAACCCAACCGAAAGCACAATAACAGCGCTTGCGGATATATTATCCCCTGGTGACATAATCATCGACGGTGGCAACAGTAATTACAAAGACAGCATACGTCGCGCTGGAATGTTGGAGGAAAAGGGTATCTTTTTTGTGGACGTTGGCACCAGCGGCGGCGTTTGGGGTTTGGCTGAAGGATACAGTATGATGGTCGGCGGCGAAAGTGAAGCTGTGGATCGCATTCGCCCTGTACTGGAGACATTGGCTCCGGGACCTGACCTGGGCTGGGGGCATGTCGGTCCTGCGGGTTCTGGTCATTTCGTCAAAATGGTCCACAACGGGATCGAATACGGTCTGATGCAAGCCTACGCAGAAGGTTTTGAGATTATGCGTGCCAAAGAAGTATTCGGTCTGGATCTGCACCAAATCGCCGAAATCTGGCGCTTCGGCAGCGTCGTGCGTTCGTGGTTGCTTGATCTAACCGCAGATGCTCTGGCTGAAAATCCTGAGCTGGAGGGCATAAAAGACTGGGTTGCCGACAGCGGGGAAGGGCGCTGGACAGTATTTGAAGCCATTGACCTGGACGTGCCTGCACCAGTGATCACCCAAGCCCTTCAGGCTCGCTTCGTCAGCCGCCAGGAGGAGAGCTACGCCGCCAAATTGTTAGCCGCCATTCGCAACCAATTTGGTGGACACGCAATTAAACGAGAGGAATAACTTCCATCATGAACGATTTACCTACCACAATCCTGATTTTCGGCGCCTCCGGTGATCTGACCAGGCGCAAACTGATACCCGCACTGTACAATCTCAGGCGCAAAGGGCGCTTACCAGAAGACACAAACATCGTCGGTTACGCCCGCCGCCCTTACAACGATCAGGATTTCCGTACTCACATGCAGGATGGCGTTATGGAATTCAGCCAGAGCACTTATGACCCCGGATTGTGGGGGGCATTCGCTCCCTCACTGAGATACTTCCAGGGCGATTTATCCACGGGGCAGGATTTAGTACGGCTGCAGAACTATCTTCAAAAACTCGAGAGCGGACCTGCGAACCGGCTTTTTTATCTCGCCACCTCACCCACCTTTTACGAACAAATCGTCAGCAATCTGGGCGCGGCTGGCATGGTATCCCAGGAAGCCGGTAAGCGTAATATCATCATCGAAAAACCCTTCGGCAGAGATCTATCATCCGCCCAGACTCTAAACCGTTCTATCCACACAGTTTTTGACGAAAGTCAGATCTATCGCATCGACCATTATCTGGGTAAAGAGACCGCACAGAACATTCTATTCTTCCGGTTTGCTAACACCATCTTTGAGCCGGTCTGGAATCGCAACTATGTGGATAATATCCAGATCACAGTAGCCGAAACCGTGGGGGTTGGTCACCGGGCTGGATATTACGACACCTCCGGGGTCTTGCGGGATATGTTCCAGAACCACCTGCTGCAGCTCTTTGCCCTGGTGGCGATGGAACCACCTGCCTCATTCGAGGCCGATGCCCTGCGCAATGAAAAGGTTAAGGTACTGAGCGCCACTCGTCCCATCGCATTATCCGATACTGTGCGCGCCCAATACCAGGGCTACAGCGAGACGGAGGGCGTCACGCCTGATTCAAGGACTCCTACCTTTGCGGCTCTTAAGCTGCATATCGACAACTGGCGTTGGCAGGGTGTGCCTTTCTACCTGCGCTCCGGTAAATACCTGGCGAAGAAAGTAAGTGAAATCTCGATCGAGTTCAAGCGTCCGCCTCACATGATGTTTGACCTTCCAACCAATTACGACTTCACACCTAACATCCTTTCACTGTGCATTCAACCCGATGAGGGTATGCATCTCAAATTTGAAATCAAAGTACCCGACTCTATCCAGGAATCACGATCGGTGGACATGGATTTCCATTACCTCGATGCCTTTAGCGAAACAGCCTTACCTGAGGCTTACGAACGGCTGCTTCTGGATGCGTTAAAGGGAGATGCCTCTTTGTTCGCGCGCAGCGACGGAATCGAACTTGCCTGGAAATTGATCGACCCGGTCATACAGGGTGATTCTACGCTAGAAGCAAATAAAATGGCTGTTTACGAGCCAGGCAGCTGGGGACCCGCAGGAGCTGACGATCTATTAACTCGCGATGGGCGTGTATGGCGCCTGGGATGTGTACACTAATACCCATAAGATGATAGACATCAAAATATATCAGGATCGAGAAAGCCTCGCTCGGGCAGCGGCTGAACACATTATCGAATCAGGAACAACTGCGCTACAAAATCGAGACCGGTTCAGCCTCGCCTTAGCCGGCGGGTCGACGCCGAAAGCGGCTTATGAATTACTGGCGAGCGACGAGTATGCCCAGCGCTTGGACTGGAAGCGGATTCATATCTTCTGGGGAGACGAGCGCTGTGTGCCACCCGAACATCCAGATAGCAACTACCGCATGGCGCACCAATCTCTCCTGGATCACGTCACCATCCCAGTAAAAAACATTCACCGCATGCGTGCGGAAGAGGAGCCCAAAAAAGCAGCCCTAGAATATGAAGGTTCTTTACGAACCTTCTTCTCCATACAGCATGATCACTCAAATGATCCAGATGTTGGGTCTGCTGGACTGAAATCCTTTGACCTAGTCCTGCTAGGCATGGGCGATGATGGACACACAGCTTCGCTTTTTCCATCTTCGGATGCACTTAATGAATCCGTATGCTGGGTAACGGCGGTCGAACATACTAACCCGCCCCCACCTTTAGTTACGCGCCTCACCCTCACACTGCCCGCCATTAACGCCGCTGCGCAGGTGACTTTTTTAGTCGCCGGCGCGAGCAAGAGTCAGAGCTTGAAACACGTATTGTCCTCTCCAGACCAATCGTCACCCGCACTACCTGCCCAGTTCATCCAGCCGTTAAACGGGCGATTGCTCTGGTTAGTTGATGAGGCAGCATACTCAGGGAAATCAAAGTAGTAAGATACGATATAAACTGAATGCGTACGAACGTTATCATCCCTGCCTTGAACGAGGCCGAAAGCCTGAAGCACGTTCTTTCAGAAATCCCCGATGAAGTAGTTTCTGAAGTAATCCTGGTGGATGGCGGCTCAACGGATGACACTGTGCGGATAGCAAAAGCTGGTGGCGCGCGGGTTGTTATTGAAAAGCAGCGCGGGTATGGAATCGCCTGCACAACCGGAGTGAATCACTCGGACGGGGATATACTGGTTTTTATGGACGGTGACGGTGCAGATAACCCCAGCCAGATTCCCGCATTAACCAATCCCATCCTGACCGGTCAAGCTGATATGGTACTCGGATCACGTTTGGCCGGCTATATCACCCCGGGAACTATGCCCTGGCACCAGCGGGTGGGGAACCAGATCTCCGCTAGGTTAATTCATCTGCTGTACGAACTTCCCATCACAGACCTGAGCCCTTTCCGTGCTGTTAAGCGCGAAAAACTTCTCACGCTGGATCTTCAAGACATGACCTACGGATGGCCTACCGAAATGATCGTTAAAGCCGCTCGTCAGGAATGGCGCATCCTTGAAATCTCCGTCAACTACCGGTCTCGTTTTGGCGGCAAATCAAAAATAAGCGGTACGATCCGGGGGACACTTCTTGCGACACTTCATATCCTAAGTACAATCATATACTATTCGAGATAATAACAAACTCCCAAATTAATTTATTTATTCTTGACTTCAGATCCAACATCATGAACGACACATCCCTGGTCATAATGGCCAAAAAGCCCATCGTTGGCTCCACTAAAACCCGGCTCTGCCCGCCGCTTTTACACCACCAAGCCAGCGCTCTTTACGAGGCACTTTTATTGGACACTATCGCTTTAGTGACAGAATTGAAAGGAGTCGACCTGGCAATCGCCGTAACACCGTCTGACTCCAGCAATTATTTTCAAACGATCACCCCGCCGGATGCATTACTGCTCCCCGTCGATTGCCCGGATATCGGCTCCTGCTTGAGCCAGGTGTTGGAAAAGCTTATCAATAAAGGCTACAAGAAAGCCTTCGCTATAAACTCGGATGGTCCTTCTCTACCTCCAGACTACCTTCACCAGGCTGTCCGATCCCTGGACGATCGCGATCTCGTCCTGGGTCCAAGTGAAGACGGCGGTTACTACCTGGTAGGTGTCAAACGACATCTACCAGATGTGTTCATAGGAATCACCTGGAGCACCTCACTTGTACTGTCACAAACATTGTCCAAAGCTTCAAATCTGGGACTGCGGGTTGCACTGCTGCCGGAATGGTACGATATCGATACATGGGAAGACTTTATGCGCCTGGAGGCTGAGCTTGAGCATATACCGCCTGATAGATTGATTTACACCCGCAGGTTCGCAGAGAGATTCTCTTTAAAAAACCGGCAAACATGAACCGCTATCAATCGGGTTACCTCTTAAGATTGGGCGGTCCATCATTTCTTGCGGCTGTGGTTTTGGCTGTCTGCTTTGCAGCCTACATCCCGCTGCCCAGCCTGAGGGGCTCCTATGTAGTTTCATTTTTAGCTTACTTCCTGATTGCGGCTGCTGCTTACGTATTGGCAGTGGCGCGCCTCAACCGCGACCGCCTTCCATTGACGGCAATCTGGGTATTTGCGATCTTGTTTCGCCTTATCCTGCTGGTAACCGATCCCACGCTCTCAGACGACGTATACCGCTATGTTTGGGACGGTCATTTGCTTAATCAGGGGATTAACCCTTTCTCCCTGCCAGTTAATTCCCCACTGCTAGATCGATATGACACTCTCCTTAGGGGTTTGGTCAATCATGATTGGATGGCATCGCCGTATCTGCCTGTCAGCCAATTATTTTTTGCACTCGTGAACCGGGTCACCCCGCAGAGCACACTGGCTTTCCAGGTTGGCGCTGTTATTTTTGATTTATCAACCGGCTGGCTGGTATTCGATATTCTGAGGATGCTCGGATTATCTCGCAACAAGGTTCTAATTTATTTGTGGAATCCCCTGGTAATCGTCGAATTTGCTCACGGCGCCCATATTGATGCGCTGATGATCTTCCTGATGATGGCGGCATTCTGGTTCCTGGTGCGCTCCAAACCGGGGCAGCCAGGTGGAGACAGAAGTTGTTACTTATCGGCATTTGCTCTAGCTGGCTCAACATTGACCAAGGCGATCCCTGCCTTGCTGGTGCCACTTTTTGTACGAAGATGGGGATGGCGTCGTCTGGTCGTCTACTTTGCCCTGCTGTTGAGCCTGAGCGCCCTCTTCGCCGCTGGTGCTGGATGGGGTCTCAGCGGGCCCCTCGACGGCAGAGGGCTTTTTGGCGCCCTACGGATCTACTCCAGCTACTGGAACTACAACAGCGGGATTTACCACTGGCTTGAAGTATTGATAATGAGCAGCCAGACAGCCAACGCTATGTCTGGGGAGATTGCAGGAGACACGCCTATACTTTTTGCAAAACTGTTCACCACAGTATTGACGGCGCTGATATCGTTAGCCAGCGGGTTTTGGGCCTGGAAACTCGATGATCCAGGTAAAGCCGACTTTAACACGCGCAGCGTTTACCTTCTTCGCCTGACCGTTATCCCGTTAGGGGCTTATGTTTTGTTAACTACCACTGTCCACCCCTGGTATGTGACCCTCATCGTACCTTTTCTACCTTTCCTGTACCCAGTTCGTGATGAAACTAACCTCACAGGGCGATTCGTGTGGCCCTGGATATATTTATCCATTGCCGTCTCGCTTTCTTACCTGACTTATATCGACCCGCAGAATCTGCGTGAGTATCCCCTTGTAAGGCTCCTTGAATACCTTCCAATGTACCTGCTGTTCATTTGGGCAGCCATGCCGTTATTCCATCACAGATTTGGGCAGATCATTGATACAGGAATACTTTGGGAACGTATAAAACGCAGATAATTGGCCAACCAATCCCCTAAAAACGTGAAAGTTATTGCTGCCAACTAATAATTGCATTTGGTTTAATATTATATCAATTTTGCTCTTAAATATCGTAATATACTGTCTCAACGCACAAACAGCACTAACCACAAAAAGCCAGTAGCTGTGCAGCACAGCCCAATAATAATTGCTCAGAGTATCGGGGTTGTAATCTCATCGTGTGCTTTTAATATGATCTATCAAATATTTTAGTAGAGTATAATGGTCGTTATGGTCTTGTTATTTGGGGTACACTAATTTTCGTGTTGTAAGACGAAAGAATTCAAACTTGAAGGGCGTCAATATTAAGTGGCTTTGGTGTTATAAAACTCGTTAGCGACCATCGCAGCCCAGAATCAATAACAAACAAAAGCAAATTCGGAGGAGAATATTTATCATGATCACATTTCAATCATTAAAGCACCCCCAGGTACCGCTGTTTTGGATCGCTTTGCTGCGTATAATGCTGGGCGTGATGTTCTTGACTACCTGGTTGAGCAATCTCTCCAAGGGATTTTACACACCTGAGGGTCTGCAGTTCTTCTTCAGCGAAGTTTTTCCGCAATCACAAAACTCGCTCATCTGGTATGCCGCCTTCATCGAAAACGTAATCCTGCCGATGGGGGGCACCTTCGCACCATTCCAATTGGTAGCCGAATTCCTGTTAGGACTATTTTTGCTGGTCGGTTTTCTTACTCCTTTTACCAGCGTGGCGGCTGCCTTCTTTATAACCAATACCTTCCTTGCCACATTCGGTCATGATTGGCCCTGGAGCTACGTGATGATATTAGGGATTCTGGGAGTCTTATTCTTTACAAAAGCGGGACGTAGTCTGGGTATTGACACCAGGCTGGCGAAAAACCGCTCCAAACCACCCATTCCATATCTCTGGTAATTATCCTGGTCATGGAAATACCCACTTGGATAATTATCCTGCTCGAAATTATTTATGGCGTGATTGTTATTGCTCTGGCGATTTACGGTTTCAACACCCTTTTCCTGACATGGAGGAGGATGCGTCAAACAAAATCAACCAACAAACTGCGCGCAAATCAAGGGAATGACCTGCCTCGAGTCACCATCCAGTTGCCTGTATACAACGAGCGCTATGTTGTTAAACGATTGATCGATTCCGTCGCAGCGTTGGATTATCCCAAAGAACTACTCGAAATCCAGGTTTTGGATGATTCCGACGATATCACTTCAGATATCGTCTCTCAAGTAGTAACTTATCATCGAAATCTAGGGGTAGACATCAGGCATATCCAACGCTCTAACAGGGTAGGCTACAAAGGCGGCGCTTTGGCTCACGGTATGCTAAACGCTCGGGGGGAATTCGTCGCCATATTTGACGCCGACTTCATTCCAAATCCCGATTTTCTCCAGGCAACCATTCTCTACTTTGTAGAAGACACAAATATCGGTTGCGTCCAAGCCCGCTGGGGACACACTAATTCCGATTCATCATGGCTAACACGCGCCCAGGCAACTGGGATAGATGGTCATTTCCTGATCGAACAGGAAACCCGCAGCGCAGGTGGTTTTCTTCTCAATTTTAACGGCACGGCCGGGATTTGGCGGCGTTCCTGCATTGAAGATGCCGGTGGGTGGCAGAGCGATACTCTTACGGAAGATCTAGATCTGAGCTACCGTGCTCAACTGCGGGGATGGCGCATCCTGTACCTACCACACATCAGTGTGCCTGCCGAACTGCCTGTTCACATCAATGCTTTCAAACGCCAGCAGTTTCGCTGGGCAAAGGGCAGCATCCAGACCGCTCGCAAAATGCTGCCCGAGTTGTGGCGTTCTACTCAACCGCTGCGCAATAAGATCGAAGGTTCGATTCACCTTACCCACTACGTCGTTCACCCGCTGATACTGGTCAACTTATTCTTAACCCTGCCGGTGCTGCTTTTAAACAGCCGGTTCTTTTGGACCATCCATCTCTTTACAACCGCTGCTATCGGTCCACTTCTCATGTATTGGATCTCTATGCGAGAGGAGGGTCAAAGCATCCAAGAACGCCTATCGCACTTGATCGGACTGCTTTTCCTGGGGATGGGCTTATCGGTGAACAATACCCGCGCCTTCACGGAGGCTTCTTTGGGGATCAAAACTTCATTTCTAAGGACACCAAAATTCAACCTTCAGGGAGGTGAGGGAGCAGGTGAAAACCATGATTATATGTTACCGCGCGATGCCAACTTCTGGATTGAGGCTCTGCTGGGGGTCTACTCCGTGGGATTATTAGCTTACGTGATATTGATCGGAGCCTGGGGGCTTGTGTTCTGGGTGTTATTATACGCTGGGGGCTTCAGCTATGTCGCTGGCTTGAGTTATATCCAGTCTCTACCGCGTAATGCAAAAAGCAAACCTGGTCGATTAACCTTGAGCCAAGAAAGCAAGGAGTCCAAGCTCATCGGGGGTTAAATTCGCGAATCAGCAATGAGCATAGGTGATGGGAAGAGATTATAACAGGGAAACTTACTGGAGCATTGATCGCAAGCGTATCCAAATAAGATGTTTCACGTGAAACATCAAGAAAAGAAAGGCTGCAGTAGCTCAATGTTTCACGTGAAACATTGAGCGTATAATCTCTCCTTTTTATTCCACCCACACACCGTTACGGCGCGCCCACGCTTCTGTTGTTTCTTCGATCAGGTCCAGGAAGGCGTCCAACCCCGCAATCCGCTCCATAAACTCGGGACTTAACAGCCCCAAGTACTTGAAGGTTTGCGCCCAGGTTTCCCTTTCCGGAGCCTCACCGGGCAGCGAATTGACTGCTATCGTCCAGGTACGCAACAACGACCACAAAATGTTTTTCGGCTGCTCTCCCTCAAGCATAGATTCGAAGGCTTTTTGGTAGTACGGCTGTCGTATTGGGTGGATGCGAACAGGTGCTTTATCAGGAGGTACGGCTTGAAACGCTGATCGCCAAAGAGATACCAGCCTGGGCAGATCACTGTCTTCAAGGTTGGGAGCGCCGAGCAAACCCAAAAGCCCGGCATACATTCCTGGTTTTCCCATCGCCTCAGCACGGTCAGGAAAATTGATCAGGAAACGCCGCTCGGTAAGTGGGGATCCGTTGAAACTGGCAATCGCGTTGGCAGCCTGTCCTAAGGCTTTTAGATAACCCAAAACTTCACCTGGTCCAGGATCCGGTTTTTCCATCTGGTACGTTAGCCAGATTTTTCGAGCCTTCTCCAGTTGGGACCGTGATCTCTCGAAAACACGATCTGGTCGGTCAAATTGTCCCCGAACGCTGGCTTGTGTGAAATCCATAAAGTGCTGCGGGTCGTGTAATATTCTACATTCCTTAATTGTTGGACCTAGCCAGGGATGCACGCGCAGGCTCCTCGGCGTGCGGTACATGTTTTGCGAGTGATGGGCGATGTCCAGGTGAACTTCGTCCGTAATCGTTACTATTTCGCGCTTCTCAGCTTCGTCATCTATATGAATGAATACCAGATCGACATCGGCAGCGCCCCCCAAAAGATAGTCTTCATCCAACAAGGTACCGCACAAGTATACCGAGACCAGGTTGCGATCTTTGTTTGAGCGCTCTTCTATCGTCTCACTAACAATCCGCATCAAAGCTTCACGATTTATGCGCACAGTCCCTTGCCTCCTTATTACATTACTAACGACCGTCTGACAAAAACAATCTTAAAACCTACAACACGCTAGGCACCAGGCTTTTAAGGCAGTTCCTCAAAAAACGCACATCTGAATATAGCTACTGACTAAGCGCTTTTACAATATGGTTGAATATTTACCACAGAGCAAACAATAGGGCTTAAATTAACTTGAAGAAGGTGCGTTCAATGGCAGCTCTTGCTGGAACGGCGGCATTTTCAAAGCCTGACGAATCCCGTTTTCCACCAACTTCAAGTCTTCTCCATTCTGAACATAATCTAACTCATTTGTATCGATCGTTAGCAATAGTGAGCGGCGCTTATTGCGGTCGCCGAAGAATGCCTCATAAGCCTGGTTGACCTCTTCGATATATGAATGCTCAATACTGCGCTCATAAGAGCGGTCGCGCAGAGCAATACGCCCCATAAGTGTGTCCGTATCCGCCCGCAGGTAAACAATCAAGTCTGGTATAGTTATTTTCTCAGCTAAGGCTTCGTGTACCCTGCTGTACATTACGAGTTCATCGCCTCGAAGATTGATCTGGGCGAAAAGAGCGTCTTTTTCAAAGGTGTAGTCAGAGATAAGACGCTCGTCCTGGGATAGGATATCGGTCACCGTACGCCGCTGCTGATGGTAACGACTGAGCAGGAAAAAGATCTGGGTTTGAAAAGCATACCGCTCCCTGTCACTATAAAAATCGGATAAAAAGGGGTTCTCCTCAAACACCTCCAATAACAGCCCTGCATCGAATGAGGGTTGTAATAATCTGGCAAGAGTAGTCTTCCCAACGCCTATTGCACCTTCGATTGCTATGTACATTTCAGAACCTATATTTTATTACCTGTTTATGCTATATTTGTGTCATATTTATAACGTTTTTCTAGTGCGCTTTTATCGCTACGGCCCCGCGAACCGTTGTTTGTTACCATTCCACTTATGAGCTACAGGATAAAGGATACCAGTGAACATCTCAAAACGCAACAATCGACAGCGCTAAACTACCTAGCGGCACTAAACTAATTAGCGGCGCGAGTTACAGTTCCAAAGTTATGTCTTCCAGTTGTTCTACTAGCTCCAAGATCACATCAAATCCTCCTTGCCAGAATCCGGTGTCATAGACATCGATTCCGGCCTCCGCAAGGATACGGACAGGCGCATCTGAACCGCCAGCGGCAAGAATTTTAATAAAGCGCGGCTTAAACGCCTCACCCTCCTCTTTATACTGCTGGTAAAGCGACAACACTAACAACTGTCCAAATGCGTAGGCATACACATAAAACGGGACATGATAAATATGCGGGATGGAGACCCATTCCCAACCAAATTCAGCGCTTACTTCCACCGCCTCGCCGAATTGCTTCTTCAGGTTTTCTTGATAAGCCTTAGAAAGATCGTCCACAGAGGCGTCCTGTTTGACCATCTCGTGTGCCTGGCGCTCGAACAGAGCGAAAAATGCCTGGCGCAGGATGGTGGCATAAGCATCGTCCACCTGTCGGAAGAGTAAGTCCTGTCGTACACTCTGATCTTCTTCTTGCGCCAGCAAGCGATCAATCAGCAGCATCTCGGCGAATGTAGAAGCCGTTTCTGCTAAAGGCAGGGAGGAATGCTGTGTGAAAATGCTGTGATGTTCGGCCAACATGGAGTGAATTGCGTGACCGAGCTCGTGCGCCAATGTCGCCACGTCTCTTGGACGACCCTGGTAGTTAAGCAGGACCCAGGGAGTCAAATCCGGCGTAACTGTTGCGCAAAAAGCACCGTCCCGCTTCCCTTTACGCACTTCGCTGTCGAGGTGATCGTCATCAAAGACCCGCTGCGCCAATTTCGAAATTTGAGGGTCAAACTGACTGAATGAATCCAGAACTAGATCAACCGCGGTTTGATATTTATACTTCTTATCGGATCCGGCTACCGGTGCGTAAATATCGTAACGCCGCAGTCGTTCAACACCCAGCAAGCGCGCCTTGAGTTCAAAAAAGCGCTGAAAAATAGGCGTGTTACGCTCGCAGACATCTAACAGCGTGTTCACTACTTCATCCGGAATATCGTTCACCAAATTGCGAACCGCAATCGGTTTATCAAAATGGCGCATATCCAACTGCTCGTTGCGCCAGTCGCGCACTAAGGTCTGGTAGATTTGCCCTAAAATTGGACCGTCATCCCCGTAAACTCGGTAAAGCTCCTGGTATACACCGGCACGCAGCTGCGGATCACTATCGTGGACATAAACCATCAGTTGGCCGCGGGTTAGCTCTTTCTCCTCGCCATCAACGGTCAGTTTGAACACATACCGGTTGGTGATTGAATCGTATAATGTGTTGAGAGCACTTGAGCCGGTTACATCCTTTATGTTGATAACCTTCTCCTCGGCCTCGGACAATGTGTGCGGTTTAAAATGACGCATCTCCTCCAGCCAGTAGTGAAAATCGCCTGAGCCGGCCATTAACCGGTCCGCTGGGATGTCATCCAATCCTTTCCACCACAAACTGAAAAACAAAATCTTGTTTTGCATCTCGGCCATTAGCTGTTCCACTTTCGCCAGGAACACCTGCGCATCCTGATTCTGTGTGTCAGCAGCAAACTGCAACGCGCCGAAATCGTAGATACGAGAAACCAGGCTGGTGATCTCTTCCAACCGTCGGATAAGTTCTGAAAATTCGGTTTTATCTATGTCCTCGTTCAATTGCTGGCGCACAGTCTCAAAATCGGTGACCTTGGCCTCTAATTTCGAAATAGCAGCCTTCATTTCAGGGTCGTCTTGGGTTTCAAACAGGTCATTAAGACTCCAGCGAGTTTTTTTGTACGTCCTTTCCATCATGTTCTTCCCTCTTATGTTCCTTGGTTTTATAATATTTTGCTCGGAAAAATTTTCTCGAATAATCGATCGGGAGGCGTTCTCCGGTTTGTTCATCCAAATAATACCACTGCTCCCATCCATTGCACGGTGCCTGGCGCAATTCCTTAGCGACCTGATGGATCGATCCGCGCTGCCCATCACACTCAATCGCCCCATCAGCCAGTATCCTGGCAGTAGTTTCTCCGGTCTTACCAAAATAAAGCATCTGTCCTGGTTGTACAAAACCATACTCCACCAGTGTGCCAAACGGGACTCGCCGCCGTTTGCGCGGGTTGGGGGTCTCGAAGAGCGCTTCATCAAAGCCGTTTTGGGGGGCGTCTTTTATCCTCGTTCTTGCCAAATCCACAAAACGGGTCTCTCGCTCGATACCGACCCAATGTCTGTATAGGCGTTTGGCGACCACGCCGGTCGTGCCGGTACCGAAAAATGGGTCCAGGACCACATCGCCGGGATTGGAACTGGCTTGCAGGATCCGGTAGAGCAAGGACTCCGGTTTTTGAGTTGGATTCGCTCGTTGTTTGCCTTCCCGCAACCTCTCCCCCCCGGAGCAAATCGGTAAACACCAATCGCTGCGCATCTACAAGTTGTCGTTAAGCGCTTTCATGGCGTGGTGATTGAAGGTGTAAGAGGCACCGCGCTCTCTCTGTGCCCAGATCAGGGTTTCGTGGGCATTTGTGAACCGTACACCCCTAAAATTAGGCATAGGGTTTGATTTGACCCAAATAACATCATTGAGAATCCAATATTGCAAGTCTTGCAGGATTTTACCGATCCGGAAAACGTTGTGATAGATACCAATCACCCACAAGGTGCCCGTCCGTTTTAACACTCGCCGGCAGGCTGACAGCCACTGGTTAGTAAAATGGTCATAAGCTTCGAGGTTCTCGAATTTGTCCCAGGCATCGTCCACGGCTTCTACCCGGGTATGTTTCGGACACCATAGCTCCTGGTGCAATTGCAGGTTGTACGGCGGATCCGTGAAAATTAAATCCACCGATTCCGCAGGCAGCGCAGCCAAAACCTCAAAACAATCTCCCTGGATTATTTCGTCAATTGGAAAATGAGGCAATTATATACTTCCATAAATATTCGATTAACTTTTATGAAGGAGGTTCACGGTCTAAGAACCGGTTCGTTTCCGACGTTAATTATAACCCTTCGCCTTGACCTGACAACTAACTTTCGATATACTTTGGAAACCAATCACTTATCCAACTCATGCCGAAGTGGCGGAACAGGCAGACGCGCACGACTCAAACTCGTGTTCCTTCGGGAGTGTGGGTTCGATTCCCACCTTCGGCACTATATAGATCGCCTAACAGCTGTCCGCGGCCAGCTGTTTTCTATTAACTTGTTTTCCCTATGATAATGGGACGTTTTTTCTATGGTCATTTAACCATCATACTAAGGTTTCTTCACTGTCGTTGATTGAAGTTTTCAGCCACTCCAATTGACATTGTTCGTCACGACCCGCATTGCAATGAACTAACCGGGTAAATAGGTTCTGCAAATCGACCCTTGTAGAGTAGCTTTCCATACCTGGTACCTTGTTTCCATGCCTGCCCGCCCCAAACAGGCGGGCAAGATACCCTCTCTGCCGTGTAGAACAACAAAAATATCGAGTAAGATAGGAGAGGATGAACAATCAATTGAAAAGAATAAGAAAGACAACAAGTTTATTCCTGATATCATTACCAATTCTGGCGGTCGCTCTAGCAGCATGCAATGCAGGAGGTCAATCGCAGAGTCTGGAAGGGACTAACTGGGTGCTTGAATCGCTGCGGGGGGAAAGTGCACTGTCCGAAACAACAGTCATGGCAGGATTCCAGGTGGATGGCAGGATGAGCGGTTCAACCGGATGCAATAATTACAATGCGGCATATACAACCGACGGGGATACGATCACCATATCCCCAGGCGCAACCACGCTCATGGCCTGCCCCACACCAATCATGGCACAGGAAAGTGCCTTTCTGGACGTGCTGGCATCTGCGACAACCTACAAGATTGAAGGCGATGAGATGGAGTTAAAAGACGCTTCCGGTGCTGTCATTGCTAAGTTCTCTGATTTGGAGCCAGTATCATTAGAAAATTCTTCCTGGCAGGTGATTGGGTATAACAACAGCAAACAGGCTGTAGTAAGCGTCATCATTGGCACCGAGATCACGGCTAATTTTGGTGAGGACGGCACTTTGAGCGGTTCTGCTGGCTGTAATAATTACACCGCAACCTATAAAGTCAATGGAGATAACATATCCATCGGTCCAGCGGCTGCGACGCGCATGTTTTGCCCGGAGCCAGACGGGGTCATGGAGCAGGAAGTCCAATATCTGGCAGCGCTTGAAACTGCGTCGACATATCTCATTGAAGTAGACAAGATGGAAATGCGAACCGCCGAGGGCGCGCTTGCGGCTACGTTTCGGACTGCAGGTGATTAGCACAAATCAAGCTTTTGCTAGATAGGTTAAGAAAAGAGGAGGTCCCAAATAATGTTTCGTAGTCTTATCACCAGCTTTGGCACAGGAGAAGTGATCCTGGAATGGATCGAGTACGCCGCACTCGCTATTGAGGTTTTGGCTGTGGTGATTATCGTGGTGTTTATTTTCAAATCAATTACTCGTTATTTCATCTCGGGTATCCGCAATCCAGGGGAACAGCGCCAACAGTATGGGAAGCTCAAATACAACCTGGGTAGAACGTTGTTGTTAGGTTTGGAGATCCTGGTCGCGGCAGACATTATCCGTACAGTAGCCCTGGAATCAACCCTGGAAAGTGTAGCCATCCTGGGTTTACTGGTGTTGGTTCGCACCTTCCTGAGCTGGGCGCTGATTGTTGAGATCGAGGGACACTGGCCGTGGCAAGCAGGTGACTCGGTGGAGCGAACAGAAGAGGGGTCTCTCTAGGCACGAATTTCCTGTACACCCTCTTCGTCAATACCCCGTAATGCCAGGATTGAGAGCAAAAAAAGCACTCCATAAATGGTGAACAGCAGCACATAGCCGGCGTTATCCGCGATCGGTCCACCGATATAAGCGCCAATAGCGCCCGCTCCCGCGCCAGCAAGATTGGATAATCCCAGGAAGCGTCCAGCCTGTTCCGGCGGCACAATCTCCGTGCCAAGCGCCCAATTGGTGGAATAAAACAACCCGACCCCAGCACCTATCAGGCAGGCGCCAATATATAAGCCTGTGATCACCGGCACGATCAAGGCAATAAAAGTGCCTAAGGCTGCTAAAAAACCGCACACGGCAACCAGGGGCTTCTTTCCAAAACGATCAGCCAGCCAGCCGCCGGGTAATGCCACCAATAGAACAAAAACGCCCACAAACATTAATACTGTCGCAGCGGGTCCAGCGGCACTTTGACCTTGAAATTCGTCAAATCGTTCCTGAAGGTAGAATAGCATAAAAACCCCCAGGTTAGTAGCCGCAACCAAGAACGTCAACCGGTTCACCACCCACCAGGTGAACGATGAGTGTTCGCGAATTGCAGGACCAATACTAATCCGGATGCTCGACCAGACACCGAACCCAATGGCGAACCCCATTCCAGCTAATCCCACAAATCCGGTAAGGACAATGCTCGCGTGCTGAGACAAATTAAGGGTCACACCCATGATCTGGTTAACAGCCCCACCCATAAACAAAATGATCGTTGTAAAGACAACTGTCATCAGGAGCAAACGCAGAAAAGGTTCCCAAACCACACCTCCCGACGCCTCTTGCAGTGGTTGCTCGCGTACAAACATGACCACTAAAACGCAAATGACCAATACCGCCATTAAAACAAACAAAGCGCCCCACAGGTTGCCGGCACTGATGAGTTTACCCATGACAAATGAAACGAATATCAACGGCAGTGGAAGCTCAAAAAGCGCCTTAACCCCTGAAAAGCGCCCCTTTTTATCGTCGGGTACCATGTCTGGGATCAAGCCCTGTGTCCCTGATTGGGCTGTGTTAGAAAAAACCATTGAAAGGATATAAACAGCAAATAATGCCCAAAACCCAGTCAAGCCTTCCATCCCAGCGATAAAACCTATCAATGCAAACACGACCAACTCGCCTGCTGTGCCGGCGAGGATAAAAGGTCTTCGGCGACCCCACCTCAACGTGCTGCGGTCGGAGAACATTCCCATTAGAGCCTGTACAAGGACTGCTACCATCAATGACCACAGTCGGATGATGCCAATATAGGTTCCTTTATCCGCCTCGCCAATAAACCTCTGCACCAGCAGGGGGGCAATTAAGGGCGCTAATACCTGGGAACGTGTAGTCAGAGCGAACCAGTAGATATTGATAGTGATGTAGTCATACCAGTGAACTGTGCGTCTCATCAATCATTGACCAGGTTTTACCACCGTCTGTATCTTTGTGTACGACAGCCAGCAGTTGTAGGTTGAGGCTCTACTTGTATATTTAATTATACCTACGATGGTGTGATTTAAAACTTCCCTCTACGCCTAGTTCATCTTATAATTAGGTCGAACCAATCTATTGGTCTAATCTGTCTCTATAAATCTTGTTCCTAGGACTTCAGGAGAGTATTAAATGCCTTCATCCGACAACATCCTGGCTATCATATTAGGTGGAGGGGTAGGTAAACGCCTGTACCCTCTTACTAAAGAACGGTCCAAACCAGCTGTCCCTATGGCTGGAAAATACCGCTTGATTGACGTGCCAATCAGCAATTGTATTAATTCCGACATCAACCGAATCGCCATCTTGACACAATACAACTCGGTCTCCTTGCACCGACACATCACTCACACATATAATTTCGATTCATTTCACCGCGGCTGGGTGCAAATCCTGGCTGCCGAACAAACCCCGCTCAGCAGAGACTGGTACCATGGAACGGCTGATGCCGTACGTAAACAGCTCTTTGAGATTAAATCAACGGGTGCGGAGTATGGGCTCATTCTGGCAGGAGATCATCTCTACCGCATGGATTACAAAGCCCTAGCTAAATTTCATTGGGAACACGAGGCCGACATAACGGTAGCGGTGCAGCCCGTGGCCGCTGCGGATGCCCACCGTCTTGGTTTGCTCAAGCGCAACGCAGATTGCCGCATTACCGCTTTTGTTGAGAAAACCAAGGATCAAGATATTTTAGCCAAATTCGTCAGCCGGGACGAACCTGAACGACCATATTTGGGATCAATGGGCATCTATCTTTTCAATATGGATATCCTGGTGGACATCCTTGAAAACACAACCTTCGACGACTTTGGCTCGCAGATCATCCCAAACAAACTCTCCACCAACAACGTCTTCGGATACGATTTCGATGGTTATTGGGAAGACATCGGAACGATCCGCTCTTTTTACGAGACAAACCTGCTGCTCGCTCGACCGGATTCACCCTTTAACTTCAACGATCCCCATAGCCCAATTTACACGCGCCCGCGATTTCTGCCTGGGTCAGTGATCGACGGCGCAATACTTCGCAACGTGCTGCTGGCTGATGGATGTAAGATCCTCCAGTCTGAAATTACTGATTCTGTTGTGGGTCTGCGCAGTCAAATCGCTGATGGGGTCAGGATGAATAGAACGATCATGATGGGGACTGATTATTATGATCCCGTTGATATCGCGCCTCCAAGCATTATTCCACTTGGTATTGGACTCAATTGCCAGATAGAAGGGGCTATCCTGGATAAAAACGTGCGCATAGGAGAAGGTGTTACCATCAAACCATTCCCTCCAGGCACGGAATTAGATGATGGTAGATGGGTCTCGAAGGATGGAATTGTAGTAATCCCCAAAAACTCAACCCTGTACCCAGGTACATATATTGGACCTGATTAATATCGCACAATCGTAATCCTGTTATGGGTGGGCACTCTTCCCAATAAAAGCCTGTTTATCTTTTTCAAACAGCCATCTCTACCGCTCTAGTATAAATCTCAAATTGGGGCGGCTGCTCGAAATGTTTCTTAACCGCACACAGTTCTGCTGAACGCACGAGCGATGAATAGTACTTCTGCGGGAAATTTGAGGGTACCTGAATTTCTATTTCAATCTTTCCTAGCATGCCGTTATTGGGAGACTTATGTACTCGCTGGATGATACGGATGCCTTCCGTCGGAATACCTCTTTGCTGGCAGAAACCCAACACATAAATACCTGCGCAGGTGCCAAGTGAGGCCAAAAAGGTCGCAAAAGGCGTTGGCGCTGTTGACATAGGTGGTTGGTCTGTGTGTACTGTAAATTGCCCAAAATGAGCGTCGACTCGAGCTCCACCGGGAAAATCTATAACCATTTCCATTAATTAAATCCTCCAAATAAACTTCCGATTAACTCTCATACTTAGATGCAGGTTTCTCAAATAAGTTACACATCTTAAAATATTGCTGGGGCTGCAAAGTTGTTACAGCCCCAGTTGATGACCCTACCTGAACCTAAGGAGACAACATTTCAATTGTCTGGCATAAGAGCAGGTTTACTCAGCATGTAAAGTAACTAATACTTTTATTCCAAAGTCATTTCTCCCGATTCTGATTCTACGAAATTGTGCAACAAAGAATTCAATTCATTAATCGCTTCATTTCGGGCTGCATAATGCCTTTCACCATGCGTTTCAAGTGACAGATGCACCAATCCGGCTAAACGAAGGGTTTTTAAATGATGCGTTACCGTCGGAGCGCGCAGTCTTAATTTGCGAGCAAGCTCAGCCGGTGTCATCGGTTCCTGCGCTAAATAATGCAGGATCCGCAACCTGGTTGGGTCTGAAACAGCTTTAAGTCCCCGCAGCAGTGCATCGGGAATAACTTCACCGTGTTCAAGTGATGCATCCTTGGGACGTACTCCAAACGTAACCAACATCTTCTTTTCGCTTATTTCACCAAAAATGACGAGGGGGGTACACCAATATGAAGGCACAAGCACCATCTCAGTCATTTCAGAAAGATTATCCATATACAGCCCTTGAGAAAGTTGCTCAAACAACTCAGGAAATGGAAGACGCTTTGCTAAATCCTTTGCTTTGCGCAAACCATCCTCTAACACCGGTTCTATTCGTTGCTCCTCTTCTGAAAAAAATGCATGGTAATAGTTCTCCAGGGCTGCTAAATAATTTTCACCATACTCGACAGGATGAATCCATGCATCCAGGATGCATGCCAGCACTTTCGATGAGGGGATTTTGTGGTGCTTTCCTTGGGAGCGATATGTAGTGCGATAAGCTTTATTGAGAGTTTCAATATCAGCGTCGTTCCACGATCTCCGGTCTGCAACATCCTTCAATACTTCGTTTATTTCCTGAAAGTAACACGTTGAGAACACCAGCATAGGTAAAAGCTGATCTGATGGTAATTGCCGTAAAGCCCACAACGCACTGGAGGCACTCTTAGGAGCCGGTAAATTATATATCCACTTCAAAGGGGGACCGACAAGCCTTTCTGCAACCAACAGCGTTTTACGGTCATCAGTTGAAAGACGTGATCGAACACCGGCTGCCCACGAAGAGCGCAAACCAAAGCTGTCCGGCTCATGCAAGACCGAAAGACTGATAAAAAAATCGTACGCAGTACCAGTGTCCCAACTCAATTGGGGCAATTGAGAGTATTCTCCTGATTGTACCAATTGGTCACTGCTGTTTTTATCAATATTCGTTTCGTTATTGTCGGATTGGATTAGATTTTCGTTCATACCCGCACCCGGGAGAACTCTGCGCATGAACAATTACTCTCTTTTCTAATTCTCATTCCAACAGATATCAGTGTATTGCCAAGTCTAAGCATCAACCTATCCCTAATGCCTGGTAAGGAGAATTTTGCTCTCTTTGACAAACGTTCTCTTTTAACGGCACGCAGAAGTTCATCCCGATAGGCTTTACCAAAATCATAATCACTGTGATAAACAGGCATCTCAAACTCCTTTCTATATAAAACATCAAAAACGACCATGTTACTTAGATATACATCTAAATTAGACTATTATCTAATTAGATAATAGTCTAATTTAAGCCTTTTGTCAAGACCTTTTATGAGGAAAAATATTTATCAAATCCCCTTTAGCACATATTCATTCGCTTGTGTTGTGGATAACCTGTGAATTTCTGTGGATAATTGTCATGATCTGGGGATATTTTGTGTTTATTAGATTGAGAAAAAATTTCACATAGTCCCCTATATGGGGGATAAATATTAGCACAACCCAGATACGTGTTTTCCTTGGAATATGCACCGTAACCAAATCCAATTTCCACACACTTCCCCATAAACCATCTGACAAAAACCTATTCATCGCCCCCCGAATGTAGCACCAACCTTTGCTATTACCCCCACATTTACTGGTATCTTTGCTATAAATATCTTTTATCCACTTTTCCCCAATGACTACTATTATTACTAATCATATATATCTATTTAAATTGTTGATATATTTAAACAACCAATATTCACTCAGGCGATTCTGAGAAATACTTATCAGTGATGGGTGTTATGTCTTCTGTTGTATATTTTTGAAGGAGAGTAAAAAAATCACTCGTAGTGGCAATCTTGTGTGTGAAGCTTTGGGCATAATCTCGGAGGAAATCAAAAAAGGCTTCATCGCCGATTGAAAGCCGTAGATCTTCCAGGAATAATGCTCCATTCAAATAGACCGCATCCCGGTAAGAGCGATATGCATTGGCTACACCGTGGGGATTATAAATGCTGTCGTCCACCCAGCCTTGTGGTTGATAATAAAAAATTCGATAATTCCACCACCACTCGAGTGCTTCAGGATATTTATTTTCATAAAATAGGCGCTCGCTGTAGGTACAAAAAGCTTCATCCAACCAGGGCTCAAGTGCCTGATCGTTGCCCACCATTGCATACCACCATTGGTGAGCGGTCTCATGAGCCGCTATGGCTATCAAATACTCTCCAGGTGTATTTGTATATAGATTGTAAAAACCGTTGCTTAAGAAATACATTCCATCGTATTCCATACCGTCCATGAAATCTGCCTCAACCACACTCAATATCTCCCTGGGATACGGACCGAAGAGATCAGAATAAAGCGCCAAAGACTCAACAGTGGTTTGAAGGACCGCTTCACCTGCGTTTGTGTGAAGAGGAAATGAATAACTTAGAACAGTCACTGAATCCATCGTGTCAGTCATCACCTGGTAGTCGTGACTGACAGACCAGACAAAGTTTCTCGCATCTTTGAATTGGAATCTATGCCAGTTATCATCAATTTTTGCTGGCGCGCTGGCTGCGATGGTCAGATCTTCGCGCTCATCCAGCAGTTTGATGGCAACTTCAAAATCTGAGGTTTCGTAAGCCAGATGTTCGCCGTAGAAGCCGGCTTTGTGAGACAACCAGCCTGTGCCAGGAATATATGGGGGAATGAATGGATACCAATCCACGAAATTGGTCTGGCGTTCTGTGTACCCAAAGGGAACCGGTCGTTTATTTGCAGATCGATCAGGAGAAGGCAAGTCGAGCTCGTAAGATAAGTTTATCCTGATTTTCTCTCCGTGTTCTAATGGTTCCGACAGGGGCAATCTTAGTTGGCTGCCTTCCCATTTGTAATCACCAATAGGATCTCCACTCTCCCAATTTAATTCGCTCAGTGTGAAAACATCCGAATAATAGACTGGTTCTACCATCAACAACAAATCTGAAAGCGGTTCGGGAGCGTTGTTGTGATAAATGATCTGCTCGTCTACAGCCAGATGGTGATTGTCGTAGTTAAGTTCAGCGCTGAGGATGTATTGGGTGTTCTTATGATCTATCGCTAGGGAAGTAGAGGTTCGGGGAAAGGTTGTAGGGTCATTGGGATGGGTTGATGGAGTAGATGGTTGGTCTTGCTCCACAGCATCTTCATATGGCGTTCCTGGGGTATTTGTTACAGTAGGTTTATTTGATTCAGGGCTTTTGACCACACCAGTTGGGCTGCCTCCAGCGCAAGCAGATAAAACGAGCGTGAGCATGAAAACCAGATAAAACGATACGCTATGCAACATATGTCAATATCTTCCGCACAATGCTCTCCTGGCAACTACAAGAGATTCTAAAAGAAGCTCGAAAAATGGGAATAATCAGGATGCCATCTCTTCTTTCACTTTTTGGTAAAGGGTTTCAGCCTTGAGCTCGCTTAAAGTGTAGCAGGGTGCCTGGAGGTGATCGGCCAGATTTTGTGCAAGACCTTGATCAAAAGCGGCGTGTTCCATATTTATGACCACGCTTCGGATCTCGTCGGTGGAAATTTGGTCTGCCAGGCGGTTTGCCTCCTCCTGTGGAGGAAGATTGCTCATAGAGACGTTGCCAGCCCCATCGGTCAAGAGGATAATTAAGGGGTTCACATCAGGGTGCAGGATGCGCTCTTTTTGGATAACCTGGTGAGCGCTGTACAGACCAGCAGAAAGAGGCGTCTTACCACCGACCGGGATGTCAGCCAGAGCGCGTTTGGCAAGCTGAACAGAATTTGTTGGAGGAAGGATGAGCGTTGAGCGATTTTTCTGGAATACAACCAGCCCAACCCGGTCGCGACGTTTGTAGGCATCGGTCAAGAGGGAAAGTATAGCACCTTTGGTAGCCGACATGCGTTCTGCAACAGCCATTGACCAGGATGCATCAACAACGAAAAGAATCAAGTTCGCAGTCTTCTTAATTCGGATCTTGCGCTGAAAGTCGCTGGATTTAATGGCAAAAGCCAGCCGTTTACGCTGTTCGATGCGCTTCTTTTGGTGCGGGGCAGCGGCGCGAATGGTAGCATCGAAAGCGATATCATCGGTTTTTCCGTGAGCTGGACGAGCTTGGATATAGCGCCCGCGTTTGCGATCGGTATGTGAACGCGAGCGCCTACCAGCATGCCGGCGTGTTGTTCTATCGAGTGGATTGTCAATCTTGCGTGGGTCAAAGGTTGAACCGACCTTTACCTTTTCTCCGCCCTCCCACCAGTTGGCGCTGATTGTATCAAATACTTTCTGATGAGCGGGTTCGGCGGGGACTTGCTGTGTATCTTCGATCTGAACTTCCGTCGTCAGGGCTTTTTTTTTTCGCTGTGTGACTCCTCTTTGGGTACGGGTTCAGGTTCACCTTCACCGGACGAAGCGCCTTGCAATTGTTCAATTCGTTCTTGCAGTTCTTCGGTCGTTATCTCGGATTGATGGAAGGGACCGCGCTTGATACGGTGAGGTAATGCCAATTCCGCCGCCAGAGCGATATCGCGATCAGTTATCGCTGTCCTGCCTTCAAAAGCAGCATGAGCTCGGGCAGTTTTCAAAATCACTAAGTCGGCGCGATGCCCGTCCACGTCCAAGGAAGACGTCAAAGCCGCGATGGAAAGCAAATCACGATTTGAGTAAGTGACCTTGTCAATTAATGTGCGTGCTTCTTCGATCTGGCGAGATAATTCCACCTCGGAAGGCAGCCATTGCTGGCGAAATTCTTCCTGATTTGTCTCAAATGCCAAATTGCGCTGCATAATAAGGACCCGGTCTCTGGCGTCGCGTATCCCGTGGATTTCAACCGATAAAGCGAATCGATCCAGCAGTTGGGGACGTAAATCTCCTTCTTCAGGGTTCATCGTCCCGACGAGGATAAAGCGCGCCGGATGGGAGAAGGATATCCCCTCTCTTTCGACAATGTTGACCCCCATAGCGGCGGAGTCGAGCAGGAGGTCTACGACATGATCGTCAAGCAGGTTGACCTCGTCGATGTAGAGCAGACCACGATTGGCGGCTGCCAGAACACCTGGCTCGAAGTGCCGTTCACCTTTCTGAATAGCCTTCTCGATATCAAGGGTTCCTACCACGCGATCTTCAGTGGCGGAGACTGGCAAATCAACGAATCGAATCTGGCGTTTTTCTGTTAACAGTTCTTTTTCTGCTGGCATTTGTTCCTTCACCCAATCAGACCAGGTGTTGGGAGCATTAGGGTCGTCATTGAAAGGTGAATCGGCAAAGACTACGATTTGGGGTAGAAGTGCGGCCATTGCGCGTGCGGCAGTGGACTTTGCGGTCCCACGCTCACCACGTATCAGTACTCCACCTATACGGGGGTCAACAGCGTTGAGAACCAGGGCACGTTTCATGCGATCCTGGCCGACGACAGCGGTAAAAGGATAAATCGGAAGCATTAATTAACTCTTAGTTAGTGAGAGGTGCAATAGTCTTGGAATGGACAATATACTGTTGATCAAATGCGCTCACCGAATATTAGACGGATATTCTAATCTTATCACAAAGGTTGTCAAGTTGCTTGTTCACCTTTATAATACACCCCACAAATTTACAGCAGGTTGGAGTCAGCAAACACATGGAACAGAATGAAGCCCCTTTGGAGCAGCAGGAGGAGATTGAAAACAATCAAACGATAGAAGAAGGTGCAAGCGCCGTTGGGAAAGAAGAAGACAGTTCGCCGATGGAAACTCTTCTAAACGAAGGAGAGTTCAAACTAGATTTTCCCAAACAAGGAGAAGTTCGCCTGGGGAATATTGCCGAAATCCGCGCCAGTGAAATCTTAGTTAGTATTGGGACAAAGTCTGAAGGAGTGATTTCAGGAAGGGAGTTTGAACAAATACCCGACGAAGAAAAATCCGTTTTCGAAATTGGTCAAGAGATACCAGTTTACGTAGTTGCCCCAGAGGATCCTAGCGGGAGTGTGGTGCTTTCATATACACGTGCCCGCGAAGAACAAGACTGGGAAAGTGTAGAGCAGCTCTTAGAAACGGGAGGCACTTTCGATAGCGAGGTGATCGGGTACAACAAGGGCGGGTTAATCGTACCGATAGGAAGGCTGCGCGGGTTTGTACCGGCTTCACAGGTCAGTTTGCTGCGGCGGTTATCCTTTACTGGAGAAACCCCAGAAGAGCGTTGGGGAACCCTGGTTGGTGAACAAATGGAGGTCAGTGTTATAGAGATGGATCGAACGCGCCGCCGTTTAATCCTCTCGGAACGTGTGGCTTTGCAGGAAACCCGTGATACTTTAAAAGACCGGTTGCTGGAAGAGTTGGAAGAAGGATCGGTTCATACGGGACGTGTCACCAGCCTGGCAGATTTTGGTGCGTTTGTCAACATTGAAGGTGCAGATGGTTTGGTTCATCTCTCGGAAATATCCTGGGAGCGTATCAAGCATCCAAATGAAGTATTGGAAGTTGGGCAAGAAGTTGATGTTAAGGTCATCAGCGTGGACCGCGACCGCAAACGCATCGGACTATCCATACGCCAATTGCAAGAGGATCCCTGGGTACAAAAAGTTGCTCACCTGCGAGATGGCTTGCTGGTCGAGGGCACAATCACACACTTAACAAAGTTTGGGGCTTTTGCCCGAATTGATGATGAATTGGAGGGTTTGGTACACGTCTCCGAGTTGAGCGACCATCGCATTGAACATCCTAAGGAAATTGTGTCCGAAGGAGATGTGGTGACCTTACGGATAATTAAGATCGATACAGATCGCAGGAGGATCGGGTTGAGCCTGCGTAAGGTTGACTCTCCGGCGTACGCTGACCTGGATTGGAAGATGGCGCTGGCTGATGAAGTGGACAGGGCTCAAGAAGAGGTTCATGAAGCGGAGATGGTGGTAGAAGAAGAAACTGAAGAGACCCCAGCGGACGAAGTCGAAGAAATAGCAGAATCGGTTGAGGAAGAGCTGGAAGTCGAAGCAGATATAGAAGAGGAAG